>CAYGQJ010000052.1:4618-33645 GCA_964351845.1 uncultured Flavobacteriaceae bacterium | reverse complement strand
ATGTATTACCTCCTTTTATGAAGTATACGGTCTATAAAAACTATGGAACCCCAGAGCAGACCAAAGAGATTAAGGTGGTGAAACTCTTTAAACAGTCTGATAAAGTAACACTTGGGAAAGTGGTTCTTTAACAAAAATATAACGCTTAACAAACTGTTATATCGCTGAAAAAGAAGGGGAAAGAGTTATAATTTTATAAAAAATGCTATGATATGAAAATATGTAACCAACTATTTATTATTGTACTATTAATAACAAGTACAATCACTACGGCACAAACCGTATTTCGAGGTACTGTGATCGATGCAGCAACCAAACAGCCTATTGCAAATGCACGTGTAGGGATTAATAATCAAGGAGTTGGTGAAATCACTAACGATAAAGGGTTTTTTAATTATAAAAAGTATCATGAGGTTGTAAATGCAGAGAGTCAACTTGTGGTGGGAGCCTCTGGTTATGAATCTTTACAGTTAGATGCAAAAAAGGTTCGTTTTCTATTTAATAAATCAAGTAAAATTGAATTACAGCCTTCTTCTAAGAAAAAAGCAAATAAAGTAGTCAGTAATCTTACTGTTTTCTGGGATGTTTCAGAAGATATGCAAGGCAGGGATATGGAGGCAGAAATTGCCTATGTTCAAGCGTATGTTTCGAAGTATAAAGACCTTACGTTGCGTCTTGTGGCATTTGATTATAAAATACGTATAGATGAGCGCATAGTGATACGGGGAGGCGATATTTCTCGCTTTCGCGAAAGCGTAAAAGCCCTTGTCTACAATGGCCCTTCTAATTATGATGTATTGGATATTACAGGGGCAGATGCTGTGATTCTGAGTTCTAACGGAAATCCAAATTATGGAACACTCTATGTTTCTCAAGATATCCCAGTGTATGCTATTTCGAGTCAAGAGGACGGGGTGAAAGATGATTATATGAGCACGTTAGCGCAATATACCCAAGGAAACTATACACCCATGCAAGAATACGATGGTATTGTTTTAGATCGTAAAACAACCGTTGAAAAGACGCAAGGCTCTGTGATACGCGGAAGTGTGACTAGCCTAGGCAAGTCATTACAGGAAGTATCGATTATTAAAAAAGGAGATTATACAGAGTATTTGACAAAAGCCAATGGAACGTTTGAACTACCTGCAAAAGAAGGAGACATTTTACAAGTTCGTTATCTAGGAATGTTCCCCAAAGATGTGCTCGTATCAGAAAAAAATATGACTATAGAATTATTTCCTGAAAATGATGTGCTGGACGAAGTTGTTATAGAGAAGAAAATTGAGAAGATTATTGTGGGTGATAAAGAAATAAAAGGAAGAAAGATATCTCCTTATATTTCTGGGGGTGTGACAGGTGCTCTTGATCGCTATATCACGGCAGATGATATTACACCAGATGCAAAAACATTAGAATATGTGATTAGAGATCACTTTAAAAGAGTTCGTATTACATACACACCTCAAGGAGTAGCATTAACGATCAAAGATGTAAGCCCAAGTTTTTATATCAATGGTAGAAAGATTTTTAATATAGATGAGGCATTAGCTATTTTAGATAGGGATATAGAATCTATTGTTATCAAAGATTCTCCTTTTATGACAAGTCGCTACGGTCCTGTCATTCCAGGATTTGCGGTGATCATCACTACAAAATCTGTTGATTTATCTAAAAAGAAGAGAGGGAATTCAGCGCTTGTCAAAGGAAATGAGTATACCGAAGAGGTGGCGGCGATTAAAAACGGCATTATTGAATCTTCTTCAAAACAAATTAGTGGAAAAGTAATGAGCCTAGGTAAGCCCATTCAAGGAGCTACCATTACTAAGAAAGGAACCTTTGATGAAGTGACTTCTGCGGCAGATGGGTCTTTTGTGACCAATGTCTATGTAGGAGATATCCTATCTGTAAAATATTTAGGGATGTACTCTAAATTTGTCTTGATTGAAGACACTTCTAAGTCGATTGAGGTAGATTTATTACCTAAAAGTGATGTGCTAGATGAGGTTGTGCTTACTGGAGATGCCAAAACGGTAGAGCCTGAAGTGGCAGGTCCTATACTGGAAACAGGGCAATACAAGTTAGGAAAATCCAGATTTGACGTGATCACATTGACAAGAGATGATTTTAATTTTGATCAATTTGTAAATACGATAGATGGTTTAGATGGTAAACTTGCAGGAGTAAACAAGAAGGATGGGAAGCTTTTAGTAAGAGGTGAGGAACCTTTTTACTTTATAGATGGGCAACTTGTAGATTTATTACAATTTGAAAATCTTAATCCTATGATTATAGAATCTATTTCTGTAAAAAAACAATATGGAATTGTAGCAGGAGTGAATGGAAGGGCCATTCTTGTAAATACAAATCAATTTACAGATCCAAGTGTCAAACCTGCTTCTGCCCTTGTCAAAGGGAATGAGTATACCGAAGAAGTACAGTCTATATCTGGAGATATCGTTGCTGGCACATCTCAAATTACAGGAATAATCACAAGCCTTGGAAAATCCATTCAAGGAGCTACGATTATTAAAAGAGGCACTTTTGAAGAATACACCTCAAAAGCAGATGGTAGCTTTGCACTTCCTGCTAATGAAGGAGATCAATGGGTTGTCTATTATCTGGGGATGTACCCGAAAAGTTTTGTTATAGATGGCAAGAAGAGGTATACGATTGATTTAGTCCCTAAAAATGATGTGTTGGATGAGGTAGTACTTAAGGGTAATGGAAAAGAAAAAGAAGAAGAAAAAGTACAAACAGGTCTAGGGTTAGTAAATAAAGATAAAATAGGCTATGATATAAAAGTATTACAAAGAGAAGAGATTTCACTAGGCGCACCAGATTTAAGTACTGTATTAAATGGAAAATTTGCAGGAATTAAAGCAACAGACAATCCATTAGAAGGATTAACTGTAATAAATAGCAGAGTAGAATCAAAACCAGATCAAGGAAAAATGTTGATTGTTATTGATGGGGCCATATACACACCTAATGTGCCTAGACCTTTTACAAGCCCTGACCGTGTAGAGAGTATTTCTATAATTAAAGGTTTGGCAGGATCTGTACGTTATGGTAGTATAGGAGCAAATGGTGTTGTTGAGATAACAACGACTGTTTATTCAGGTGTTGCAACTTCAAAAACGCCTTCTGCATTGGTGAAGGGAAATGAGTATAAAGAAGAAGTTAGCACTTTAGTAACAAAAACATTGAATCAGTCTTCTAAGCAAGCTATTGTAGGAGTTGTCAAGGACCTTAAGGGCTTTTTAGCAGAGGCTACTATTACCCGAAAAGGGAGTTTTGATGAGGTGTTCACCGATACTCAAGGGCGTTTTGAGATCAAGGCTGCTCTAGGAGATGTATTGGTCGTGAGTAAAGCAGGGATGTTTACCAAAGAGGTATTGGTAGAATCTAAAGATATGGGTATTATAATACTTACACCCAAAAATGATGAACTTGATGAAATAGTCGTTTCTGGCGATAAGCGTGTGGATAATACGATAGAACGTAGTGATGGACGTCGTATCAACAAAGATAAGCTGGGCTATGCAGCGCAAGAGCTTACAGAGAATGATTTTGCTGACGGTGCAACGAACCTACAGCAATTGATTACAGGTAAGGTTTCTGGTGTTAGTGTAGAAGGAGGTTTGTTTAGTGGGAGTCAAGTCGTGTATAAGATCCGAGGAGGGAATCAATCTATAGAGAATGAGATTCCGCCTATTTGGATTGTTAATGGCATCCCGTATCCAGATCCGCCAGAATTTTTAGACGTACAACAGATTGCTAGTATTACGGTTTTAAAATCAGCATCAGCAACGTCTCGTTATGGGACTTTAGCCGCTGGAGGCGCTTTTTTAATCAAGACGAAAGAGGTTAGTTTTCAAGACAAGGCTAAGAAGGCTCAAAAGTCTGCATTAGTGAGTGGTAATGAATATACAGAATCCTCTACAGGTAGCATAGACACTTCGACACTACCATCGTACATTCTTCGTTTACGAGAGGTTCCTAATCTACAAGAGCAATTTGAGTTGTATCAGCGTATTTCTAGGACCCAAGAATCTCCCTTAGAATTTTACGTAGATGTAGCACAGTATTTTGATGGGATTAATAAGGACATGGCTGATCAGGTGAGAGCAGATCTTGCGTATATCTCAAGAAATAATACCAAAGCCTTACGTACACTGTGTTATATCTACGAAGCGGCAGGAGACTATGAAAAAGCAGCGCTTATTTATGAGCGTATCCTAAAGTTAGCTCCCTCTGAGGCACAATCCTACAGAGATTTGGCATTGATCTACCAAGAGATTGGGAAATACAATGAGGCTTTAGAACTATACTATAATATGTTAGGAGAGCAAATCAAGGGGGTGAACTTTCAAGGTCTAGAGAAGTCTATAAAGAATGAGTTGAGTCATTTGCTTGCCCTACACAAGGATCAGGTAGATTATGAGCGTTTTCCTAATGAGTGGTTACGTTCAGATTTTGACATTGATATCCGCATGGTGATTGATTGGTCAGATCGCTCGGTGCCGTTTGAGTTTCAGTTTGTGAATCCTGACAAGAAGTTTTTTAAGTGGACGCATACGCTGGAGGAGACGCGAGACCGATTGGAAGAAGAGCAGACACAGGGATATCAATCTGAGGAGTTTATCATAGATGATGCGCCTCCTGGAGAGTGGTTGATTAATATCCAGTACTTAGGTGATGAAGGGGATTATGTATTACCTCCTTTTATGAAGTATACGGTCTATAAAAACTATGGAACCCCAGAACAGACTAAAGAGATTAAGGTGGTGAAACTCTTTAAACAATCTGATAAAGTAACGTTAGGGAAAGTGGTTCTTTAATAAAAATAATACCTAACAAATTGCTACATCATTCAAAAAAAGAAAAGAAAAAGAAAAAATATTAATTTTTAAAAATGCTATGTTATGAGAATATTTAATAAACTATCCATGATACTGTTATTACTATACAGTATCGTTGGTACGGCTCAAACGGTATTTCGAGGTACTGTCATTGACGCTACAACAAAACAACCTATTTCAAATGCACGTGTAGGAATCAATAATCAGGGAGTTGGTGAAATTACCAACGACAAAGGATTTTTTAATTACAGAAAGTATCATGAGGTTGTAAACGCAGATAGTCAACTTGTAGTGAGTGCTTCTGGGTATGAATCTTTACAGCTAGATGCAGAAAAAGTACGTGTTCTTTTTAATATATCCAGCAAAATTGAATTACAACCTAGGACTCAAAAAGAACAGAGTAGGAAAATCAAAGACCTGACTGTTTTTTGGGATGTTTCAGAAAATATGCAAGGCAGAGATGTAGAAGCAGAGGTTGCGTATGTTGAAAAGTATGTTTCGATTTATAAAGACCTTACGTTACGATTGGTTGTATTTGATTATGGAGTTCGCAATGAAGAGTTAATCACCATTCGGGATGGAGATATTTCCCGCTTTCGCGAAAGCGTAAGTGGACTGATTTACAATGGTCCTTCAAACTATGATGTATTGGATATAGCAGATGCAGATGCTGTGATTTTAAGTTCTAATGGGAATCCTAATTTTGGAACCTTTCAGGTATCTCAAGAAGTACCTGTATATGCGATTGCTAGTAAAAAGATAGCTACAGAAAAAGACTATATGACTTCCCTTGCAAAATATACGCAAGGAAGGTATACACCCATACAAGAATACAAAGGGGTGAGTTCAAATCGTAAAACTACCGTTGAAAAAGTGCAAGGCCCTGTGATACGCGGAAGTGTGACCAGCCTTGGCAAACCATTACAGGAAGTGTCTATTATTAAAAAAGGAGACTACACCGAGTATTTGACAAAAGCCAATGGAAGTTTTGAATTACCAGCAAAAGAGGGAGATATTTTACAAGTTCGCTATTTAGGGATGTTCCCAAAAGATGTGTTAGTCTCAGATAAAAAGAATGTTAGTATTGAACTATTACCAGACAGCGACGTATTGGATGAAGTCGTACTAGAAAAGAAAATAGAAAAAATCATTGTAGGAGATAAAGAAATAAGAGGAAGAAAAGTATCTCCTCATATTCCAGGTGGGGTCACAAGTTTAGGAGATTTTTATATAACGAGTAGTGATATTAAACCAGATGGAAAACCGTTAGAATATGTGATTAGAGAACATTTCAAAAGAGTGCGTATTTCATATACTTCTAGTGGGGTGCGATTATTAATAAATGAAAGAGAACCCGCTTTCTTTATCAATGATAGATTAATTTATAACCCATCCAATAATGTAAGCGGACCAGCTCTTGGTAATATTGACGAAGCGTTGGCTATTTTAGATCAAGACATTGAATCTATTGTTATTAAAGAATCTCCTGCAATTACGACGCGTTACGGAAGGATTATGCAAGGTTTGGCAGTTATTATTACGACTAAAAATGCTCCATTAGCAAAAGCAAAACAAAAAAACTCAGCGCTTGCAAAAGACAATGATTATACCGAGGAGGTGACTGGTATTAATGAAGTGATTGCCTCTTCATTTAAAGAAATTACAGGAAAAGTAACAAGCCTAGGAAACTCCATTCAGGGAGCGACTATTAACAAAAAAGGAACCTTTGAAGAATATAATTCTAAGGTAGATGGTAGTTTTAAAATGTATGCAAAAGAAGGAGATCAAGTAGTGGTGTCTTATTTAGGAATGTACCCTACAGGTTTTGTGGTAGATGATAAGACTTCTTATGCCGTTAATTTGGTGCCTAAAAGTGATATGTTAAACGAGGTTGTTTTGAATGGAGAAAATAAGTCTGAGGAGCTTAAAAGCATAGAAGCCACAAATGAAGAGTATAAACAAAAACTGTATGGCCAAAAAGTGTTAACCAAGGATGAAATCAAAAAATACAATACGCATAATATTATTGATCTTATTTCAGGTAGGTTTTCGGGAACTCAGACTGTGGGTGTATATCCTAACCAAGTAATTGTAAACCCTCGTTCTGCTACCAATGGACCTTTTGGGGTTCTTCTAGATGGGGTTCTTTATGATCAGAGCATACTCGATTTTATAAATATAGATACAGTCGCTAAAATAGAAGTGGTGAATGCTGCTTTCTCTGCAGCTGTAGGACAAGGAGGAGGAGGCGTGATAAGAATCACCACAATAGCATATGATGATTCTTTAAATTTAGAAAATAAAGAAATACCATCTCCATTGGTTGATGGTAATGATTATGAGGAAGAAGTTACGTCTTTATCAGATCCTTTATTGGATAGTTCTTCAAAGGTATTGGTAAGAGGTGTTGTTAGGTCTATTAATGGATTTTTATCAGACGCGACTATTACGCGGAAAGGTAGTTTTGATGAGGTGTATACTGATGCACAAGGAGCTTTTGCGATAAAAGCATCTCTAGGGGATGTGTTGGTCATAAGTAATACAGGGATGTTTCCTAAAGAAGTACGTATAGAAACCCAGGATGTTGGAAGTATAGAGCTTACTCCTAAAAATGATGCGCTTGATGAAGTGATCGTCGCTGGAGATAAGCGTGTAGATAATACGATTGAGCGTAGTGATGGACGTCGTGTAAATAAAGATAAGTTAGGCTATGCAGCATCAGAGATTACGGAAAATAATTTTGCCGATGGTGCGACAAACCTACAGCAATTAATCACGGGTAAAGTATCAGGTGTCACTGTAGAAGGTGGATTGTATAGTGGTAGTGACGTAGTGTATAAGATCCGAGGCGGTAATCAGTCTATTGAAAATGAAATTCCACCTATTTGGATTGTTAACGGAATCCCTTATCCAGATCCACCTAATTTTTTAGATGTACAACAGATTGCTAGTATTACGGTATTAAAATCAGCCACGGCGACATCTCGTTATGGTACTTTAGCGGCTGGAGGTGCTTTTTTAATTAAAACCAAAGAAGTTAGTTTTCAAGACAAGGCAAAGAAGGCACAACAATCAGCATTGGTGAATGGTAATGAATATACAGAAGCCTCAACGCGTGATATAGATACTTCTACCTTACCAGAATATATCCTTCGACTACGTGAGATTCCTGATCTGCAGGAGCAATTTGAAGCCTATCAGCGTATCTCAAGAACACAAGAATCTCCATTAGAGTTTTATGTAGATGTGGCGCAGTATTTTGAAGGAATCAATAAGTACATGGCAAATCAGGTGCGCGCTGACCTTGCCTATATTTCAAGGAATAACACCAAAGCGTTACGTACATTATGTTATATCTATGAAGTAGCAGGGGATTATGACAAAGCAGCACTTGTCTATGAACGTATCTTAAAAATAGCACCATCAGAGGCGCAATCGTATAGAGATTTGGCATTGATCTACCAAGAAATTGGGAAGTATAATGAGGCATTAGAATTATACTATAATATGTTAGGAGAGCAAATCAAGGGTGTTGATTTTAAAGGATTGGAGAATTCGCTTCGCAATGAGTTAAGTCGTTTATTAACGTTACATAAGGATAAAGTAGATTTTGAGCGCTTCCCCAATGAGTGGTTACGTGTTGGTTTTGATATAGACATCCGTATGGTGATTGATTGGTCAGATCGTTCGGTACCCTTTGAGTTTCAGTTTGTAAATCCAGATAAGAAGTTTTTTAAGTGGACGCATACGTTGGATGAGAACCGAGATAGGTTGGTTGAAGAGCAGGCGCAGGGATATCAATCTGAGGAGTTCATTATCGATGACGCGCCTCCTGGCGAGTGGTTGATAAATATCCAGTATTTAGGCGATGAGGGAGATTATGTATTACCTCCATTTTTGAAGTACACCGTATATAAAAATTACGGAACCCCAGAGGAAACCAAAGAGATTAAGATCGTAAAACTCTTTAAACAATCTGATAAAGTGACCCTAGGAAAAGTGATGTTGTAATTTTTATGCTTTCGCGAAAGCGTACCCTTGAGAAATGAAAAATATACTAATTTCGTGTCTTGTTTTTCTCTTAGCTTTTCATCAAGCAGAAGGGCAATCTGTGCTTCGTTCGAAAGTTATAGATGCCACCTCTGGAAATCCTATTCCTTATGTGAATGTAGGGGTTGTAAAAAAAGGAATAGGAACGGTTACTGATGAAGATGGATATTTTGAGTTTATAGTACCAGACCGGTTATCGGCCACTGATATTTTACAAGTATCTATTATTGGGTATAAAACCAAGACGTATACATTAGCAGAAATAAGGGATACTTCGCAGGATTTTTCTGTAATTCAACTTTCTTCACAACCCATAGGATTAGAGGAGGTCATTGTAGAAAAGTATATAGAGGAAGAAAAAAGTATAGGGTACACAAATTATACAGAGAAGCATTTTGGTTATTGGAAAGATCGACAAGGATTAGGAGGAGAAATTGCCACACGAATTCGGATTAAAAAAAAGAAAACGAAGTTACTCAATCTTGATTTTAAGCTTGTAGAGAATAAAACAGACAGTATCTTACTTCGTGTCAATGTATATGATTACAAAAAGAAATATCCTTTACAGAATCTAGTAAATTCTCAAATTTATCATACAGTACGTAGAGATGTAAGTGATGTCTCCATTGATCTTAGTCCTTATAATATTATTGTAGATGATGATATTGTTGTGAGTATAGAGCTTGTCAAAGTATATGGAGAGCAACTCGCCATTGCTATAGCAGGTTCAGACACAAGAGTTATTTCATTTACAAGGGCGATAAGTCAAGATGGTTGGAAAAGATATAGAGGCAAAGGCATTGCGTTTTCTTTGAGAGTAGGGCAGTTAAAAAGCAAGTTTTTTGATCTTACCAAAGAACGAGAAACCCCAGAGCGAATTACGATATTTTGGGATGCCTCTCGCTCTATGAAAAAAAGAGATTTTGAAAAGGAATATGACCTATTAGCTAGCTATTTAAAATCTCTGAAAGATTCAAAAATAGAATTGGTCGTGTTTGGGAGTCGTCTGAGAGAGGTCCTGTATTTTGATCATAAAAAAGGAGATTCAAATGCTGCTTTTAAAGAAACCTTAGAACAGGTTTTCTATGACGGGATGGCAAATTACGATCACATTGCGTATACATCAGATTTTGATCCTGATCTTGTTTTTTTATTTTCTGATGCGACCTCGTTTATAGGATCTTTAAAAACTATGTATGATGCTCCGGTTTTTACTATAAATTCTTTAGGAACGAGTGATGAAGAAAGATTACAGTCACTTTCGCTGTATACAGACGGTCATTATATCAATCTTACTAAAACAAATACAGAAAAGGCATTGTCTTTTTTACAGTATGACGTAGAAGATTTTGAAGTATATGAACAAAAGGAAGATAAGAGCTATTGGGTAAAAGGGAATGTTACATTAGACAGTATTCCTCTTCAGGGAGTTCGTGTAAGAATACGAGGAACCTATATAGAAGAAGTCACAGATGCGCAGGGAGATTTTAGTATTCAAGCAGGTATTGGAGATGATTTGTCTTTCTCATACCTAGGGGCAACGACAGAAAATGTAAAGATAACTGACCTCTCCTCATTACTAACAGTTCAGATGAAACCAGAGGGAGATCTTCTTAATGAAGTTACTATTTCTGGAAAAGCAAAGAAAAAATCAATTCCTTTTACAAAGCGTAAACGGGTAACGTATGCTACTTATGAAATTACAAGTGCTGATATAGACGCACATTATGAAAGACTTCAAGACGTACTATTTGATAAAACATTAGTCAGAAGAGAAGTTGGGGGTTTTTTATCTTTCCCCAGAGGCTACAGGTCGCCAGGAATGTCTTCAGGCGTAAGCCTACCAGCAATTATGCTTGATGGACTTATTTTTGATCAGGGGAGTGTACCGTATATTGATCCTCAGGAAATTTCTAGTATATCTATTGTTAATCCGCTTACCGCCTCTAATAGATTTGGTCCTGACGGAGGGGGAGGATTGATTGTTATTCGAACAAAAAAATTCCAGCGAGGAATAGATGGTGTCGTTGAAGAGAAGAAAGCAACCTTATTGAATCAATACACTGATCGTTTAGACTTTTATGAATCCTCTTTTTCTAATAACGTTCTCATAGGATCTCTAGCAAAAGAGACAAACTTTCAGAGTGCCTATCAAAATTATAAGAAGAATAGCCCCAATAGTGTTGATGTCAATTATTTTATAGAAGCAGCTGAAATCATGTCAAAATGGGATTTGGATATTGCTTTTGAAGTGATGTCCAATGTGCTAACAATTGCGTCAAAGAACCCCAAAGTATTACGTATTGTAGCGGGGTATTTTGAGCAGTTTAAAAAAAATGAAGCAGCAGCGTATATATATGAACGAATAGCGAAAATAAGACCTCTAGAAGCACAATCACATCGCGATCTTGCCATGATTTATGAAGCAAATGGAGTCTACGACAAGGCATTGGACTTATACAAACAAATGCTTGTAAACAAAGTGAACAATATCGATTTTAATAAAATGAAGCCCATACTTACCAATGAGCTTAATAGGATGATCAATTTATATGGAGAGGAACTGTTTTCTGGAGATGATTTGAGTAATTTTTCTGAAGCAAATAGTATGATGGATGGTCGACTTTTGTTGAATTGGTCTGAGTCTAATGCAAAATTTAAATTACAATTTGTAAGCCCAGACCAACGATTTTTTGATTGGGATACTTCTAAATCTGAAAAATTTAAAGGCAATGATAAGAAGATAACCTTAATGGAAGAATTTGTACTTGACGATGCTTTTAAAGGCGAATGGTTGGTTAATTTAGAGTATACTGACCTTACACAAGAATATTTAATCCCGTTAGTCATAAAATATACTTTTTATAAAAATTATGGTTTACCTAATGAAACCAAAGAAGTGAAAATGATTCGACTTTTAAGAGAAAATAAAAAAGTGACCCTTAGTAAAATTGTTTTTTAAAACAGATCCTTTCAAACTTTTTTCAATAAAAGAAGTCTAAGCCCTAGACCTTTTGTGATACGTTGTAATTTTTTCAATAAAGTTGTAACATAATCAAAAGATGTAGGACTTATGGTATTGAGATAAATAAGGCGTTAACGTTCGTTAACGGTGATTAACAATCTAACAGTAAGAGGGATTATATCTTTACGGCGTGTAAAGTGTTAATTAATCCTAAAAGAGACTCGGAAGAATTATAAAAAAAGGTTAAACCACCTTTATAAAATAAAATAAGACTATAATTTCACACAATCAAAAAAAGAAGAGCATCCATTATATGAAAATGTATAACAAACTATCCATCATATTACTTATCCTGTGTAGCACTATGAGTGTAGGAGCACAAACTGTTTTTAGAGGAACGGTTGTCAATGCAGGCACTAAAACACCCATCGTCAATGCCAAAATAGGTGTAAATGACCAAGGAGTTGGTGAGATTACAGACGAAAAAGGACGTTTTAATTATCGCAGATATCACGAGGTGCTAGGCGATAAAAGTGAGTTAATTATTAGCGCAGAGGGATATGAAACGATCGCTCTAGATGCTAAAGCAGTACGTACATTATTTAATAGATCAAGTACCATACAGTTGGAGCCTTCGACCAAACAAGAAGGTGATAAAGCGGTGAAGTCTGTAAAACTTTTTTGGGACATCTCTGAAGATATGTTAGGAAGAGATATAGAAGCAGAATTAGCGTACATTGAAAGTTTTGTAGACTCCAATAAGAGTTTAAAAATTGAGTTTGTTGCTTTTGGGTATGAAATCCAAAAAGAAGAGGTCATTACCGTTAGAGATGGATATCTATCAACACTGCGCACCCTCATAAACTCATTAGAATACGGGGGGCCTTCTAATTATGGAATTTTAGATACATCAGGCGTAGATGCTATTCTTTTTTCTTCTAATGGAGACCCAAATTTTGGAACATTAAAAGTGCAACAAGAAACACCTGTGTATACACTGGCTAGTATCTCACAAACAGATAATGGTACTTACATGAAGCGACTTGCTCAATATACTTCTGGAGCATATGTACCTGTAGGAGACATTGAAAACGAAGCTTCTCAAGTTCTTGATGAAGCTATTGTAAAAAGCGGAATCATCGGTGAGATCGTAGACTTAAGCGGTCCTTTGGGAGATGCGGTGATTACGAAAAAAGGAAGTTTTGATGAAGTATCTACAAATAGACAAGGAAAATTTGCCATACAGGCTGCCGTGGGAGATATTCTTGTCATTAGTAAAATAGGCTATTTTTCTAAAGAAGTCTTAGTCGAAAGAAAAGATATTGGTACTGTTGAGATTATTTCAAAGAGTGATGAATTAAGCGAGATTGTTTTAGAAGGTGATAAAAGAGTTGATAATACGATCCGAACTAGTAATGGTAGAGAAAGCAAAGATAAATTAGGATATGCTGTAAGTGAACTCACTGAAAACGATTTTGCTGCTGGTGCAACCACCTTGCAACAACTTATTCAGGGTAAAGTATCAGGAGTTAGTGTAGAGGGAGGACTTTTTAGCGGAAGTGAAGTGGTCTATAAAATTAGAGGAGGAAACCTATCAGTTACTAACAATATCCCTCCTATTTGGATTATTAATGGCGCTATTTATCAAGATGTTCCTAATTTTATAGACGTACAGCAAATCGTAAGTATATCTGTTTTAAAATCGACATCAGCAACGTCACGGTACGGGACACTTGGTGCTGGGGGTGCGTTTATTATTAAAACAAGAGATCAGGTGTATAGGGAAGTTGACAAACCAAAAGAAAATACAGCACTCGTAAAAGGAAATGACTATGCAGAAAGCGCCGTAAAAAATATGGAGGATATCACACCCTCATACATAGTACGTATGCGCAAACTTCCTAATAAAAATGATCAGTTTAAGCTGTATAAGAAAATATCTACAACACAATCTTCTCCATTAGAATTTTATGTAGATGTAGCCAAACATTTTGATCAAGTAGATAAGAACTTAGCAAACAAAGTACGTGAAGACCTTGCCTATATCTCTAGAAACAATACAAAAGCGTTACGCACGCTTGCTTATTTGTACGAAGTAGGAGGTGATGCCCAAAAAGCCGCTTGGGCATATGAGCGAATCTTAAAAATTGCCCCTTCTGAGGCACAATCGTATCGTGATCTTGCTTTGATATATCAAGAAAAAGAAGTTGGAAAATACAATCAAGCGTTAGAGTTATATATCAATATGCTCGGAGAACAAATTAAAGGAGTCAATTTTGAAGGATTAGAAAAACCATTACAGAGCGAACTCAAGCATCTAGTTGTTTTACATAAAGATAAAATTGATTTTGAAAGGTTACCTAATGAATGGTTAACGACAGACTTTGATCTAGACATTCGTATGGTGATTGAGTGGTCTGATCCTACTGTTCCTTTTGAATTTCAGTTTGTAAATCCAGACAAGAAGTTTTTCAAATGGCCACACACACTAGAAGAGAGTAAAGAGCGATTAGAAGCAGAATTAGCACAAGGTTTCCAAACAGAAGAATTTATTATAGACGATGCTCCCAAAGGAGAATGGTTAATTAATATACAATACTTAGGAGATCCAGGTGATTATGTGCTTCCTCCGTTCTTAAAGTATACGGTTTACAGAAACTATGGTACTTCAAAAGAGACTAAAGAAGTAAAGGTAGTAAAGCTCTTTAATCAATCTGATAAAGTGACTTTAGGAAAGATTCTTTTATAGTACGCTTTCGCGAAAGCGTACACAGCATTCACAGAACAAGAGAGAAACTATACGTTTCCTTCCCACTCCGCATAAAATTGTTTCAGAAACGCCTCCATGTATTGGTGGCGTTTTTCTGCTATAGAACGTCCTGTTTTTGTATTCATTTTATCTTTGAGAAGTAATAATTTCTCATAAAAATGATTAATGGTAGGCGCTGTAGATGCTTTATATTGTTCGGGAGTCATCTCAAGATTTGGAGCAATAGAAGGATCATAGATCTTTCTGTTTTTAAACCCGCCATAATTAAAGGTTCTTGCAATTCCAATAGCACCTATGGCATCCAGTCGATCTGCGTCTTGTACGACATCTAGTTCTAGAGAAGTGAATGTTTGCTCCTTGTTTCCTCCTTTGAAAGAAATATTCTTTATAATCTGCACTACATGTTCTATAATCGCACTATCGGTATTTTGACTTAATAAAAATTCGCTAGCCATCTTTGGGGCGATCGTCTCGTCTCCATTAAAGAACTTAGAATCTGCAATATCGTGTAGCAAAGCACCAAGAGCGACGACCAGTGCGTTTACATTTTCGCCTTGAGCGATATGAACTGCATTTTTATAGACCCGTTCTATATGAAACCAATCGTGGCCTCCCTCAGCGTTTGCAAGGGTTCTCTTTACAAAAGAAATGGTGTTTTCTATAAGTTGGTCATCTGTCATGAAGTATTTTTTATAAGGTTTTTGATGTCGTTTTCCTACGCGTTCGTATTTCTGGAAAATCTCTGTAAAATAACAGATTTTACCTTAATAATTAAATGGGTTTTGTAAGCTTTCGCGAAAGCATAAAAATAAAAAAACCGTTCTATATAAGAACGGTTTCTATCAATTTTACATATGAAATGTTGTCTAGCAATGCTCATCAAAAGCGTCGATAAGATTCTCTGCAATCATCTCTGCTGGACGCCCTTCAATGTGATGACGCTCTAACATGTGTACAAGCTCTCCATCTTTAAATAAAGCCATCGATGGGCTAGAAGGAGGGAACGGTACCATAAAGCTACGAGCAAGATCGGTGGCTTCACCGTCTACTCCTGCAAACACTGTAAAGATATTATCTGGTTTTTTACCGTTGTGTATAGCATGGACAGCTGCTGGACGTGCATTACGAGCAGCACAGCCACAAACAGAATTTACAACCATAAGAGTTGTTCCTTCTTTTTTCATTGCTGCGTGTACGTCGTCTGTTGTATGTAATTCTGTGAAGCCATTTTTGGTTAGGTCTTCACGCATTGGTTTTACTAAATCTGCTGGATACATAATCAATTTATTTTGAGTACAAAGGTACAAAAAGTGTTCCTTAATTTTTACAGTGTAATTATGTCAGTTAATTTAAGATATATGCTAGGAATTTGGAATGCTTCCTTTTTTAGAATTGATATAGCGTAAGACCAAAGTGTCAGTTAGCCATCCTAGCAACGTTCCATTAGCATCTTCTACAAAAACATCTTTACAGTTGGGCGTTGCATTCAGTTTTTCCCTTACATTTTCTAGAATTTCATTTTCTTTTACTAAGAGAATCTGATCCGCAATGCCAGCATAGTTTTTTATAAAATCTTCCATTTTTTGAGAAGTGTCAACAGGTTTGCTTTTATTAGAAGCATCTTTAATAGGTTTTGATAAAATAGACGCATGAATGATATACTTTACTTTTCCCTGTGCATCAAGTATGGGGAGTCTAGACTTATCAACGTCCATCATAAAATCAATAATATCCTTGACGGTTTTTGTTTTGATATCCTCCCATTTTTTTAAAACCATGGTTTTTTTACTAATCATGATTTGATTAACCATTACATCATCCAGTAATTCAGGTGTAAGTTTATCAATCATTTTTTCATATTGTCTACTCGCTGCTTCATAATTTTCTTTTCCAAAATAAAAAGCAAGTACGACACCTACCCAAGTCCCTAGCAATGGTAATATAGATGAATATACAAATTGATAATCATCAGAGTCAGCATCTTTATGAGAAAGGATTTTAAAGGTAACATACATTAAAACGATGGCAGAAATACCTATCACCAAAACACTCAAGCGTTCTCTAAAATTTTTCATAACTAAATATCTGTAAATAAAAATGTATATATCTAACCATCAATATACTAAAAAAAATAAGCGTCAAGAAATAGATTAGGACATAAAGAAAGCTCTGTTACGGCAAGCAGTCACTGATATTTCTTGTATTGTATAAGAGTGGTATTTTTTCATATTGAGGAGTTTATGACTATGATGTAAAACGTAAAATTCTAATTTATAGTTAATTAAGATTTTATATTTTCGGTGATTGAGTGTTTTTAGAACAACAAAAAAACCATTAATTATGAAAAATTTATCGAAAATCGGAAGAAGTTTAAGTACAACAGAATTAAAAGAGATTATGGCAGGCCATGAGATTACTCATAAGAATGATGTCATTACTTTTTAAACCTACTCCAACGTTTCATACAGCTGACGATTATTTTTCGTAACAACAACAACAATCTTACGTCATATATACCAGAACCCTTATTTTTGTGGTTCTTTAGTAATAAGAAGTATACATGATTAAATATATAGGTGCTGTTATTGGTTTTGCTGTACGTGGGATATTTGGTGCTTTTGCAGGCTATTTATTGGGAGGTCTGATTGATAGGTTAGTGTCTCCAAATACAGAAGGCTCTCAAAGAAGAGGTTTTAAAGATGTTTTTGACCAAGCGACACAGCAAACGGTTTCTCCTGGCGATTTTGAACTTAACTTACTTTCACTTGCCTCCATTGTGATCAAAGCAGATGGGACTGTCAGCCAAACAGAGCTAGACTATGCCCGTCAATATTTTGTAAGAGCCTACGGGAAAGAACGCGCCAATGCTACGTTTAGAACGTTTAATGACGTTATAAAAAAACGAGAAGTATCTGCTTCACGTGTGTGTCAATACCTAAATATGCGTACACGCTATGAAGTACGCTTACAAATCATACATTTTTTATTTGGCATTGCCCAAGCCGATGGGCATGTGAGCGAACCTGAAGTAAAGGTCATGTCAGAAATTGCAGGCCATTTCAGAATTAACCTTCAAGATTTTGAAAGCATCAAAGCGATGTTCTTTAAAAATGCGGAGAGTGCCTATAAAATTCTCGAAATACAAAAAGACGCTACCAACGACGAGGTTAAAAAAGCCTTCCGTACGATGGCAAAAAAATACCATCCCGATAAGTTAATGGACATGGATGAGGCCTACCGAAAAGGCGCCGAAGAAAAATTCAGAAACGTACAAGAAGCCTACGAAACCATTCAGAAAGAACGCGGGATGTAGGCCCTCACTCCCTCCTAAAGAGACTTTCTAAAAAGTATCCAAACAAGAGTATTGTCACCCTGAGCCTGTCGAAGGGGTATCGATCATCAAAAGTTTAAAACTTCGACAGGCTCAGTTTGACAAACTAAAAGTACTTTTTAGACAGTCTCCTTCATTGTATTCCCTTACTTCGGCTTCGCTCAGCATAGACTCCGGAGGGAATCCCATTCTAGTCTACGATAAAAAATGGCGTAACATCCTATTTTTGATATTTCATTTGGAGTGTTTTATGTTCTCTAGATGCAATCGTTTTAAAATAATCTTCATTTGACCTTGATGATTGATTTCATCGTCTAGTACATGCCTTAGATGGTAATAGTAATTTCCTATATTTTTACCGTTAGAAAGTACTATTTCTTTAAATAACCATTCATCATTTAATTTTTTTAAATAGGATATTGTATTTTCTCTAATGATTTGTAATTCTTTAGTATAGAAAGCCAAATCATTTCCAAAAACCAATCGTTTTTGCATAGTAAATGGCATAGCATTTCTAAATAATTTGAATTCATCTTCAGTCATACCCCTATTATAAAAATGATGTAATTGAAATTTAAATTCATGACAAGCAATATGTAATAATAAAGTACCGATACTATTGCTGTAAGCATCAAAATTAAAATCTAAATCACCAATTGTTAGTTTGTTTTTTTCTAGTAAAGCATAGGTTTCTTTTCTGATATATTCCATTTCTGAAACTAAAATACCTATCTGAAAATCAAATCCTTGTTTGGAAATTAAATGCATACCCATTTTATGTTTTTTAAAAGTCAGATAAAGCATTATAATGCCTTATCTGACTATAATTGCTAACCGAATAATTTAGGAGGTTTGTCTCCTGTCGTGTATTGAGACCAATTACAATCAACGTTTATTGACGTGTGGGGGCAAGAGGCGCATGTTTCATAAAATGGAACGGATCTACCATTCACCTCGATATTACCTCCTACGATCGTTTCGCTAGAAAGCCTGGAAATGGTTTCTTTCTTAAAGTTTAAGTTTTTTAAATTCTTTTTTTTCATGTTGAATAAATTTAAAAGGTTAATAATTTGACACTAATTTCCAATATACTAGCCTTTTAATAAGTAAATTCCGATAATACATTGCTATAGGCATCTTAAAATTCATGAATGTTTGAAAGATCCTGTTGTGATATAACTATACGTGATAAAAAAAAAGTAAAAAAGTAAAAAGAGACATAGAAGTCAGAAGAGAATCCAGTAAAGTTATTGCTTTATTGGATTGTCAATTGCTTGAATTTCAATACGATTACAACTTATAATATGAAAATTTAGTTTTGATCGCTTAAGAAAAAATGGTGAAGTGAAGATTCCGTAGCATTTTTGACTGTTTGAGCATAGCGAGTTTCAGAAATTCAGGGATTGAGCGATAAATTTAGACAAGGTTTCGTCAGTCTAGACTTTTTTTGTTTAGCTCACTGGATTATAATGTATTTAAAGGATTTCGTGAATCTTCGATTTCTTTTTTTGGCAATGAAAAAAAGAAAAGGATTAAACAACTCCCCACTACCCAAACAACCGACTAAACACCGCTTTGATAAACTCCTTTTTTGGCAAGCTCCAGATTATCTGTAACTCTTCCTTAAACGTCGTCTCATCATCTAGAAATCTAAAAATACGATCGGTTGCATTGTTTTTAAACATCTCCCCAAAAATAGGAGCGCCCAAATGATTTTTGCGATACAACACATCAACCAACAGTAAGTCATACCACCAAAAGCGAGTACGCTTTGAAAATAGACGCAAGTCTTCTTCTTTTTTTAAAAATGCCACTAGCGATGCGGTCTTTTTTAAGGTGTGTTTAAACGTAAAACCGGTACTTGCTTTGGTCCAGCCACCCGCACTCCCGATATGTAACATATTCTTAGAATTATGTTTGTCAAAACGATAGGATGACATCGGGATATTCCCTTGTTCTTTACGTTCAATGTGATATTGCAATATACCTTTTTCAATTAAATATTCCTGAATAGCCGTTTCATATTCGCTGTCTTCGAGCAGTTCTTTGGAGAATAAGGTATATTCAAATAGTGCTTCGGTAGTAGAGGTCGGTAGTACATACATAAACCGGCAATTTCCCTTTTGAGGAACCGTAAAATCCATAAAAGTGGCACAGTCAGGATCAAAAGTGGGCGTTTCGGTTTTGATAAACCACCCTATAAAATGCTGTTTGAGGTATTGATGTTGCGACTGCGATTCCAATAGTTCTGAGTTGAGAATACTATTGAATACTTTGATGCCAGATAGCTTTTTGTGTTCTGTTACAATCACCACTTGATGTTGCTGATTCTCGACAGACACGACGGTTTCTTGTAAAAAGGAAATATGAGGTTTTGTGGCTAAGTACGCTGTCGCGAAAGCGTAAAAATCATTCCCCTCAATTTTTTTATACTGATACGGTTGTATCGCAATATCATCAGAAAACACGGGGCTTTTAAACCCTACAGTTGACCAGCGATGGGAAACAATGTCTTCAAAAATATCAGGTTGAGACTCCCAAAAACACCAGGTACGGTCATTTTCTTTTTTGGCAGCGGCATCAATTATCAGAATGGATTTAGAGTCAAAAAAGGGATCCTGCGCCATCCGATAGGCCAAGGTAAGCCCCGAAAGACCGCCCCCCATAATGATATAATCATACTGCGTTTGCACAATACGAAGTTACGTAAATTCCCTCACCCCTAAATCCCCTCTCCCAAAGGGAGAAGGGACTTTTTAAAAATAAATATCTTGCGCCTTCCGAAACGTATTGGCATGGGCATCTATAATAATTTTAATCTCTGGTGAGTACCCGCCGCCCATACTACATTGTACCGGGATGTTGAGATCGTGGCAGGTTTGTAATACATACCGATCACGCTCAGCGCAGCCTTGAACAGTACATCCTAATTTACCTAATTTGTCACTTGCCAAAATATCGACTCCAGAGAGATAGAAAATAAAATCGGGTTGCTCTTGGCTGATGAGCTGTGGAAGTGTCTCTTTTAAAATGGTAAGGTAGTCGTTGTCGTTTGTATGGGTGTCTAAAGCAATATCAAGATCTGAGACTTCTTTTTTAAAGGGATAATTCGCTTTGCCGTGCATAGAAAATGTAAACACTGTAGGATCGTTCTGAAAGATTTCAGCCGTGCCATTCCCTTGATGTACATCGAGGTCAACAACGAGTATTTTTTTAGCAAGTCCTTGCGCTTGTAAATACCGAGCACCTATCGCCTGGTCATTAAGCATGCAAAAAGCTTCCCCGTGATCGGTGTAGGCATGGTGGGTGCCTCCGGCAATATTCATCGCAATGCCATGCTCAAGAGCATAGTGACAGCCGTCTATGGTACCCTGTGCAATGATGAGTTCGCGTTGGACAAGCTCCTCAGAAAGCGGAAATCCTATCTTCCGAGCTTCCCGACGCTCAATAGTTAATGCTTTGAGATGAGTGAGGTAGTCCTGTGTATGGCAACGTAATACATGTACGTCTTCTATGACCGTAGGTTCAAAGAAGTTATCCTGCGTGCAGGTGCCTTCATGTAGGAGTTGCCGCGGCAGCAAGTCATATTTTGCCATAGGAAACCGATGCCCGTCTGGCAAATGGTGTTTATAAATAGGGTGGTAAGCGATTTTGAGCACAGAAATAATTACAGTTATAAAAAACGAATCTCGCCCGTTTTTAAATTCAAAGAACCATACACGATAGCTTCTTTCCACTTAAAAAAGGTTTCTATTTTTTTAAAGTCGTTCTTTTGGGCGGTTTTCACTAACGCATCAAATGTAGTAGAAGCAACAGGCTCTTTGATTAATTTAAAATCTTTATCAAAAAATCCCACAATCTCATTACGTGTTTTTAAGTTATCTACATTAACCGTTAACGTGGGGTAGAGACCCACACCAGCACCACTTATGCCTGCCTCGACTCCAAGTCCTAAGGTTGTCGCTATTTTGGTAGATCCAATAGTAACAAGGAAGGTATCATCAATCTTTTTAATGGAAAGTCCCTTTGTTCCTTTAGTGTTATTGCTAAAAAGCCTTTTATTTTTAATTAACTCATACTGCTCTTCTTGTGTTAGCGAAGCATCTAGTGTAGGGTTTTTTAAGAAAACATCTGTTTTTGTGTCAAATGAGACCTCTTCAAGCTTCTTTCTTTCTTCAATATTCCACACATCTAGATACATTTCTTTTGCATTGGTAGCTAGCATATAAATGGTGTTATCTACAATAAACGAATTAGTTCTTGTCACGACAGAAGAATTATCTAAGGTCCTTTTTGCAAATCCAGTGACATCTCCTTCAAAAGTAGTCAGATCTACAGTGACGATGTATGTGAAAAGTGGATTCTTATCTGCCGTTAATGTAAACATGGAGTCATTGACATACATTTTAGAAAAATGACCTGTTACCGAAATAGGAACAGGTAAAAGATCATCTACTTTGGCGACTCGAAATTGATTTGCTTTCCCAAAAGATAAGTTTTCAAACAAATTTGATTCTCGCCTTTTATGATCTCTAAAATAGTCTGGTAATTCAACTTTTTTAGATATCTGACTTCCATTATCCTTTACAGAATAAAACATCAACGTAGAAGAATTTCTTACCAAAGTAACGATATAAAAAGAGTCATTAGCCGTAAATGCTTGTAGAAAACTTTGCTTTCTGTAGGGGATATTTGTCTCTGTAAAACTAATATCATTCGACTGAAAATTGATACTTAAAACCCGTACAACTCCAACAGCATCTTGGTAAAAATAAAGTTTATAGGTATTTCCTATAAAGCCTTTTTCTACCAAGCTTCCTCGATAATATTTGTCAAAAGCGATCGATAAGCGCTTTTTTTCCTGAAAGGTATCATCTATTTGAATCGCAGTGATGATATTATCCTTTATAATCACAGAGGCCACTTCTTCTTTTTGTGTATGATTGATCACAAAAAACGCATCACTTTTTACAAATTCTTCATTTTCTGGCAAGGTTAACTTAGAATCTTGAGCGACACTTAAAAAAGAACTAAAGATTAAAAATAGTACGACAAATACTCTCATAGATTTTTTAGTTAAATTAGGATTACGTGTTGTTAGTATAATGTTGCTTAGATATGTTACTGAAAAACAACACAAAAAATTAAAGATAGTAAATCGAACGCACTCATAAATAGGATTTTAAAATGATGGTATCCTTATGTGTGTAATTTTAATTGAATCCGCTTTCGCGAAATATCTACCTCGAGCACCTCACTATCCGAAACCAATGCTCATTTACTAATGGATTTTATAAATAGAACGGGAAGTGATTTTGAGTACGTACTAAAATGTAAATAAATTAAGGGTATTATTTTTCGCGTCAAGCGCACCCCAAATATAAGAGTCGTTTAATTTAAAAACAGTTTGTATGACTTTAGGAGATGTTTCTTGGGTGAATTCGCTTATTTCATCAAATACATTGAGCGGGATCTCTGCATCTGGAACAAATTGTAAATCGCTATCAAGCACCATTTGAAAACGAGCACTTTTGGTATAGGTGTAGGTGTTGTACTGCATATAGGTTGCGTTTGCAATTCCTGTAATAAGCCCACCAATGAGTGCCCCTCCAAGGCCTCCTCCCATGACAAATACACCAGTGCCCCCGTTGGTTATTTCTTGGGTAGCGCCTAGGGTAATGATGTAGTGATCATTTTCTTTAAAAACAGCAATAGCTGGGTTTGACGAGGCAACTTTACGTAAAAACTTAGACGTTTTTTCGAGCTCACGATAGGAGTCTAATGAGCCTCCTTCTTGAATAATAGGGGTGTTTTTAAAGGTAATAGGGGTCCCTTTTCTAGCAGAAAATGAAGCTAGATTCTCCATAGAATCTAGATCATAAATAGAAAAATCCATTTCATCCGAAGAGACTTTTAGTACAAAAAGCTTGTCTTCAAAAATAAAGGAGTTAGACTTAGCACTTATCACATCCTTATCAAAGGAAGCTTTAGAAATAGTGTCAATACCAGAGGTGTTATTTTCTAAATCAAATTGTAAATAAAAGGTTTGTTTCTTTGAAGCATCAATCGTAAGGGTGACGAGCGCTTCTTCTTGATAAAATTTCACATTCGATTTTGAAGATTCTAAGGCAATAGGCGATTCACTATCTATCATAGCGACTTCTCTTGAAAAAGAACCCTGTAGCAAACGATCTAGATTAGGAATGGTCCGTCTTCCTTCGCCAAAATCAGTGCTTTCAAATGAAAATGATTGCGTTGTTACGGCTCCTTCTGGATCCATAGCATATACCTCAAAAGTAGAGCTATCTCGTTGTACCGTAAATAAATAATGCTTACCATTATAGGTTAAGGATTCCAGTACGCGATCTCTTTTTATATCGAGTTTGGTTTCTTGAAGGCTGAAGGATTTGTATGTAAAATCCAGTGTTACAATCGCCCATTTCTTTTTGTTTGTAGTAGACAGGAATAATGTATACGTGCCATCCTGTTGTGTATAGCCTCCTATATTCGGGTACTTTTTTGCAAAATTGGGAAATGAAAACCCTTCTGCCGTTTCTTGTCCGTTTTTATCAAACTGATACACGGACAGTTGTTTTGCGTCTTCTATAAAAATTAAAAAAGTGTCATTTTCTGGAAATACTGCCGAAAAAAGCTGCGTTGGTTTTTTGCCAAGGGTATTTGCGGTATGATCAAATGTCAAAAAGGGTTCTTGGCACGTGACGATTTGGGATAAAAAAACTAAAAACAGCAAGATAAGACCTCTCATAGGGATCGTAGGGTATATAATTTTAGGATGATTTGTGTAATTTTAATTGAATCCGCTTTCGCGAAATATCCACCTCCAGCACTTTTACTATAATTTGTTGTTGCAGACTCACATGCGCTGACACATCAGACACAAACCCATCGGCGAGGTTTGAAATATGAATCAGACCACTTTCTTTGATCCCAATATCGACAAAACAGCCAAAATTAGTCACATTATTCACAATCCCAGGCAGTAATTGGCCAGGTTGTAGATCTTCGATTGTGCGGATATTTTGGTTAAACGTAAACACCTTTGCCTTCTCTCGAATGTCAAGTCCTGGTTTTTCTAATTCTGTGATAATATCAGTCAGTGTAGGCAATCCAACGTCTTCGGTGACGTATTTCTGGAGATCAATGGCCTGTAAGCGTTTGCTATTTCCGATCATTTCAACAACAGAAATTCGTTGGTCTTTAGCAATTTTTTCTACAAGCTTGTACCGTTCTGGATGCACCGAGGAGTCATCTAGCGGATTTTTTGCATCCTTAATTCGAAGGAAACCGGCGGCTTGCTCAAAGGCTTTTCCACCCAGTCGAGGTACTTTTTTGATGGCAACTCTGGAGGTAAATGGGCCCTCGCTTTCGCGAAAGCGTACCACACCTTCTGCCAATTTGGGTCCAATACCCGATACATAACTCAGCAGTGGCGCACTTGCGGTATTGACATTGACTCCAACACTATTCACGCACATTTCGACCACGCGATCTAGGCTGTTTTTAAGCGCTGTCTGATCAACATCATGCTGATACTGCCCTACACCAATGGATTTGGCATCAATTTTTACCAACTCTGCCAACGGATCAGCGAGGCGTCTCCCAATGGAAACAGCGCCACGCACCGTCACATCATAATTTGGAAACTCATCTCTGGCAATTTTGGACGCCGAGTATATCGAAGCACCCGCTTCGCTGACGACAAATACTTGTATTTCATTTTTAAAATGAATGCGTTTGATAAGCCGTTCAGTTTCGCGAGAAGCGGTTCCGTTTCCGATGGCAATGGCTTCTATTTTATAAGCATCTGTGAGCGAACTCAGTTTCTTAATGGCACCCTTGTCATCGTTTTTGGGTGCGTGTGGGTAGATCGTTTCATTATGTAATAAACCGCCCTGTGCATCGAGGCAAACCACTTTGCAGCCTGTTCGAAAGCCCGGGTCAATGGCAAGAATGCGTTTTTCACCCAATGGCGAACCGAGTAAGAGTTGTTTCAAGTTTTTGGCAAATACCTGAATGGCGGTTTCGTCAGCTTTCTTTTTGGCTTCAGAAAGCGCTTCGTTGGATAAAGAAGGGAGTAATAATCGCTTATACGCATCTTTTACAGCCAGTTCAATCTGTGTAGCACATTCGTTATGCGATCGGATGAGTTTGCGTTCTATTTTTTCTAAAGCACGGGCGTCATCTATGGTAATTTTCACACGAATGTAGCCTTCATTTTCAGCACGCAAAATAGCCAATAATCGGTGGGACGGACATCGATTTAGAGACTCAGACCAATTAAAATAATCTCTGAATTTCTGTGCTTTCTCATCCGCTTCCTTGGTCTTGATGACCTTGGTTTCAATCAGCGCAAAACGCTCTAATTGTTGACGGATGCCAGCCCGTATATCGAGACGTTCATTGATCCACTCCGCGATGATATGACGGGCGCCTTCGAGCGCATCCTCATACGAAGGAACTTCAGAATTTGTATAGCGTTGCGCAAGGCCTTCTAAATTCGTTGCATTCTGGCTCATGATCATTTTAGCCAGCGGTTCGAGTCCGTTTTTGCGAGCGGTTTCTGCTTTGGTTTTACGCTTCTTTTTATAAGGTAAATAGAGATCTTCTAGGGTGGTAAGATCCTGTGAGTTGGTTACTTTTCCTTGTAATTCGGCGGTTAGTACGCCTTGTTCTTCGAGGGCTTTTAAGATGGTTGTTTTGCGCTTTTCGAGGGTTTCAAATTGCTCTTTAAACGTGATGATTTGACCAATCTCTACCTCATCAAGATTCCCTGTTGCCTCTTTTCGATAGCGCGCAATAAAAGGCAAGGTGCAGTCTTCAGCAAGCAGTTTAAGGGTGTTTTTAATCCCTGATTCAGGGAGTTGGGTGTGTTTTTGGATGTACTGTAACAAGGGCTTTTTCTTTGAACGGAATATACTCAAAAGTAATTAATTTAGGAGTGTTCAAGGCTGTTTTAGCAACCCTTTTTTGGGAGTATTTTTTCGCTTTAAGCGAAAAAACATAAAAGATCTATCATCCTTTACCTCTTGTTTATTGTGTAGCAGAAAAAAGAAAGAATACTTCACCCCAAATACGTGTGATTTCGCCACAATCGTAGGCTATAGTAGGTATACGCAATAAAAAACACCTTATGTTTGTACAGTATCAAACGCAATAAATCATGAAAAAAATAGTCCTTATCCTTTTAGCCATCTGTTTACAATCCTGTCATTATGGACGTATGATCCGATATTATAAAGCGGATATTGACGATCATAAGATTTTTCCATACACCGAAGTCAACACGGGAGAAAACACCTTCTATTTTAAAGATGGGAGTACAACCGATGCCGCCAAAAAATTGGACACACTGACCTTCTCTGTAGAAGGGAAACGCTATGAGATGGACCAGATTTTAGATGCCTATTCGGAGACGACAGCATTTTTGGTGATTAAAGACGATGCGATTGTGTTTGAGAACTATTATGAAGGGTACAAACGAGATTCGATTTCTAATATTTTCTCCGTATCAAAATCGGTGACGTCTTTGTTGGTGGGGATTGCGGTGGATGAGGGAATCATAGAAAGTGTACAAGACCCGATTACCAAATACATTCCAGAACTCAACGACGCCGATCCTTTGTTTAAGAAGTTAACCTTGGAGCATTTATTAGACATGCGTGCAGGATTGGAATTTGATGAAAGCTATAGCAGTCCATTTGATGAGGTGAGTCGGTTGTATTATGGGAAGAAGCAACTCAAGCAAATTGCAGGCATGACATTTAACTATGAACCGGGAACCCATCACGAATATCAAAGTGTATGCACGACCCTGCTTGGTATTGCGGTAGAGCGTGTCACGGGAATGCAACTGGGGAAATACCTAGAAGCCAAATTATGGATTCCTTTAGAAATGGAAAATCCAGCCACCTGGAGTTATGACGATGAGAAGAATAAAAATACCAAAGCTTTTTGCTGTCTCAACACCACCGCGATTGATTTGGCTAAAATTGCCCGCCTGATGATCCACAAAGGGGAGTATAATGGCAAGCAGATTGTTTCAAAAGCATGGATAGAAAAGCTAGTCACACCCAATAAAGAGAATGATTATTATCAATACCAATGGTATAGTGCAGAAGATGCCTCTGAAGACTTTTTTGCTTTAGGTATTTTAGGACAGCAAGTATATGTCTCTCCAAGTGAAGATCTCATCATTGTACGTCTCGGAAAATCATGGACGAGTAATGATGTGTTTATTTCTAAGATTAAAGCAGTGTTGAAAGGATAAAAGGGTACTATCCATAGGTGTAGATTAAACGCTACACCTATATGATTTACTAGATTAACTAATTGCCTCCCCATTTTTCACACCACCTGTATCCGGATTTAAAAACACCAATTTTCCATTGGTATCTTCCGTCATGAGGATCATGCCTTCGCTCTCTACCCCACGTAAGGCACGAGGCGCTAGATTGACCAATACGGTTACTTTTTTACCCACCACTTCTTCGGCGGTAAAACTCTCTGCAATCCCAGAAACAATCGTGCGTACATCAATACCCGTGTCGACTTTAAGCATTAAAAGCTTCTTAGCTTTTGGCATTTTTTCGGCTTCTATGATGGTACCGACACGCATGTCAATTTTTGTAAAATCTTCAAAACCGATGGTCTCTTTTTGAGGCTCGGCCACAGCATTTTCAGCTTCGTTTGCTTTTTTACTGGCTTCCAATTTGTCTAATTGTTTTTGGATGTCTTCATCTTCTATTCTTGAGAATAAAAGCGGGGCTTTTTCAATGATTTTATGTCCAGGCGCTATGAGTACTTCTTTAGTCGTCACATCATTCCAACCCAGTATGTTCTCGACTGCGTTCGAACTGACATTCAAAATATCTTTAAGCGTGGCACTTGTAAACGGTAAAAATGGTTCGCTGAGTACAGAAAGTGCGGTAGCTATTTGAAGGGCCACATACATCACGGTTTTGGTGCGTTCTTCATCGGTTTTAATGGTTTTCCAAGGTTCTTCGTCAGCCAAGTATTTATTTCCTA
>CAYGQJ010000052.1:2822-4518 GCA_964351845.1 uncultured Flavobacteriaceae bacterium | reverse complement strand
TCATCGGTTTTAATGGTTTTCCAAGGTTCTTCGTCAGCCAAGTATTTATTTCCTAGGCGTGCTAGGTTCATAAGACTGGTTAAGCTTTCGCGAAAGCGGTATTTCTCTACACTACTTCCAATAACAGAAGGATAAGCTCTTACCTCTTCTAATGTCTTTAGATCAAGTTCGTTAAAAGCACCTGGCGTCGGAACGATACCGTCATAATATTTATTAGTCAACACCGCTACTCGGTTAATGAAATTACCAAAAACGTCTGATAACTCACTTTTATTACGTTGTTGGAAGTCTTTCCAGGTGAAATCATTGTCCTTTCCTTCGGGTGCATTTGCCGTTAGAACATATCGCAATACGTCTTGTTTATCAGGAAAGTCTTCTAAATATTCGTGTAACCAAACCGCCCAGTTTTTGGAGGTAGACAGTTTGCGGCCTTCTAGATTTAAAAACTCATTGGCAGGAACGTTATCGGGTAAGATATAATCGCCGTGCCCTTTGAGCATCGCAGGGAAAATAATACAGTGAAACACAATATTATCCTTCCCAATAAAGTGAATGAGTTTGGTGTTTTCATCCTTCCAATAGGGCTCCCATTCTTTTCCTTCTTTTGCAGCCCATTCTTTGGTGGCAGAGATATAGCCGATAGGGGCGTCAAACCAAACGTAGAGTACTTTCCCGTCGGCGCCTTCAACAGGTACAGGAATTCCCCAATCGAGATCACGGGTCACCGCACGCGGACGTAAACCGTCATCGATCCATGATTTGCATTGTCCGTAAACATTAGATTTCCAATCTTTTTTATGGCCTTTTAAAATCCATTCTTTAAAGAATGCATCGTATTGATCTAAGGGTAAAAACCAGTGTTTGGTTTCTTTAAGACTCGGTACAGCCCCAGAGATCGCACTTTTTGGGTTGATCAAATCGGTGGCATTATGAGATGTCCCACAGTTTTCACACTGATCGCCATAGGCTTCTTCAAAACCACATTTTGGGCAGGTTCCCGTCACAAAACGATCGGCTAGAAACTGCTTAGCTTCAGCATCGTATAATTGGGCATTGGTTTCTTCCAGAAACTTCCCTTTCTCATACATGGTCTTAAAAAAGTCGGAAGCCGTCTCATGATGTACCTTTGCCGTCGTACGCGAGTAATTATCAAAGGTAATTCCGAAATCAAGAAAGGATTGTTTGATAATGGCATGGTATTTATCCACTACGTCCTGAGGCGTGATGCCTTCTTTTTTAGCTTTGAGGGTAATCGGTACACCGTGCTCATCACTTCCGCATACAAAAGCAACATCAGCTCCTTGCATACGAAGGTAGCGTGCGTAAATATCGGCAGGAACATAAACTCCAGCAAGGTGACCTATATGAATGGGACCGTTGGTATACGGTAAAGCAGCGGTAATGGTATATCTTTGAGACATTAACTATGATTTAAAGGCACAAAAATAAGAAAACAAACGACGAGGGAAGCATATATACGCGTTAGTCCTTAAATTTACTGCAAATTAAAAAACGAACATTTAGTAACGAATGAGTTCTTCTTCTTCATACATATCAAAAACGCTACCTCCTATGCGTCTATGTAGTATTGAATATACTAGTTTATATATTGTTTTTTATTTGAATAGATAATGAGTTGACTGCATCCTCGCGGCAGATAGATTTGCGAAAGCAACCAAAGAATTAAACCCCAAAA
>CAYGQJ010000052.1:0-2722 GCA_964351845.1 uncultured Flavobacteriaceae bacterium | reverse complement strand
ACCGTCACTCTTGCGGTAGTGGGCATGGTAAATTCAATAAAGGTTTGATCGCCTTGATAGGTCGCAAGGTGTTGGAAACCTCCTGTATTTGCAAAATCAGAGACTCCGAGCGAACTACAACTAAATCCTAAATCCAGCGGTTCGTAGGTTTGTCCAAATAGGATTTGATCGACGAGACTCTCGTCTATACACAGCCATTGTTTTAAGACGCTGGCGTACACCTGTCTAAAATCGGTGGTGAACGCAGGGTTTCCTGTGGTATCTGGATTTTGAATATCAGGATGTGTCCCTACAAACCCTTGGTCATTGAGTCCGTCACCAAACATTAAAATTGGCGAAGCGGTCCCGTGATCGGTTCCGTTGGAGCCGTTTTCATAAATACGACGCCCAAATTCTGAAAAAGTCATAGACAATACATTTTCGCCCATTCCTGTGCTATTGAGATCATCGTAAAAGTTCTTTACGGAGGTAGAAAGATCACTTAGTAATTGTCCGTGTTGCTCTAGCTGATTGGCGTGGGTGTCAAAACTTCCTAGCGTGACAAGATATACTTGGGTGCCTAGTCCTCCTTTGATCATTCTTGCGACAATCGCCAATTGTCGAGCTAATTGTCCTGCGCCGTACTCTACATCGTTGCTCGCACTTTCATAGGCTTCATTGATGGTACTTGCGTAGGTAAATGAGGTGTTAATCACACTCCGCATAAATCCTAATTGATCTCCAAAGGTACAGTCTGGAATATTGGTGATGTCATGTAATACGCCATTTTCGGCAATATCTTCCAGTTGTTGTGGGTTGGCAACAGAAAAAGCATAGCCTGATTCGTCTCCATCAAAAATCAAGTTTCCGCTACTTCCAATCTGAATCGCTGGCGGTACATCGGGTGGATTCATTAAAAAATCAGGATATAAATCTTCAAAATAGCGCCCAAAAACACCTGTGTCATCAATCTCATCAGGTTGTGCGGATGCCCAAATATCAGATCCTCTAAAATGCGAGAGGCTGGAGTCTGGATAGCCCACCCCGTGTACAACTTTCATCTGACCATTGCCCCATAAGGACTGTAAAGGGTCCATAGAGGGAGGAATCCCAAAGTCAGGCGATAGGTTGTAAAGATCATTTTCTTGATAGCGTATGGTCGGTCTACTTTGTGCGTAGAAGTCATAATCGTAAATAGGTACAATGGTGTTAAGCCCATCGTTTCCTCCTTTTAAACGGATTAATACGAGAATACGATCACTATTTGCATTGGCAAGTGCGGTGGTTAATCGGGAGGGGGATGCGGCAGAGAGGTTGGTGCCTCCTACTACAATAGATCCCGTTCCTACAAGGCCAAGGGCTTGCATAAAGGAGCGTCTACTCCAGGTCGTATGTTCTTGATCGTGATGCTGATCAGTGATTTTTGCAGAAGGGCCTTGAAATACTGTTTGCCCTTTTTGTGTTTTGTCTTTTGAGTTGTGGTCGTGATTACACATAATACAGGCTATTTAAGTTGAAATTCAGGCATTCTAATGATATGGAATAAAAGTAAGAGGACTTGGTAAGGAGCCGAGTCCCATCCTAAGTTCCAGAGACCATCATCGTAATAATTATCAGGAATCTCCCATCGAAATACAGAGGTTGCATTGTCATAATCTGTTTCGGTATGCAAAGGTCTAGACATTAAGAAATCAATAATGGATCGGGTAATCAATGCAGGGTCATTACTATCCCCAGAGAGATTAATCGCAAAATCCCGAAATTGGTCCTCACTAAAATTCCAATGATTCCAGAGTAAGATTTTAACGCCTTCCCATCGTCCGGCCAAGGTGCTACTGTTGATCCAGTCACGATTGCGTTGCCATCCCGCGACATCCACAGGTTGAAAAATATTTTGACCTGTAATCTCATTCAGGTAAATGATAAAATTGGAAAACTGATTATCGGTATTGTCGTATTGAAAACCCGTTTCTCTGATGAAAGTGGTGGTAAGATCATACGGGCTTTTGATGATGAGCCCATTGGCATCAATATCAAAAAAGTGTTCACTTTTAAATAATTGCTCTAGTACAGGTGCTATTTCAAAATCATTCGCAAGAAAGGTTGCTGCCATGGCATTGACAATCTCTTGATTGGTATCTGGACTTATAAAATAGTTATATAGTTTTTCGCATATAAAAGGTGCAATCAAATCCGCTTTTTGTTCAAAAAGGATGGTGATTATATCATCGTATCCCCAAGGGCCTTCTTGTTCAAAAATGATTTTGTTGGAATCGTCAAAGGTCGTATCGTCAAAAATGATAGGGTTTCCAGTAACGCCACCTCCAAAATGATTATAGCCTGTTAATGCTCTGGAGGTTTCTTCAATATCGGTTTGGGTATATCCGTTATTAAGGCCTAGTGTAAAAAGCTCATAGAGTTCGCGGGCATAATTTTCGTTAGGACTATTATTGGTGTTTTCAAACCCATTTAAGAAAAGTAACATGGCAGAAGAGGTACCCACAGCACTCACAAAATCTCTGAAATTCCCTAAGGCATGCGTGTGCATTAAGTCCCAATACTGATATAAATACGGGGCGTAAAAATAGGTTTCTATTTGTGTCACAAAATGATTCAACCAGAAAAACGCCAACCGATTTTTTAGATTTCCATTGATAAACTCCATAGAGGTCTGACTATACCACTCATTAATCTGTGCATTATTTTGCTCATTATAGTCGGTGTAATCATTAATATTCCAAAA
>CAYGQJ010000051.1:26454-34485 GCA_964351845.1 uncultured Flavobacteriaceae bacterium | reverse complement strand
TTGTCTTAATTGATAAAGCGCCACTCATTGCTGAGTGGCGCTTTTTTAGTGTCATTTTTTTGTTTTTGATTACAGTGAGTTTATTCATTTGTAATCATTCTTAAGTCGTTTTTGAGTCGTTTATCTAGTGTCATAATTAGCCAAACAACTTTGCCTTAAAGGGGCAAACGCCCCTATGTGATTAATAATCAACATTCTAATTTTGTCGTGTTATTAAAATAACACATGGGGAATTACTAATTTAAATCAAAAAAAATGAACAATTACAGAAGAAAAGAAGCGCTGGAGAGAAGACAGAAAGCAGCACAACTCGCTTTTGACCGTCCACATTTACCACACGTAAGTAATGGTGATGAGCAAAGTTTTAGACACACAGAAGAAACAGCAAAGGCGCATAAAATTTCAAAAGGAGAATCCTCTTACCTAATGACCTTTACCAAAGGAATGCCACACAATGAGGTAACAGGATTGGTCAACACACCGCTTAATGTGCAAAAATTTATCAATGCAATAGATAGTGGTGATGAAAGAGATTTTAGAGATACACCCTTAGGGCGTGAAGAAAATGTAGGTTATGAGTGTAAGCTTCCTGATTGGTTATCAGAGAAAGCAAAGACTGGAAATAATGGAAAACCTGTTGGTCTTCGCGCATGGGAAAGTCAGAGTGCAGGACTTGCATTTGATCTTGAAGGACCCGATGCACAAGCGGTGACAATGCCTCCTGCTCCTAATCTTGGAAGTGAAGAACTAGAAGGTGAAATGGCAGAGGTCTATACACAAGCATTATTAAGAGATGTTCCTTTTCATGCATTTACAAATGGAGTGATGGGATGTGGCGCTGGACTAGATCCTAAAAAGGATATCTCACCTAATGGTGTTCTGAATGCTTTTGATACAAGCGCAAATGATGTTAAAAAAGTACAAGAACTTACTAGCAGATTACAAAAACTGGATTGGTTTAATGAAAAAATACCTTTAAAATTAAACGAACAAGAAGAAATACGTAGATGTGATCGCTTTTGTCCAACACCTGCCACAGCCTATAGAGGAATCACGCCTGGTGATGATGTAGGGCCATACCTTTCTCAGTTCTTATTAGCTGGAAATACAGGAATTAATGGCAATGATGCAGAACGCAAGACGAGAGACGGATTAATTACATACGGAGCTATTTCTATAGATCAACGTGTACGTACTGCAACGCCAGGACAAGACTATATGCAGACTTGGGAAGAGTGGTTAGATGTACAAAATGCAGCTGCAGTAGGAGCGCTAGAAACATACCTTCCAGGAGGTGCACCAGGTAGCCGTCGATTTATCTTTACACCTCGTGACCTTGCTACTTATGTGCATTATGATGCTTTATATGAAGCGTATTTAAATGCATGTTTAACGCTTCTTGGTAACGGGACACCATTTGATCCGGGAATTCCTTTCCAAGGAAATGACAAAATTGATCACCAACAAGGATTTGCTCATTTTGGAGGTCCACATATTTTATCTCTAGTCACTGAGGTAGCTACACGTGCATTAAAAGCCGTGCGTTTCCAAAAGTATAATGTACACAGACGTTTACGTCCTGAAGCATTAGCGGCGAGATTGTTTAAAATTGATGAGTTACAACACATGGCTCCAGATTTAAGAGAAATGTTTGACAACTTGAAAGATTGTAAAATTTTAGACGCTGTAGCAGACAGAAATGGAAAAGCAGGTAATTACTTATTACCAATGCCTTTCTGTGAAGGATCACCTATGCACCCTGCCTATGGAGCAGGTCACGCAACAGTAGCTGGTGCTTGTGTTACCATCCTTAAAGCCTTCTTTGATCATAGTCATAAACTTGAAGTAGTGCCTAAAGATGAATTATTAAAAGAGGATTTTAATGTACTGAAAAAAGTAAAACCAGGTCTTACAAGAGCTAAGGTTCATTCATCAAATCTTGCCTATGTTTCTGTAGATAAAGGACAGTCTTTAAGCGTAGTTCCTGTACTAGATAGCAATAATGAAATCGCACATCTTACAGTAGAAGGAGAACTTAACAAACTATGTTCTAACATTTCTATAGGACGTGATTGGGCAGGTGTACATTACTTTACAGATTATTATGAGTCCATCTTAATGGGTGAAGAAATTGCCCTTGGTATTCTTGAAGAGCAGAAATTAACGTTTGGAGAGAATTTCTCAATGACTGTTCCATTGTTTAATGGAGAGTCAAGAAGAATCTAAGTATTCAGATTGTCTTAATTGATAAAGCGCCACTCAATAATGAGTGGCGCTTTTATATGGTTACATAATCTACATAGCTTAAGCTATTGTTAGCCTAGCCTTACGATTTCCTTCTATGACGGCTTTGATTGCTTTTAGAGCGACTACCTGAACTAGCGCCTTTTTGTGAGTTATGCCCCTGTCTAGGACCTCTAGATTGTCTATGATTCCGTTTATTTTCAGCCGCTTGTGCTTTTAACTGTTCGATGGTATCTGTAGGTTCAAAACCTGGTACAATACTGCTGGGTATGCGCTCGCCAAGTAATTTTTCAATACCACGTACATACTCCATTTCATCTACACCTACCAGAGAGATGGCGTTTCCACTAGCCCCAGCTCTCCCCGTACGTCCAATACGGTGTACATAATCTTCAGGGACATTAGGAAGTTCATAATTAATCACATACGGTAGTAACGGAATATCAAGACCCCGTGCAGCAATATCGGTTGCAACAAGTACTCTAATCCTCCCCTTTTTAAAACCATCCAATGCCTTTGTACGTGCATTTTGTGTTTTATTTCCATGAATTGCCGCCGATGTAATTCCAGCTTTGTCCAATTTTTGACTTAGTCTATTAGCCCCGTGTTTGGTGCGCGTAAAAATCAATACCTGATCCCAATTACCGTCATCGATTAATTTGGTAACAAGTGCTGTTTTCTTTGATTTATCAACGCGGTAGGTGGTTTGATCTACTTTTTCGGCAGTCGTATTTTCGGGAGTGGCTTCTACCAATATGGGATGGTTCAACATGCTACTTGCTAACGCCTTAATCTCTTTAGAAAACGTGGCACTAAACAGTAACGTTTGTCGTTTTTTAGGCACTAAAGAAATCACTTTCTTAATATCTCTTACAAACCCCATGTCGAGCATACGGTCTGCCTCGTCTAATACGAGAAATTCTATTTTAGAAAGCGATAATTCCCCTTGATTTATCAAGTCTAATAAACGCCCTGGTGTGGCAATAAGAATATCCACCCCTTGTCGTAAGGTACGTACTTGCGGCTTCTGATTTACGCCCCCGAAAATCACGGTAGATTTCATATCTAAAAACGCACTATACTCTTTTACATTATCGTACACCTGAGCTGCGAGTTCGCGAGTAGGTGTAAGCACTAATGCACGTATAGGGCGCCTGCGTTGTGCGGGTGTTTTGGTTAATAATTGTAACATTGGCAAGGTAAACCCTGCTGTTTTTCCAGTTCCTGTTTGCGCAGAAGCAAGCACATCTTTTCCCTCTAATATAGGAGGAATGGCTTTTTCTTGAATAGGAGAAGGTGTTGTATATCCTTTTTTACTCACTGCTTTGAGTAGGGCATCAGATAAGCCCAGTGATTGAAATGACATAAATAAGTCTTAAGATAAGAAATGACTTTTAGTGTATGATGTCATTTCGTGTATTGTGCAAAGGTACGTTTATTTTAAAGGATACTACATTTACTATTTCTGTTCACGCTTTCGCGAAAGCGTATAAAGAAACCATCCCCTCTGTATAAACAGAAACAATAATAGATTAACGCTTCCAGAATTTAAGTTTTTTCTTGAGACGTTTCTTTCTATGAAACCCTTTTTGAAACTCTTGAATTCCTTGCCACATGGCAGTAAACACCGTATCCGGATCTTCTTCGCTGGCACTGGCATAGGCTGTTGCCATGACCTGTACTTGAGATTCAATAGCCGATAAGCGCCTAAAATTTGCCATACGGGTGTTAAAATCCATGGGGCCAAATTCCATCCGGTTGAGATCTACTAGATAAAAATCGTATCCGTTTTCTTTGATGTTGATGAGGGTATTCCCGGGAGAGTGATCTAGGAAATGAATGTTTTTTTGATGTAATCCTTGGGTAAATTTCGCGAAAGCGGACAACATTTCTTTATTCCCTGCATACTCCGAATCGCGTATGAGTTCGCGATACGTCAAGTCATATGACAGATGTCTACTCACATAATAACTTCGTCCAAAAAACAGTCCGCGTTCTTCAAAATAACCAATAGGTGCTGGCGTAAGCACCCCATTTTCCAACAAACGATGGGCATACTCAAAAGACCGACCTGCCTTAGAAGTTCTAAAATACCGATAGGCAATCTTATTAATCAAGTTAGGCACCTTAAACGATTTTACATTGATCGTTTCTCCATCAAGGTCAAATAACTTGAGGGAATTACGATTACGCTCGTCAAAATTTTCACCTCGCGACTCAAAATGAGTCACAATATCCAAAATACGATCTGCCTTCTCCTGATATGTGGGCGCTATATGATACTTCACGGTGCAAAACTACTGAAACTACCGTTTATAAAATAATGAACAATCAGGAGTTTTCATTTATCTTTGCCATCATGTCCAGCATCCCAACTGTTTTTTTAGAAAGTCACAATATCAAAAACCCATTTTCGGGTTTTGGACAGTTTAATTATCACCTTATTAAAGGGATCTATCAAGCTGGGATTTCTGATCTACGCTGCACCTTGTACGCTAAGAATCCAGCACCACTTCAGGAAGAATTTGGCGACTATTTTGAGTATAAAAAATACTACACCCTCCATAGGCGTGCTCCTTTTAGAATCCGCAAAAAGTATGATGTGTGGCATTCGCTGAATCAAAATGTAAAAATAGAACCGCATTCTGATCTTCCGTATGTACTTACGGTGCACGACGTGAATTTTATAGATGAAGTGTCTACAGACGTAAACCATGAGAATAATCAACGGTTTCAGGCAAAGCTAGATCGAAGTGACGCTATTACGTATATTTCTAAGTATTCTCAAGCGTCTACACACAAATACTTTAAGGTACCCAATGTGCCTGAGCATATCATTTATAATGGGAATACCTTAGAGACCATCACCTTGCCTGAAGACCATCGCCCGAAGATAGAAATCGACGGTCTTTTTTTGTTTAGTATCGGAGAATTTAGTGCTCGTAAAAACTTCCATTCGCTGGTAGAGATGCTCGCATTGGTTCCTGAGTACAAACTCGTCCTTTCTGGGAACAGTGGTACCACCTATGCAAAGACTACCTTGCAAGCGTCTATAGAGAAACACGGACTTCAAGACCGAGTGATTATTACAGGGAAAATTTCTGAATTTGACAAACAATATTACCTAAAACACTGCACGGCTTTTGTTTTTCCGTCGTTACGAGAAGGCTTTGGGATTCCGCCGATAGAAGCCATGCGATTTGGAAAGCCAGTATTTATATCAAATAATACCTCTTTGCCCGAAGTGGGTGGTGATCACGCTTTTTACTGGGATCAGTATGATCCTGATTATATGGCTACGGTTTTAAAAGAAGGATTAGCGGCGTATTTTAAAAATAAAGAAGCCCTTTCAAAAGCATACATAGCACATACAGAACAATTTAGTTGGGCGCGTGCCGCACAACACTATATAGACGTTTACAGAAGTCTTATACCTTGATATTTTAATTATGAAAGAAGAACATGACAACGCATTAGCTACGCTAAAAAGAGGAGGGCTTATCCTATACCCTACCGATACCGTTTGGGCTATCGGGTGTGATGCCACAAATGCTGATGCTATAGAAAAAGTATACCAGCTTAAAAAACGCGCAGCGAGCGAAGCATTGATTTGTCTTGTGAGTGACTTTAAAATGTTACAACAATACGTTGAAGACATTCCCGAAGTGGCCTATGATATTTTAAAATATGCGGTAAAACCTACCACTATTATTTACGACGATCCGATACGGATTTCAGAAAATCTAATCGCCCCAGATAATACCTTGGGCTTTCGGGTATGCCGTAACAAGTTTTGTAATTTCTTACTGAAGAAGTATAAAAAACCGATTGTTTCTACTAGTGCTAATATAAGTGGTGCTCCAACGCCTCGAAAATTTAGTGAGATCGACCCTGTGATTTTGGAAGGCGTCGACTATATTGTAAATTTGGATAGAAATAAAAAAAGTCTTGCGCCATCTGCTATTATTAAATTAAGTAATGATGGAAAAGTCACGATTATTAGAAAATAAAGAGCCTTAAATCATAGATCCCGCTGAAAAGCGGGATGAGCCTGCCTGCCGGCATAGGCAGGTTCAACTAGCTATTTTGAATTCGTCCTTTGGACTTTTCAAAACAGCGTTACGTTAAAATAAAAAAAGATCCCGCTGAAAAGCGGGATTAGTTCAACTAGCTATTTTGAATTCGTCCTTTGGACTTTTCAAAACAGCGTTTCACTAATAAAAGAACGGATTAAACCCATACGAATGCCTAATTACCAAAACGCTTTATCAGAACCTATTTTTAAAACCATCTCTCAAGCAGCTGATGCGCTAGACCTAGAAACCTATGTGATTGGTGGCTTTGTGAGAGACTATATCTTACAACGGGGAACCGCAAAAGATATAGATGTAGTTGCTGTAGGAAGTGGTATTGCGCTTGCGCGAAAGGTATCCGAACTCCTTCCCAACAAACCCAAGGTACAGGTGTTTAAAACCTACGGAACCGCGATGCTGAAAAGCGGGCAAACCGAAGTGGAGTTTGTAGGCGCACGAAAAGAATCCTACACCAGAGATAGCCGAAATCCTATCGTAGAAGATGGAAGTTTACAGGATGATCAAAACCGTCGTGATTTTACGATCAATGCCCTTGCCATTCGATTGAATGAGGGACATTATGGAGAACTTGTAGACCCATTTGGGGGTATTGAAGATCTTAAAAAAGGAATCATTAGAACACCGCTAGATCCTGATATTACCTATAGTGATGATCCGTTACGCATGATGCGCGGAATCCGATTTGCGTCACAACTCAATTTTACGATTGAAAAAGAATCCTTGGCTTCTATTAAGCGCAATGCAGATCGAATCAAGATTATTACCAAAGAGCGTATTGTGGTCGAACTTCATAAAATCATGCTCAGCCCAACACCTTCTAAAGGATTCTTACTTTTAGAGAGAACAGGCTTATTACCCTATATCCTTCCTGAACTCATGGCACTTAAAGGTATTGATGAAGTAGAAGGACAAAAGCATAAAGACAATTTTTATCACACCTTAGAAGTGGTTGATAATATTTCTAAAAACACCGATGATCTATGGTTACGATGGGCTGCCTTGTTGCATGACATTGGGAAAGCGCCTACGAAGAAATTTAGTAAAAAAGTGGGTTGGACTTTTCACGGTCATGAGTTTGTAGGGTCTAAAATGGTGTACAAACTATTTAAGCGTCTCAAAATGCCATTAAATGACAAAATGAAGTTCGTACAGAAAATGGTGTTGATGAGTTCGCGACCCATTGTGATCTCTGAAGATCATGTCACCGATAGTGCCGTGCGGAGATTGGTATTTGATGCCGGTGATTATATTGAGGATCTCATGACTTTGTGTGAAGCCGACATTACCACGAAGAACCCTAGACGTTTTAAGCGATACCACAATAACTTTAAAGTGGTACGCAGTAAAATCAAAGAGGTCGAAGAGCGTGATCATATTCGTAATTTTCAACCACCTGTTTCTGGTGAGGAAATCATGGAAACCTTTGGACTTTCTCCGGGACGAGAGATAGGGATTATCAAAGAGGCGATTAAAGAAGCGATTTTGGAAGGTGTCATCCCTAATGAATATGAGGCTGCGCATGCGTTTATGGTGGAAAAAGGAAAAGCGATTGGGCTTCAGTTAAAGTAGAATTCTAAAGCGCACAAAAAGTAAATCTCAAATCTCAAAAAAACTACAACCTTCAATAGTTAATGGTTAATGGTTAATAAACTTCAATATTCGGAGTTCGACGTTCGTTATTCGATGTTTTTTT
>CAYGQJ010000051.1:12009-26354 GCA_964351845.1 uncultured Flavobacteriaceae bacterium | reverse complement strand
AAGGCTTACTCAGCTTTCACACCTCCCTTAATGCCTCTCTAGAGGGAAAGCTGTTACTTTTAATTTATAGCTACAAAGGCTGATATTTCATTTTTACTTCAAAAATCACCAATCAACAATCGTTAATATTCGAAGTTCAGAGTTCGACATTCGTTATTCGATATTTTTCAAAAGGCTTACTCAGCTATCACACCTCCCTAGCCCTCCTTTCTAGGAGGGAATACTCAGAAGAATAATTTTAAAAATATGTATTAGAGTTTCCCTCATAAAAAGGAGGCAGTATGAAAGATGTATACAGGAACAGCATGCTATTTTATTCTCTTTATAAAACAAAAACAGCTGATTGTGCATATACAATCAGCTGTTTTTATATGAAATATAGGTCTCTAGCTATTATGTGATCCATCGCAGTACGGTGGATTCTTAGTGAGTTTACAGGTACATAAATACGCTGTTTTTGTTTCTGTTGCTTCAAAACGTAAGCTAGGCGTACTTTCGGCAGCTTTGTGACCTCCATCACAAAAAGGTTGATTTTCGCTATGTCCACAGGTACACCATGAGTATTTTTTTCCTGCTTCTACGTCACATGCAATAGGAGCATCTCCTCCTCTTTTTTTATTGTCTTCCATATCTTTTTCATTTCCGCGTACACGGAAACCGCATTTTTTAAGTTACTAATATGCCCCTAAGATATAGATAAAGCCTTTTGGAATTATTCTAAATTATGACTTTCATCTGTAGTATCATCTGAAAACAACTGAATGGTATAATCAAGTAATGAGGCACCTCCTTTGCATCCATGTCCTGGTATCACTACTTGTACATTGGGATAGGCTTCTTTTATTTTAGAAACGGTTTTTGGCCATTGCTGTACATCGGCATCTTTAAGATTTCCTTTTACCCCTTGTAAAGATTTTATCATGCAGCCTCCGTACAGCAGATGTACATCAGGGATATAAGACACAATATTATCTTGCGTATGTGCAGGGCCAAAATAAGTGTTTTCTACAACAATACTTCCAACTTTTAATTCTTGTTTGGTATCAAAAGGGTGGGTAATTTCCATCCCATCTTTGCGTAAGATTTCAGCCGTTTTACTAGATGCGTATGAGGGTATGTTTGCTTTCGCGAAAGCTTCTAATCCGCCTGCTGCATCTTTATGAAAGTGATTGACGACCACTCCTTTTATCGCTACGTTTACCTCCTCTTGTAAAAAACTAATGAGTTGTGAGGCGCTCGTTTCATCTACAGGAGTGTCAAATACAATAGCTTCTCCATCAGACACATACACGTATCCATTGCAAGGATAGTAACTTGATTGCTTAAGTTTTAAATACGAAATATATTGGTAATTATTTTCTGACAGCTTGACAATCTCTAAAGGTCTCACATATGTGTCTGGGTCAAATTTAACTCTTTCTGCACAAGAAGATACACCTACTGCAAAAACACACAAAACAATACATTTAAAGAGAAACTTCCTTATCATTTTCGCTTATTTCTTTTGTTATAGTTTTTATCACCCCTGGTTTTAGGCTTTTTATATTTTTGCTTGATTATTCTACTATAAGATCCGCCTAAATTAACTTTCTTATTTTTTTCCTTTTTTTCGTGAAATGCGGGTCCAGGTGCATCTTCATCGCTATTTTTTCTGTTTATAGGATTATAGATTTCTTTTGCTTCTGGACGTTCTTCAGGAGCGAGTTCATCTGATATTTCAATGGTATCGGACAAGGTCTCTTGCGGCACTTTATATTGCATTAATTCTTCTATCTCTTCTAAGAATTTCTCTTCTTGAGGGGTGGTTAATACAATAGCAGTTCCTTGACGTTGTGCCCGCCCTGTTCTACCTATACGGTGTAGGTAGTTTTCAGGATAGCCAGGCGTATCTACATTAATGACATGAGAGATATCATCTATATCGAGTCCTCTTGCCATCACATCGGTGGCGACAAGAATACGGACAACGCCTTCTTCAAAATCTTTAATACTATTTAAACGATAGTTTTGCGTTTTATTAGAATGTATGACTTCACACTGTTGCGGAAATGCCTCGTCTAGTCTTTTAAAAAGACGGTCAGCCATCCGCTTATCTCTTGTAAAAAGTAATGCTTTTGGGTACGCTTTCGCGGAAGCGAGCTCCTCTAGAAGAAAGTTTACTTTGGTATAAAAATTAGGAATCTTATACCCTATTTGAGTGATATTCTCCAAAGGAGTACCACTACGGGCGACAGAGATACGTTGAGGATTCCTAAAAAAATCAGTAATTAAAGCATCTACATCATCTGTCATCGTTGCAGAAAACATGATGTTTTGTCTGCGTGGAGGTAAGATATCAAAGATATTCATTAACTGGGGTCTAAATCCTAGATCTAGCATCACATCGACCTCATCAATGACTAACTTCTGAATTGTTTTGAGTTGTAAAACTCTACTTACCGCTAGATCATACAGCCGTCCTGGAGTAGCAACGATAATATCTTGTCCGTCTGCAATGAGTTTTTTCTGTGTGTTGATGTTTGCTCCTCCGTATACACCGGCAACACGTACTTCTAAATATGTAGAGAGTTTTTCTATTTCGTCAACTACTTGAACCACCAATTCTCTTGTGGGGACTAGTATTAACACTCTAGGTGTTTCTTGACGAGAATGTGTAAGAACTCGTAGGATTGGGAGCATATACGCATACGTTTTTCCCGTACCTGTTTGTGCAATACCTACCACATCTCTGCCCGACATAACGGGAGAAAAAGCAAGTTCTTGAATGGATGTAGCTTCTGAAAAACCAAGGTCTTCCAGCGCATTCCATAAGGAAGTATTAAGATTAAGTTCTCTAAAAATCATAGTGTTAGAAAGATCGGACAAAGCTAGTGAATTTTAACAGACTTTTGTAAGAAATTCTTATCAACGATTTGTGTGCTAAAATCATTTTAGATGATACTTCTTTTTTATCATTTTCAATACTAAGAAGTATTAAATCTAGATCCCGCTGAAAAAGCAGTATTAGCCTGCCTGCCGGCATAGGCAGGTTCACCTTACAATGTTAAGTACGTCTTGCAGACTTCTTATAATTGAGTTTCACTAAGAAATTTGCGCTATCGATTTAAGTACACCCAACCGACTCTATCTTCAAAATTGGAGTCGCCTAATTTCAGCACCCAAAAGTACACTCCCGTAGGGGCTTCACTCCCTCCAATCCCCTCATTTGGAGTTCCATCCCAAAACGGAATGGTGGGATCACCTGTATAAATAAGGTTCCCTAATCTAGAATAAATCGTAAGTTCATAGTCAAATATATCTTTGAGACCACTAATCTCAAAGGTATCGTTGATAGCATCTCCATTTGGAGAAAAGCCTTCGGGCACAAAAGGTGGACAATTCTCTATGGTTAGCGGTAGTAGTATTAGATTATAACAGGTATCACTATCTGGACTATCGGTACGAATAAAAATAGTCTGAGGATTTGTGGTATTGGTATAGGCAAATGGATCTGTAATTTGATTTTCTTCATTAAAAGCATCTTCGGCATTTTGGTAATAGCCTGTAATCGTTTCGTCATCGAGTAATACAATCGCTTCTGCGGCGGTAACCAAATCAAAAATGGCCATTTCAAAGCCTTCATTACAGGATATTATCTCTGGTAATACTTGAGGTGTAGCGATGGTTTGTGCTTCTACAGAAAAGATCCCGAGATCAAAACAATCGGTATTTTCGGGGTTTTCTAATCGCACGTAGATGTCTTGGGGATTAACGGCATTTTGATAATTTTCAGGATTTTGTATACCTCCCATATTTGCCTGAGCATCCTCTAGGGTTGTATGATAGGTAATTACTACGGTTTCTTGCCCTTCGAGAAGTACTGCTTCTTGTTGGGTAAGATCAAATAGTAAAATACCGTCATTACTACTATCATCACAAGCAATGAGATCTTCTAAAACTGGAGCGATTGGCTGATCAAAAACTTCTATAAAAAAGGAGTCGGTCGTCACACAGATCAGATCGTCATCTTGTACGATACGCACATATATCGTTTGTGGAGAGGTGGTATTCTCAAAGCTTTCTGGATTAGGAATCGAATTTATGCCATCGGTGGCATCTTGTGCGGTGCGATGAAAACTTACCGATACGTCTGTTTGACTTCCTATAGCAAGGGTTTCATTGATGGTGAGGTCAAAAGTAAATACACCATCATTTCCTTGATCGTCACAGACGAGAAAATTTTCCAGCGGGTTGGCAATCACAGGCACATCTTCTACCTCAAGTTGGAAAGAAGCGACATCAAAGCAAGCAGATGCTAAGGTATTGGTGAGTCGTACAAAAACGGTTTGCGTATTGGAGGTATTTTGAAAAGCTTCAGGTGTTTCTATAGGGTTTGTTGCTTCCGCTGCATCTTCAGGGTTTGTGAAAAACTGAATAGTTACATTGGTTTGCGCTCCTATAATAAGCGCATTTTGGAATGTTAAATCAAAGGTGGCAATTCCATCATTACTCACATCATCACAAACCGTGATATCATCTAATAGAGGAATGACCGGCGCTGCTAGGACTTCTATCATAAATGACTCAACACGTACACATAGGGGATCTACTTCTAAACTGAATCTAACAAACACCTCTTGAGGATTATCTACATTGGTGTAGGCTTCTGGCGTTGAAATAGGGTTATCTCCAGTCAGTGCCTCTTGTTCTGTAAGGTGATAACTTACTAAAATCCCTGTTTGATCTCCTATAGCGAGATCGGTCGGTATGGTCAGATCAAAAATAGCGACTTCATCGTTGGACTCATCATCACACACATTCAGGTTTTCTAGAGGGGTGACAATATCGATCACATTGAGGTTGACTGTAACATTTGCCGACTCATTATTGACTTCACTCGTTTCAGTCACGATGCCATTCCCGGTTCCATCATCATCGATCACAGCGATTAGGCTAAAAACATCAGGAATCCCGTTCGGGATTGTAATCGTTGCCGTGTCTGAAAAAGATGTATTGGGCAGTATTATTGATGGAGTCAACGTAGTTCCTGCGAGCACACCATCTGCATACAATGCAATAGGTGTTCCTGAGGGTAACGGATCTGTGCCCAGATTTGATACTGTATAACTCACAGCTACATCCCTACTACCGCAGGTAACATCAAACGTGTCTATAGCAATCACACCATCTGGCAACTGACTATTTAAAACGGTGATGATGTTATTAATCATCACGAAGTCTTGTCCGGACGTCAGCATAATGGTAGCAGAAGTATCTCCTATATTGATGTTGTTTTCGATATTATAAAAATCAATATCCATATTAAACAGATCATCTTGCTCTGTGAAGCTATTGGTGCCATTAAATTGATTATTACCTGGGTTCAGCGGAGGGTTGCTGAGGATATTTCCGTTAATAGATAAGGTTTCATTGACAGCGATACCAGCATCGCCTTCCCAAGCGATAAAACCGATGCGTGCATTTTCGTTGTCTAAGACATTGAGGTTTTCTAATTCGATGGTGAGTTCATTATTAAATTGGGATACATTTTCGAGTCCATCAAATACATTGACAAGGTTAAGCGGTAGGTCTGGGTCTTCAAAAATCACTGTGATTGCCCACCCTCCAAAGTTGGTTCCTGTGGGACAGAAAGCCGGAATTACATCTGCGAGATCTATATCGCCAAAGGTGTACTCCCCTGCTCCTGTCTCTTGGACGATAGTGGTGACATCTACAAACCCTGCAAAAAACACACGGCCTTCATCAATCTGATCTGCAAAAGTTCGCTCTGCCGTCAATGGAATATCATTGAGGGTAACCTCAAAATCGCCTGTTCCAGAGCCTGCCCAATACAAGTAGGCAGCTTCTACGGTCTGGTCTGACTCGAGGGTCAAGGTAGCACTACTTTCGGTAAGGATTTCGCAAGGAGCGTTTGTTCCATTTTCCCCTGTGTTGAGGGTATTTCCTATAGCTGTATAGTCAAAACGTCCTGCAAATATGGTAAACTGCGAGATCTCTTGCGCCTCCACAAAAGGGCTCATTAAAAGAAATAAGAGTAGGATTCTATAGTAGTTTTTTTGCATAACTGCCTCGTATCCCATAAATGTACCATTTCTTTTTTTTATGTGCCATATCAAAATCTCACTGATATACTATTGCATTTTTACGCTTTCGCGAAAAATCACTAAGAATCAAAACCGCTTGCTTTTGGAATTAAGGCTACTTATTGAGCTATTGAATGTATAGTATTTGCCGCTTTATCAGCTTTCGCGAAAGCATAAAAAACAGCAAACAAAAAAGAGCCAAGACGATATGAATGTCTTGGCTCTTGACTCTTTTATGTCCTGATTCATTTTCGCGTAAGCGAAAACAAAAAACTATAGGTCACGTTTTTTAAGTAATGCATACGATCCATAAATGAATAAGAAAATCCACACCGAAACAATGGCAATTTCATACCAATGAACTGCATAGTCTAAACTAAAGTCTGCATTAAGCTGATTCTCTACATTTTGAACAAAACTTAAACGAGTTGCAGGGTTTTCAATCAAATTAGACATAGACATTAATGGAAAAAACTGAGTCACGTGACTATATACTTCTGTACCCTTAAAAAATTGAAATCTTAACAGCGCGTATGATATCCATTCTATAATCCACCAAACAAATAAGAAACCTAAAGAAAATGCAGATCTCTTTACAAGAATACCTAAAAATAGGCAGAATGAGAAAAAACCTACTAACTTTAAAAAGTATGCAAAAATGAACTCTAAGTCTTGTGTAACAATACTAAGCTCATCAAAATCTGAAAAAGAATATCCTAAGATAAGTGACATAAAAAACACAAAAAGTGTAGATATAAGCGCAAAAACAATGACAGTATAAAACTTTGACATAATAAACTCTTTCTTACTCAAACCGTCGATCAAGTTTTGTTTCAAAGTTCTATTACTATATTCATTTGCGGTCATAGATACGATCACAACGGCGAGAAAAAGCTTGAGCCAACCAGCTAACCATGTATTACCGTGCCAGATGAATGGGAAATTAAAAATCCCTTGATCTGCAATACGTACTTTTATATCTCCTAGATTAAACTCTATAGAGACGATAAGTGCTATAAATAAGAGAATAATAAAGTAAACTATGGTAAGCGCTTTGGCAGATTTACTATATCTCAGTTTTTGAAATTCTATATTAAGTAGTCGTAACATGATGGTCTATTTTAAGTTGTTAGTCAATTGTAAGAACTGCTCTTCTAAGCTTTCTTTACGTTGTACAAGATGGCTAAGAACAATGCCTTGCGCATGAAGTTGGCTGTTTAATTCTTTCGCGCTAAGCGGTGTTTTTAAAAATCCTGTCACCAAATCACCTTCTGTTTTGACCTCTCCAAACATGGGATTACTTTCGAGATGAGTAACGAGTTTTGCCGTGTTATCACATTTAAGTTCAAAAAAACCATGACTGGCATTCATCGCATCTACACGCCCTGAATACAACATGATACCTTTGCGTAAAATCACTACGTGTGAACATACCTTTTCTACCTCATCGAGTAAGTGAGAGGCTAGTAAAATAGTAGTTCCTGAGGTTGCAATTTTTTTTATGATCTCCCGTATTTGATGAATCCCTTGAGGATCTAGACCATTAGTAGGCTCGTCAAGAATTAAAATCTCCGGATCATTTAGTAATGCGGATGCAATCGCTAGTCGTTGTTTCATCCCTAAAGAATAGGTTCTGAATTTACTATTCTTACGGTCTAACAATCCAACGACTTCTAGTTTTTCATCTATTTTACTTTTAGACACTCCTTTTATCTGACATACCAATCCAAGATTTTGGCTTGCCGTCATGTATGGATAAAAATTAGGGCGTTCAATAATAGCGCCTACTTTTTTAAGTGCGTTGTGTGTAGAGTCAGATCCATCAAACCAATGATAGTTTCCGTTTGTAGCGTTTACAACATTAAGGACCATTCCTAAAGTGGTTGACTTCCCACTTCCGTTAGGTCCTAAAATACCATATACATTACCCTTTTCTATCGTAAATGAAAGATCATTTACTGCGCGTACCGAACCATAATGCTTGGTAAGCTTATTTAATGTGAGTATCGTTTCCAAGAAGTTATTGTTTTTTTAGGTTGTGTTATGTAAACAAGACGTTAAAGCCTAGTAATTGTTACATCGCTTTCTTATATTGGGTTTCAAACCTACACAATGGAAGAGAAACTAATGTCAAAAAAGAAGCCCGCTTACCCCGTAAGTCGAAAGCTTCATGACTTTTTAAAAAAATACAATAGAGATATTAAAATCTCTGTGTCTTATGATGATCTTCTACGCTTTACGGGGGGCTATACGCTTTATGACCAACAAGATAACGATACTTTATGGGTAAGTGTCTATTATGCTGAGCATGAAAGAGAAGAAATCATGGATAGTTTGAAGCGTGTATATGCGGTGCTTCACTCAGATGGGAATGAGCAAATTCTACCCTTTCTAGAAGTGGCTGCGATAGATTACTGCTCTTTTGGAAACTCAAAACCCTTCCGTATAAAAATCAAAAATATCTACAATGACAACTACACGCATTTCTATGTAAAAAGAGCCGATGCCAGTAGAATCTACGGACTAGAACTTGAGCATATATTATCTCCTAACAGAATTAACTTTCTAGTGTACTCAGACACCCTTATAGAAGAACATATTACAGGAATTCCAGGCGATGAGTTTATAGCGAATTATCTTGACGATTGTGATGACGTTGAAAAAGCACAAATCGCTAAAGAGTTTGTCAAGTTTAACGAGCGTTGTACCATTGTATTACTAGGCGATATGCGCTCGTATAACTATGTGGTTATTCCAACCCATGATTTTGACCATATTAAATATAAAATACGTGCCATAGATTTTGATCAGCAATGTTACGAAGGGAAGCTTAAAGTATATAAACCTCATATTTTCAAGGAAAACTTTAAGATGGTTCATTTAGTTTCAAAGATGTTAAGTGACAGTGTGATTGAACTCTACCAAAAAGAAGAGCGCGCCGTCTTAGCAAAACGTGTTATCGCCTCTCGTAGTCGTCTTAAACAATTAATGAGCTGTATGACTGTAGATAAAATATCAACACAAGAAAACCTCTCTCAACTGCGATCTGAACTCTATGAATATACCAAAGACATGAAGTTTAAACGCTCTCGATCTATGGGGCAAATTGTAAAGAATGCCCTTGAATTTGTAAGTCGTAATTATGAAGATGTAAGTCTTAAAAGGTTGATGCAAGAATCCCCTTAGTTCTCCTTATTAAAATACACGAGATAGTAATACATTTGCTTCTCTTCATCCCATCCTTTTTCTACAAACTTTTCTGCACTCTCAGGGTTTATAAAATCAAGCTTAATTTGAATATTAGTATCTAACTGAATTAAGTTTTTGATTTTTTTACGTTGAGAGCTTACCGCCTTATTACTAATAGGAAAATCAGTAAGATCCTCTATTTTATACTTAGGCGCTTGCTCCGTTTTGTAATGATTAAATTCTGGAATCAAATCAGGATTTTCCAAGACTTCATTCATAAAGGTGCTTTCATTAAAAGCATCATTTTTTGCAAAATGATTCACAGCACGGTTCATAAACAATACCTCCTCCTTTTTATCTTCAGCAGGAAGGACCACATCTTTTGCAAAGTCTTGACAAAACTTTAGGTATTTTTTGGTGTAAAAATTATCATCCTCAAAAATCTCAACACCTAAGAAGTTTTCAAGCCAGTATTTAGTATCATACCGGTTAGAATCTACCGAAAGGATTTTATAGCCTTCTTCTGCTTTATGATTAACAATCAAACACCCTTTATCTAATTTATTGAGATTAATTCCTTGTTCTAAGAGCATTTCTAGGTTGGACTCGCTTTCGCGAAATTGTAAAAAGTCTTGCTTTAACTCACTTTTAAAAATACCAATCGCATCTGTCTTGTGATTATCTATCATCACATTTTCTAAATGCGCGATGTATAACTCTCCTGCTTTGATATGTGGGTGCTCACTTTGCTCATACAAATGTTTTGCAATCTCTTCAGATAATAAATGTGTGGCGCTCGGATTTTCAAAAACTTTTTGAACAATCCCAAACAACGTGTGAAATTCTAGATCAGTCTCGTGATCGAAGCGATAGTAATTCTCCTCTTTTTCTCTGAAAGGTTTGAAGAAAAATTCCTTGATTAAAGGCGTAATTTCATCACTCAAAGGATACGGATCATTAGACACAAAAAGGCCTTCTGCTTTACTTTTATTCCCTACTCTATGAATAGAAAGGGACTCTATTTGCGTATTGTATAAATTAATCATGAAGTAGCGTTGTTGTTGGTTGCATCTAGTTAGGAAATGTTGATATTTTACACTAAAAAATCACCTTCCCATTAGATTACTAAAATAATGTATTCTTTAATGTACGAGATATAATTAATTCCAGTTTTGATCAAAGTTAAGATCATCGAGATCGTCTATATCTAGACCATCTTCAAACTCGATATCGTCATCACTCTCTTCGGCTTCAAAAGTGATCTCTGGCGCCTGATCAGGGATCTGTCCATGCACAAACATAAGGTTAGGATAGGTAATACCCTCTTCGCGTTCGGCAATTTCTCCAAGCTCTACCATAAAACGCCACATACTAAGAAAGTCATACACATATAACATACGGGTTTCTGCCTCACTGATCACATCCTCTACTGAGGTCTCACTCATTAAGCGTACATCTGAGGTTCCGTCACTCATATCAAAAAGAGAAATCTCTTGCCCTTGATTCCATTGGTCATCGCTTTTATAAAAAGAAGCCATCTCCCCACCATCAAATCCAAAAGACTGATTGATAGCATTATGTAAATCTTCAAGGCTCGCCTGCTGATCAATCTCTAAGTCTCTAAACACATCTTCTTCGGTATCTAGAATGACTCTAAAACGATATATCATATCCTACAAATTTTTGGTCTGTAAAGATACTAATACCTTTAAGAGTATACGCATGGTTCTCGTAAGAAGTTATTAAGAGTCATTTTCTTTCTATATCCTAGAGTTATATATCTTTTAGATAACAAAAATCATCCTCTAAATATTTTAGCAAATAAAATATAGGAAACCGTGATGAAACATAGAGCACACAGCCATTTTTCAGTCTTACATTAAAAAAACCATCCAAAAATTACATGAATTGCGCAATAAAAAGTAAGAATTATCTTACTTAAAAATATTCATTTTGTCGCTGAATTACACAAAAAATACTATATTTGTAATCCCCAAATCAATATATTATGAAATTGTCTAAAGTTTACAAGTATGCCGCCTTCCTATCCCTTTTTGTTGTACTCTCGTGTTATGACGATGGTGGTATTGGTATTGAAGAAGAGCCACCTGTCAATGAAATTAACATTCTAACCATAGGAGATTCTAGAGTACAAGGAAATAGACCGTACCATGAAAGTTATCGCTATGAATTATGGAAAAGCTTAGTTGAAAACGATTGGACCGTTGACTTTTTAGGCCCTAATACAGATCAAGCTGAATACCCGCAGTTTTTAGGTTTAGAATTTGATAAAAATCACGCTGCTGTAGGTGGGTACACTACAAAAAATGTACTAACAACCTTAGAAACGACACTCGCTGATATTGAAGTGCCCGATGTAATTTTAATGGGTATCGGAGGAATTGATCTCATCAGAAACAACTCTTATGAGGAAGCAATAAATAATATGCATGCTATTATTGATATTTTACAAGATCACAATCCAGATGTCACCATTTTTATGGAAGAAATAGCCCCAGCTGTTTCTGATATATACAACGAAGAGAATATTCTATTATTTGAAGGCTTTAATGATGCTATTGTCACTATTTCTGAAGAACGTACTACAGAAAATTCGAATGTTGTTGCTGTAGATATGGCTGAGGGATGGCAAGATTTCTTTCTAGCGGATGATCTTCACTACAATGCTATAGGGGCTAAAGTAGTTGCTGACAGATATTTTGATGCACTAGAAGAGCACGTAGAATAACACTACCTAACTACTAAAACAAAAGGAGAACTAACTGTTTGTTAGTTCTCTTTTTGTTTACCAAATAAACGCTTGTTGTTATTCCCTCAAAACCATCTTCAAAGCAACAATGTTGCCTTGTAAGAATACGCTGTTAAATATTACACAATACAGTTTTAATTAGCTATAAATCAACGTAGTTTTGCACCTTGAAAATTTAGAAATTTTATTTAAAGGTCATCTATGTCCAAAATTACAAGAGTAGCATTAGCTGCATTATTCATTCTTACCATTAGTTCCTGTACAGAGGATGATACTGTTTCAATAAACCCACCTGATTATGAGGTAAATATATTACCGATTGGGGATTCTAGAGTTGCTGGAAATAGACCATCACATGAAAGTTACCGGTATGATCTTTGGAAAAATCTCATAGATAACAATTGGGAATTTAACTTTTTGGGGTCTCAAATAGATACGAGTGAATACCCCATATATTCAGACCAAGTATTCGATAAAGAACACGCTGGAGTAGGTGGACACACAACCAAAGATGTATTAACGACACTAGAAAGTACACTTTCAATCACAGAAATGCCTGATATCGTTTTATTAGGTATCGGAGGAAATGATTTGATAAGAACGAATTCCTATGAAGGAGCGATACAAAACATAAACGGCATCATCGATATTTTACAAAATCATAATCCGGAAGTGACTATTTTTTTAGAACAAATAGCACCAGGAAATTCGAGTACATTCTCTGAAGAAAATGTAGCGCTTTTTGAAAACTTCAAAAATGCAATTCTCACGGTTTCTCAAGAACGTTCTACTGAGGATTCGAACGTAGTTGCTGTAGATATGGCAGAAGGATGGACAGATATCTTATTAATAGATGATGTCCATTACAACCTATACGGAGCTAAAATTGTTGCAAATAGGTATTTTGATGCTATTAACCTTTATTTTGAAAGATAAACTACAACTGTTTTGAATACATCCCATCTAAAAGCGACATTCCAACAACAAGGGTTTGCTATTTTAGATAGTGTATACTCAACAATAGAAGTTCAGCAGATCACAGCGTGTATCAAAGAAACTCCTCTAAATAGTATAAACCTTTTGCAAACAAAAGATGTATATGCCATTAGAAAGCTCATAAACACAATACCTCAGCTCAAAAATATCCTGTTTAATCAGAAACTCCTCTCTTTATTATCTAACATTTATACGACTCCCTATTTCTTAACAAAAGCTATTTATTTCGATAAACCCAGTACATCTAATTGGTTTGTGCCTTATCATCAAGACTTGAGTATTTCTGTAAATCAAAAAACGGATGTACCTGATTATATAAATTGGACGTACAAAAGAGGTCAATATGGGGTACAACCTCCCTTACCTATCTTGGAAAACACAACTACGGTTAGGATACATTTGGATGATACAAATGCCCATAATGGTGCTTTAAGAGTGATTCCTACATCGCACCAAAAAGGAATCATTCGTGTAGATAAAAAAGATTGGGATGTACAAAGAGAGCATATATGCAATATCAAAAAAGGAGGGATAATGCTTATGAAACCATTGACATTACACGCATCTAATAGGACGACAAACAACAAACAACGAAGAGTCATTCATTTAGAATTTTGCAACCAAAAGCTAGTATCTCCACTAGAATGGTTAGAATATCACAAAATCTAAGCCTCATTCAGGCAAGAACGTTAAACCTATTTTAAAATTTCTAGGAGTCCTTTTTAGATAGTACCTTCGGGATATTCTCTTTAAACATATCTCGATGTATAAAAAAGTATTCCTTCTTAGCCTGTGCCTATTTGCTATTTCGCTTCAAGCGCAAAACCTATCATTTGAAGAATATAATCCTACCTCTACCCTTGTTGTTCCTGGGGCCGTTATACATAAAGCCAAGTTCCCTTTTATAGATGTACACGGACATCAATACCGTATGCCAAATCAAAATCTTACGCCAGTCATTACAGCAATGGATACGCTTAATATGGGTATTATGGTCAACTTAAGTGGTCGCTCTGGTGACGACTTACAAAAATCAGTTCAGAATATTGCTGATCATTATCCTAATCGTTTTGTGGTGTTTGCAAATATTAATTTTGAAGGTGTTGGCAGTGCTGGGTGGACAGAAAAAACAGTGGCTCAATTGGAAAAAGATGTGCAACACGGAGCTAGAGGTTTAAAAATATATAAAAGCTTAGGGTTACGTTATAAAGATGCAAACGGCAAACGGCTTGCTGTAGATGACCCAAGACTCGATGCTATATGGTCAAAATGCGGAGAATTAGGAATTCCTGTGTTAATTCATACGG
>CAYGQJ010000051.1:0-11909 GCA_964351845.1 uncultured Flavobacteriaceae bacterium | reverse complement strand
GATGCTATATGGTCAAAATGCGGAGAATTAGGAATTCCTGTGTTAATTCATACGGCAGATCCTAAGCCTTTCTGGGATCCATTTAATGGCGATAATGAGCGCTGGTTAGAATTAAAAACACGCCCAAATAGAAAAAGAGATGCCGACAATCCTGCTCCCTGGGAGACACTCATTGCTGAGCAACATCGTATGTTTAAAAAACATCCAAATACTACCTTTATCAACGCACACATGGGTTGGTATGCAAATAACCTTCCGAAACTAAGCCAATTACTCGATGAAATGCCTAACATGAATGTGGGTATTGGTGCCATCATTGCCGAACTTGGACGACAGCCGCGACAAGCTAGAGCTTTCTTTATTAAATATCAAGATCGTATCTTATTTGGAAAAGATAGCTGGAAGCCAGAAGAATTCCCTACCTACTTTAGAGTACTAGAAAGTGATGATGAGTACTTCCCATACCATAAAAAGTATCATGCCTTTTGGGCTATGTATGGATTAGACTTACCTGATGACGTTCTCAAAAAAGTATATTACAAAAATGCATTGCGTATTGTTCCAGGACTTGATAAAACACTATTTCCAGAATAACATTTTGTTAAACTTATTTTAATAATCATTAAACACTAGTTGAAATTTCATAGTTTAGATGGATAAAACTATCTCATCATGAAATTTCCTAAGATTGTATTTCTTATTTCTAGTATTTTTTTAACCCTACTTATTTCCTGTGGCTCTGATGATTCAGACCCTACAACGGAAACCATAGATCCTGTAATTCCACAAGCACAACGTACCTTAATACCAGATCCTGCATTTGAGGCGGCACTTATAGAACTAAATTTAGATAATGAATTAGATGGTTCTGTGTTATCAGATAACATTGACGAAGTCATGGATCTCATACTTAATGAAAAAGGAATTTCCGATCTTACAGGTATAGAAGGGTTTACAAATCTGTATAACTTATGGTTAAATGACAATACTATTTCTGAAATTGACTTATCTCAAAACAACATGGTAAAATTTATTTTTATTGAAAATAACAATCTTTCTGAAATTCAGGTAAACAATATGCCAAATTTGGAAAAACTAGAATTAAGCGGAAATACTATTTCTACGTTGGATGTAAGCAGTAATCAACAATTACAGTTTTTAATCTTAGATGACAATACCATCACAGCATTGGATGTCTCAAACAATCCTGAACTCTTTACGTTGGAGGTTCGTAACAACCCACTAGACTGTATTAAAGTGAGCCAATCTCAACTTGATAACACGCCTGCTAATTGGGTAATTGATGAGAATGACACTTTATCGCTTGACTGTAATTAAATACTCTTTACCAGTGAAAATCACGATCCTCAACAGGTAAGTCTTCACGCACCAAATAATCTGTAATCCTAAGTCGTTTAGTGAACTGTTTATGCACATAAGAGAGCGTCAAAGAATCATTACTTAGATAGACAATCTTAAAGAACTTCTCCTTTGACTCTTGCCCCAATAATTCAGGAATTTGATCACTGGTCAATTTTAAATAGGAATCTCCTTTATCAGAAGTTGTGATTTCCCATGTAGCTTCCAAGCTTGGACCACAATTTCTTAACTCGCCGTTGTTATCATCTACAAGTCCGCTGGAATTTACACTGAGCGCTTCCGAAGTGCGAAAGCGTTGCCTGTATCCCAAAAAGCAGTCCCCCATATTCATACGTGTCTTACCATTATAACGTCTTGCAATTTTCCACGACTTTATAGAATCTGCAGTTAATAGTGTTACTGCATTTTCAGGAATACTATATGGAGGTGTGGGCTCATCTTTACAAGAAATGAATCCCATTAGTAAAAATGCACATAAAATGATGATCTTATTCATGTGTCTAAAATAAACATTCTATACTTTTGAAAAGTAGTAATGTATAACCTACTACAAATTCTTTGTAGTATTGTATCTTAAATAAGCATAGTCATGATAAAATTATTAGGTGCCATCTTATTGATGTGTATATCCCTGAGTTGTCAAAAAAACACACCGCAATCATCAGATATGATTACAACAACTTCTGGATTGCAATATAAAATTCTTAAAGAAGGTAGTGGTGAGGGAGCAAAAATAGGCCAAGAGGTAAAAATACACGAGAGTACTTCCTATCGTGATGGAACCCTCATTTTCTCTTCAAAAGACATGCAACCTATACAGTTTATGCTTGGAGCAAAGATAGTTATTGAAGGGGTAGATGAAGGCGTACGCGGTATGAAAAAAGGAGAAATACGTACCCTCATCGTTCCCACTTCGCTTAGTAAAAGATCTAGCTACCCTCCTATTTTGTCTAAAGATTCCATCTTGGTCTACAGAATAGAACTTATCGATATTTTAGAATAACGTACATGAAGCATTAACATTGTTTAACACAAACACAGTAGGAATACGCATCATTGAAATGTTTTATAACAAAGAAATCATCAATTTAAAAACAATCAATTATGAAAAAATCCCTCTTTATGTTATTCGCCTTCTCGCTACTTCTTATGTCATTTCAATGTGATGACGAGTCAAGCGAGGTTATTATAACCAATAATTTTAAAACTACGGTATCTGCTGCAGACATAACTCTTAATGACACTTTATGGATTTCAGGCAGGGTGTCCTCACAAGCTTTTAATGAGACCCTCGGAGACTCGATTCCTAGTGATTTTAATAATGGAGATCTCGTATCTATTTATAGACTAAGACCTGCAGATAATCAAAGTAATAGTGTGGATGCCATCAATAATTTTGAAATTATTGAAGAAGTGGGACAAACTTCTCCTTTGGGCGCATGTCCTAATGGTGGTTTATCTATTGAAGGAGTTCTTTCTGATAACAGCACACAATACCGATATACGATTGGTCTAAAACCAACTGTTCAGGGAGATTATGTACTCTTATGGGATACAGACTCCAATCTAACAAATATCGATAGAAATACAGAAATCCTCTCTAATTATCCCGTTGACGGAAATCCAAATTCCATTGAATTTGATAATTGTGGTATCGTTTCAACACTACCCAACATAGAGACTTCTGATCAATTATATTTCTTTTCTGTAGAATAAGACATATAACAATACAAGGCATACCATTGCCGAACTGAGAAAATCAAAAGCACTTTAAAGAAAGTAAACACCTTTTTTTTAAAGTGCTTTTTTAATGCATTAGATTTTAAAGTTGTAACTTTAATTTCAATTAAAAAGATCCTATTTTGAACATTATTGAAACGTTTTACACTGCCTTTGCTGCACAAGATCCAGAAGGAATGGTCGCCTGCTATCATGAAGACATCCATTTTGAAGATCCTGCTTTTGGTGTGCTTAAAGGTGAAAAAGCAGGACAGATGTGGCGTATGCTATGTAATTCTCAAAAAGGGAAAGAGTTTCATGTCACCTTTTCAAATATTACCTGCCAAGAAGATAAAGGAACGGCTCACTGGGAAGCACAGTATGAATTTAGTGCCACTGGAAGAAAAGTACACAATAAAATAAAGGCATCTTTTGAATTAAAAGACGGCAAGATTAGTAAGCATATTGACTCTTTTAGTCTTCGCACCTGGGGAAAGCAAGCGATGGGATTTAAAGGTTTGTTAATAGGAGGTACTGGCTTTTTTAAAAATAAATTACAAGAAAAAACAAACCATGCACTAGAGGCTTATATGGCAAAGCAAAAAGAATCATGAAGTATTCTAAAGTGAACATAAAGAATCTACTACTCATTCTTGGTTCCTTCTTACTCATTATAAGTTGTAAGCATACTTCTCAAATAGCAACCATTGAAACGACTGATATTGAAGTCATAAACGATAGTCTTTTCTCAAAGACACTCAACAAATATGTACCGTATCGGTATAGCCTTCCTCAAAATTATAACGAATCTCTCAGCTATCCAATCATCTATTTACTACATGGACATGGAGGAAGCTCACAAGACTGGTTTACTCCTGAAGGAGGTAATGCCGGAGTAATACTAAGTGAGATGGCAAAGAATAAAAGTATACCCCCTATGATTGGGGTAAGTATTAGTGCGGGTAATTCTTGGTATGTGGATAGTATAGAAGAATGGGAAACTTTCTATATTAAAGAATTTATCCCACATTTTGAAACGGTTGCTAACTTTAGCAGTCAATCTACCGTGAGACATATAGCAGGTCTCTCAGCAGGAGGCTTTGGCGCTTTACGCTTTTCCTTAAAATACCCTTCGCTATTTCAAAATGTCATTTTATTAAGCCCCGCTTCTTATGATCCTTCACCTCCACTAAATTCATCTTCTAGAAAAATAGCCACTTTTGCTGTGGATGGTGTTTTTAGTGATTCACTCTGGTCAACATTCTCATACAAGCATCTGCAACACGATTTTTTAAAAAGTACGGAGCGACCAAAATTTCATATTTCCGTTGGCGATGATGATGTATTTAATATTGTACCTGTTGTCACTGATTTACAACAGTTTTTCCTTAAAAATGGCGTCATCAATGAATTACGCATTACAGATGGTGGTCATGATTGGGAATGCTGGAATACAAATTTTAAAGATGCTCTTTCGGTCATGTTTACAACCAAGGAAGAAAATTAATCACAGAACAGCAGTTTTTGTAGTAAAAAAAAACGACTAGCACTCGGCTAGTCGTTGTTATATATTCATCTCGACACTATAAACTACCTACTATAATTAGGTGATTCTTTAGTGATCGTTACATCGTGAGGATGGCTTTCATTAATTCCACTAGCGGTAATTTTTATAAAACGACCATTTTCTTTTAACGCATTTACCGTACCTGCGCCACAATAGCCCATTCCTGCTCGTAACCCTCCAACAAATTGGTGGATACTTTCATTTAATTCTCCTTTATAAGGGACGCGTCCCACAATACCCTCTGGCACGAGTTTTTTGATATCATCTTCTACATCTTGGAAATAGCGATCTTTTGACCCTTGCTTCATCGCTTCGACAGATCCCATACCACGATACGATTTAAACTTACGTCCTTCATAAATGATGGTTTCTCCTGGAGATTCTTTGGTCCCTGCAAGTAATGACCCTAGCATCACACAATCGGCTCCTGCGGCAATAGCTTTAGGAATATCCCCTGTGTAACGAATCCCACCATCAGCGATGACTGGCACACCCGATCCTTTGATCGCAGCAGCACATTCTAATACGGCAGAAAACTGCGGAAATCCTACCCCTGCAACCACACGTGTCGTACAGATAGATCCGGGTCCTATACCTACTTTTACAGCATCGGCTCCAGCTTCTACAAGATATTTGGCTGCTTCACCTGTAGCGATGTTACCTACCACACAATCTAAGTTTGGATACGCAGTTTTTACCGCTTTAAGCACCGAAACAACCCCTTTGGTATGTCCATGTGCGGTATCAATAACAATGGCATCAACACCTGCTTTTACCAATGCTCCTGCGCGATCTACCGCATCTCCTGTCACTCCGATAGCTGCTGCTACACGTAAACGACCGTACAAATCTTTATTCGCATTCGGTTTTAGCGTAAGCTTTGTAATATCTCTAAAAGTGATAAGGCCTACTAAAATATTATCATCTGTAACTACCGGTAGTTTTTCTATTTTATGATCTTGTAAAATCTCTTCTGCTTGTGCGAGTGATGTCCCTTCTGCAGCAGTGACTAGATTTTCTGTAGTCATGACTTCAGACACTGGGCGATCATTGTCTTTTTCAAAACGAAGATCTCTATTAGTCACAATGCCTAATAATTTTCCTGCGTCATCTACAATAGGAATTCCTCCTATGCTGTGCTCACGCATTGCATTTTTTGCATCTAGCACAATAGAACTTAAAGGCAACGTCACTGGGTCAATGATCATCCCACTTTCTGCACGTTTTACTTTACGTACTTTCATGGCTTGCTCCTCTATCGTCATATTTTTATGAAGTACACCGATCCCTCCTTCTTGGGCCATGGCAATCGCCATACGACTTTCTGTTACCGTATCCATCGCAGCAGATATGATAGGTACATTGAGTGTAATGTTTCTCGTAAATTTTGATTGTATGCTTACTTCTCTTGGGAGTACTTCAGAAAAGGCTGGAACTAGAAGTACGTCATCATACGTGAGTCCTTCTCCTAAGATTTTGTTCTCGTGTGCAGTCATTGCAATTATGTTTTATCGTTCGCTAAGTATATGCTTTCGCGAAAGCGTAAAAACTATGAATAGCCTTTACTAGTTAACATTTAATTGCGTGCAAAGATACGTATAAAAAGAAGACTTCTCGCAAAGGAAACTTAATTTTGACGAGGGCTTAATCCCACAGGCACATACGCCTTTTCTTCATCATATAAACTGATGTAAAAAACAAGCGGCTTTTTTAAACCTTCATAGGTAAGTTGGTACTTATCCAATAAAGCCATACCCCCTAACATGGCATTTTCACTCTCATACCCACAGCAACTTCCCAATCGAACAAAACGTACCGTCTCGCCATTAGGACCTGCCAATGAAGCAAAATATCGCCTTTGATTACTCGCACCGTTGGAGAACTCTCCACCTATCATAATGGGATTTTTTTCAGAATACCCATAAGTAGCATCCTCAGAGACTTCTGTAATATCCAAAAACGGTTCAATATTTTCACTAGAAAACATAGGAAGCGCTCCGCCTATCGTGGTTGTTCCTGTAACGTTATTTGATGATCCGCAGCTAAGGCAACAGATGGCCACACATAGTATAAGTAGTAATTTTTTCATTCTTTTTAGTTTTTGATGATATCAAAGCTATCAAAACAAAGGTAACGATCACACTAACAATGCGTGAAATATTCTTTTGAATGAGGGAACTATTGCTATTCCATGAATATTACAACAGATTATTGACGCAATTTATGAGCCTTTAGAAAACGCCATTAACCTTTATTTCATACATCTATAGTTTTGAAAAATAAACAATTACACTTGAAAATAAATTAAGTACAACTCCATTGAAGGTGTTTCTTTGTACGCTTTCGCGAAAGCATATACCACATCAACATAACATCTTATCTTAATTCAATCTAAATACAAATCCCTCTTAAATAGCTATTTATATTGTTTCTAAAACCTTTGATTTCTACATTTAAGTAATTAATAAAAAAAAGAAATAACTATGGCTATACGACTCGCACACAATTGTAGCAATTGTGATCAATTAAAGGAAGGAAATTTTTGCACAAAGCATAATGTACAAGTAAGTACACATTACACATGTGATAGTTTTGAAATGAAAGCGTCGCTTAAAGATGAACGTAACTGTGTCACCTGCTCTCGTTATGAAAATAGTGACTGTGCGAATCCAGAGAAATCTGCTCCAGGGATGCTTTGCGCATCATGGGCTCCACAGGCACAGGCTTAACGAATTACAAATTACGAAACTTAAAAGATCGACAAAGGAAATGTTATTCTTAGTCGATTTTTTTTTGCAGTTTTCCTTACAACTTAAACTGCAAGGTTGTATAAAAAGCAAGCGGTTCCGCTGGGATAATCCCAGGTCCTGGATACCCCGTAGCACGTCGTGTAAAATAAGACTCGTCGAGGACATTATTAATACCTGCTTCTAATTTCCATCGTTTGTACGTATAGGCCGCCGAAATATCTAAAATCCCATACGAAGGAATCGTCCCTTCAATCCCTCGTTGATTGTCATTGATATCTTGGGGCGCATTGGTCGCGTCTGTAAATTGCTCCGTGAGATACGTATATTGAATACTAGCGGTTAAATTCTTATACCCAAAGTTAATCCCCGTTTTTAAGTTGACGTCAGGAATAAACTCGACTTGATTGCCTTCTACACCCACTTCGTCAGAGCGTATATACTCAGATTCTGTAAGGGCTAAATTGACGAATACATTGAGCTTTATAGTCTCTTTTTCTTCAAAAAAGGTATTTCTAAGATTCCAATCGCCAAAAAATTCAAGTCCGTAAATAAAGGCATCTCCTATGTTCCCTCTTCGTCTTTTAATACTATTGTCTGTATCTGTAAATAATACCTCTCCAAGACGTTGATCATAACGTACACCAAACAAACTTACATCATAGGAAAGTTTATTCTCTAGGCGTCCTCTAGCACCAATATCAACCGTAAAGCCTTCTTCATCGGTGATATTTTCATCAATCACAAAGGAAGGGTTGACGACTCTGATATCATTAAAGGTCACAGAACGATAATTTTGGCTGATATTCCCATACAATTCTACCCCTCTTTGTAACCTATAGGTAATTCCTGTTCCCAATAGTACGAAGTCTCTCTCAAAAGTTCTGTTGTCTGGTACTTCTTCATTCAGCAAAGGATTTCCAGCAAGGTCTAATACAATGTTTTTGAACGAACCTTCACTTTCGGTTTTTATGTATTCAAAACGAAACCCAGGGGTAATCGTGAGTTTATCCGTGATATTAAAAATATTTTCACCAAAAACGGCCAAATTTCTATTAGGAAAATCAAATTGTGCTTGACGTTCAAAATTTGGAAATTGATCCTCTGCAAAAGAAAAATCAGCATCGGCTGCTGTGGTGCCTGGTCCTTGTTGCTGACTATTATTCGCATCGTAATATTTGGAACCGATTAATAACACCGCATTCTGTTTTCCTAGGGTATACCGAGTTAATAATCGCGCCTCAGCGCCCCAGTTGGTAAATTCATCAACGAGTACTTCTCTTGGTTCTTCTAGATCGTCAGGTTGTGACACCCGGTTGGTACGGAAACCAACAGCACTTCGTTGGGCATCCAATCCAAAAAGATTCAAACTAAAATTAGTTTTCTGACTAAATTTATGATCCAATCGTACCGAATACACTTTCCAATCAATATCAAACCAATTACGATCTCTGTTACTAAAATCTGGATCTTCCAGAAATTGAGTATCTGTCAAACCACCTGCTTGTTTTGCGAGGTAATTAAAAAGTGTCAGCTCTCCCGTAATGGTCGTTTTCTCATTGAGTTGATAACCGACGTGTGCAAAGTAATTCCGGCTATTAAATTGAGAATTTGGTCGGAAGCCATCCCCTTCTTTGTAATTGAAGTAGGTGTAATAACTCACTTTCCCTACCGTTCCGCTCAAGCTATTAAAAGAGGTTCGCAATCCAAACGAACCTGCGGTTTGGCGAGAGATCAATTCTATTTTTTTATCTGGATTTGGCCTTTTAAACTTGAAATTAATCAAACCTCCAAACTGTGTTCCATACTGTAATGAAGCGGCACCACGCACCACTTGTATTTCTGATAATGCTTCGGCAGGTGGCGTGTAGTAGCTTTCAGGATACCCTAACACATCGGCGCTGATGTCATAATTATTTTGGCGAATATTAAAATTGGCCGATCGGTTGGGATCTAGCCCTCTTCCGCCAATGTTTAATTGCAACCCTGCATCGCCATTTTCATAGATATTCAACCCAACCACCTGACTGTAAATTTGTCGAGGGGCATTGGCCGCTAGATTCCCTGTGATTTGGTCTATTAAAACAACTTCACTTTTCTTCCCTGCATAAATCGCTGTTCCTTCTACTTTTCTAAGCGATCGTAAGGCAAATATTTTTTCTTTACGCGTACTTAAAACGACTTCAGAGAGTGATTCTCCCAAAGGAATCAAACGATAGTTCTGTTGTGTATCACTTGTGATGGTGATGGGTTCTTCTTGTAACTGATACGACAATCCAAAAACGGTAAGCACATATGTCCCTTCTTTTACATTTTCAAAAACATACACCCCTTGCGCATTTGTGATTGTGATTTGATTTCCACCTTGTAGGTAGATTTCTACATCTTGTAATGGTGTGTTTCCATCATCTGTAATAATTCCAGAAAGCGTGTATTGCGCGTGTGTGCAAAAGGACACGAATATGAAAAACAGTAAACTATAAACCTTTAATTTCATCGTTGAAGGGTTTGATCCAATTTTTAGGTAAAAATGATTCGTTGATTTCGGCCAGATTGACGTCTGGATCTATAAATGTGGTGCTCAACCGCCCATTAAGCGCCACATAGGATTCTACATACACCTCGACATTTTGATGTCCTTGTGCTGTAAAATGATCTCGTAAATAGTGTGCATATTCTAATATAAGGTCGGGTTGAAAACTCATTTGCTTTTCTTGCAAGGGGGTCAAAAAATCAGCATTATTGACGTAAAAACGCTTTCCAGTGACTCCATCTTCAATCTTAAATTGCGCATAGCCCGATTTTTCCATAAGCATCACGCGCCATGAAAAACGATAGCCTTCTTCGGTCCAAAAAAGTTCTCCCGGATAGAAAGCATATCGCCAAGGCAATAGCAATTGTATAACAAAGAAAATGCTGACCACAACTAATGATACCTTGTATTTGTTGACAGAAACTGGTTGCCAGACGATGGTTGTTTCTAATAATTCTTTAGGATATTTAACCGCTTTCGCGAAAGCGTATACCACCTTTTTATGTAGACGCGCATCAAAAAATATCAAGGCGCTGACAATCATAATGTACGGAAACATCCCGATAGGAAATAAGACGCGTGTGAGGATATGAAAGATCACCACCGCTCCAAAAGCGAAGGTTCGGGTAGGTTTCCAGAGCAATAAAAACGGAATAAACAGATCGTATCCTGCGCCTATCCAACTAAAGGCATAGTGCACCCATTCTTCGCCTAACAAATCACCTATCAACGGAATATCAAACTTGGAAGGCAACCAGATTTTAAGCGGCATGGCATTGAGCAACCAATCGCTATTTAATTTAGCGAGTCCAGCATATACGTAGACAATCCCCAAGAGTAATTTGATGCTATCAATAGTCCAACGCGGTACAAACCCAATGGCATTTGACGTAGGAGTAGGATTATTTTTTTTACGCTTTCGCGAAAGCGTATCCAACGAGAAATAATGCCCTGCTGGTAAAAAGATGAGTAAAAAACTAAGGATGGATATAAAATAATAGTGATTCAGATAGGTCGTTTTATCCATCAATTCTATGTAGGTGAAACTCATAAAGAAGGTAATCATCGCTAGGCGATACTTCCATCCTAGGGTAATCATGATCGTACTTACGACACAAATGGCAAATAAGAGATAGGTCCATTCCCCAAGAGGGCGCACCCAACTAAAACCATAAAACGTAAAATGAAAATCGGGTGTGATGTAAAATTTTTCAATCCATCCGTAACTCCAAAACCTCAAAATACTGACCAACATTAACAAACCAAAAAACACACGAAAGACCGCTAGTGGAGCGGCCTCTGCGTGGCTATTCAAATAGGTTTGTAATTTATTGATCATAAAGTCTTAATCTCCATCTGCATCTGAAAAATCAATACTGATACTTAGGGCACTTACGGCATCTACTTTTAAGAGAGGAACGATACGCTGTACCTCATCATAGGCATTTAAAAAGTTAACTGGCGGATTATTTTGTAGTTCTTGTTCAAAGCTTCCAAGTCCTTGTACCGCTTGTCTCGCTGCATTAAACTGACTGTTAATAATCACGTTTAGATCGGCGCCATCTTTGATCACATTGAGTTCATCGAGGTAACTGTTGATACTTTCGCCTTGAGCGTTTCCATTATACGCACGCCCATTAAAGAAATCTTGAACTGCATCTAGTCCTTCTAAAAAGAATTGTTTTGATAGGTTTCCAGCGTATAAAGCCTCTATATTTCCAGCTTCTACAGAGCCAGAGAAGATACCACCTGGGATTCCCATTTTACCCGCTCTTAGAAATTTTTCGTAATAGAAAATATAATCATTGACCATACGGTCTACAGAAGCCGTTGAAGAAGAACCGTTGTTATTGACAAACGTATCATCTCTAAAACCATTTTGCCACTCAGCAAGTACCGTTACCGTGAGCGTTTGCATATCTGCTACTACATCTTGAAGGTATTGCTTATAGGCATCACCTTC
>CAYGQJ010000050.1:24013-34761 GCA_964351845.1 uncultured Flavobacteriaceae bacterium | reverse complement strand
TCGGAGGGCGAAGGTGGAGTCGGGCGGATTACCTTCGGTGGGCCTTGGCATCCCATTCTGTAAATACAACTGCCTACCCGTTCCGGCTAGGTGCCTTAAAACAAAAAAATCTGATCAAGCGAGCTTGTCAGATTTTTTATGTTTGAAGTCACAACGCAGTTGTGCTTAATTGTGGAGTCGGGCGGACTCGAACCGCCGTCCAAACAAGTAACGAAACAGCTTTCTACACGCTTAGTTTCTACTTAGTTTTCGTGCAACCACCGGTCAGAAACTACCAAGGATTACCTTATTCTTAATTAAGCTTCGCGATTGTATCAAGATCCTACAAAAGCTAGGTTTACTTTTACGAAGTCACTATATCGATTGCCGTAAACCAAGGCTCTCGAGTGACTTCCTGCTTGTCTACCTTGTAGACCGAGGCATTATCCTACTATGATTCGGATTATGCAGCTAGGGCGTAGTTATTCTCGCCGTTTAAAAAGTGTGAAATATGAGATTTACGAGCTATATCCCAGCGCTCGACGTGCTTACTATTTGGTTAATCTCGCTGTCAAAACCAAATCGACCCCTTCCATGAGACCGTAAATCTTTGATTTACGTAGTCGAATTGAATCCCGCATTTTCTGCGGGATAACATCTTTAACGTTATCTACTATTTACATAATCAAATTGAATCCCGAACTTGTTTCGGGAATCCATCAATATCTCATCTATTTTCAATGAACAAATTCTCAAATCTTGAAAAATAAAATCTGAAAATATATGTATTTTGTATTCGCTTTCGCGAAAGCAAAACAAGTCTGCAAATATAGGACTTAAACCCATATCTTTGCGCTATAATTACGTCAAAAGATGTACCAAAGTACCCACCTGACAAAACAATCGAAACTAAAATAGAGATCCATGAAGTTTGCCATTATAAAAGAACGTAAAAATCCACCAGATCGCAGAGTTGTGTTTTCACCGCAAATGCTTGCAGAAGCACGGTCACAATTTCCAGATGCTTCTTTTGTAGTTGAATCCTCCGATATTCGGATCTTTCCAGATGAAGCGTATCAAAAAGAAGGATTTGAAGTCGCGCAAGACGTTTCTGACGCCGATGTGATGCTGGGCGTAAAAGAAGTGCCTATCGACGCACTGATTCCAAATAAAAAATATTTTTTCTTTAGTCATACCATCAAAAAGCAACCGTATAACAGAAAACTATTACGTGCGATGCTTGATAAGCACATCGAAATGTATGATCACGAAGTCATCATTAAGAAAAACGGGGCGAGATTGATCGGATTTGGTCGCTATGCAGGATTGGTAGGTGCTTATAACGGCTTTCGATTATTAGGCATTCGCGACGGACTCTTTGAGTTACCTAAAGTAGAAACCTTAAAGGATCTTGATGATGTCAAAAAAGAATTGGATAAAATCACGCTTCCCAATATAAAAATAACGCTTTCGGGTACGGGTAAAGTAGCGCATGGCGCCAAAGAAATTCTGGATCACCTCAATATTAAAGAAGTGACGGATGAGGCCTACGTATCTCAAGAGTTTGATGAGCCTGTGTACTGTCTTATAGACGTGACAGAATATAACAAACGCACCGATGGGGAGCCTATGGATAAATATGCGTTCTATAAAGACCCTTCAGGCTATGAAAGTGATTTTATGAAGTATGCTAAAGTAACCGATTATTTTATTGCAGGTCATTTTTATGGCGATGGTGCTCCGTATTTATTTACCCGAGAAGATGCCAAACATCCTGATTTTAAAATCAGCTTAGTGGCAGATATTTCGTGTGATATAGACGGTCCTGTGGCCAGTACGCTACGCGCTTCTACCATTGCAGTACCTTTTTATGGCTATGACCCTCAAACAGAAACCGAAGTTGAATTTAACACACCGGGCGCTATAGCTGTCATGGCGGTAGATAATCTTCCATGCGAATTGCCAAAAGATGCAAGTGAAGGATTTGGTGATATGTTTGTAAAACATGTGATTCCTTCCTTTTTTAATGAAGATGCCCATGGGATTCTAGAACGCGCACTGATGACGCATAAGGGGTCGTTAACACCTCGTTATGCCTATTTGCAGGACTATGTAGACGGAATCGAGTAAGCTGTTAAGATTGCTTTAAAAAGGAGAAACTTTAGGACGCCTCTCTGTATCTTTGTACCGCTATGAAAGTACTTATTACAGGAGCTACTGGGCTCGTAGGAAAAGAAGTGACTCGGCTGTGTCGAGCACAGGGAATCACGGTTCATTATCTTACCACATCTCAGAAAAAAATAAGCTCAGCATCAGACTATAAAGGGTTTTACTGGAATCCTTCAGCTGGTGAATTAGATGTGGCTTCTCTAGAAGGAGTCGATGCTATTATTCACCTTGCAGGTGCGTCTATTGCTCAAAAGTGGACGTCTAAAAACAAGCAACTGATTAAGGATAGTCGCATTAAAAGTGCGAATATGTTGTATGATGCGTTGGTCCGCTTTCGCGAAAGCGGAAACACCTCTGTAAAACATATGATCTCAGCGAGTGCTATAGGGTGTTATCCTTCTTCATCGACCAAGTTGTACAATGAGAAATATCCAACCTATGCTACTGGATTTTTAGGAGAAGTGGTGCAAGAGTGGGAGGAAAGTATTCAAGAATTTCAAAAATTAGATATTGCCACGAGCCTCGTTCGTACGGGTTTAATCTTAGATAAAACCGAAGGGGCACTTCCAAAAATAGTAAAGCCTATTCGGTATTTTGCAGGGGCACCCTTAGGCGACGGTCAGCAATGGCAATCATGGATTCATATAGAAGACATGGCACGTTTGTATATGCATATATTGGAGGAGAAACTCACGGGTATTTATAATGGTGTAGCGCCTAATCCTGTAACCAATGAGAAGTTAACAAAAGTGGTAGCGCATACGATTAAAAAACCACTATTCTTGTCAAATGTTCCCAAAGGAGTATTAAAATTAGCATTAGGAGAAATGGCAACGATTGTGTTGGAAAGTCAGTTAGTCTCTGCAGAAAAAATTCAAGAAACAGGATTTGTATTCAACTTCCCTACCGTAGAGCAAGCCATAAAAAATCTTTTATAAAATAAAAAAGCCATTTCGCGATGAAATGGCTTTTTGATATTTTGAGTGATGTGACTTAGGCTTTTTTCGCTTTAAGCGAAATAGTAATCTCCATATCATCACTAATAAACTTATCCTTAAGATCGTCAAATACACTTTTTGACATAAACTCGATATCCCACTGTGTGCGGTCTATTGTGAAGGTTTTACTAGCTAATGTCATAGCATCACCCTCTATAGTATACGTTACAGGAAATTCTATATTTTTAGTAATTCCTTTAATGGTGAGGTTCCCTTGCATCATTTTTACACCTGCATTTTCAGTAACACCTGTAACTTCAAAAGAAGCTGTTGGATGCGCAGCTACATTAAAAAAGTGATCTTCCTTACCTTCGGCAGTTCCTTTTAAATGCGCTTCTAAGCTTGCTTTACTATCTCCTTCAAGATCTGTGACAGTGATACTATTCATGTCTATTTCGAAAGAACCTGTAATAGCGTCTCCAGCAACTTGTACCGTACCTGATTGTACATTAATAGTACCCGTATGAGTTCCTGCAGGTTTAGATCCTGTCCAAGTAATCACAGAAGAAGCTGTATCTACTGTATAATTAGCGGCTTGTGCTTTTGGTGTAGCTACTTCTTTTGCATTGGTAGCGTCTGTTTCATTTTTAGTGTCGTTTTTACAGGCAATAGTACTTACTAGAATAGCTGTAATCACAAATGTGTTTGCAAGTAACTTTTTCATAATTTTTAGTTTTGATGTTTAGAAAGCGCGAAGGTACATAATAGAAAAACACCTGTATTTTAATTTTTTATTAAAATACAGGTGTAGGCTTTAAAATAAGTTGATAATAATACAGTGACATTTTGACATTTTTTTCAGAATTGGCAGTACTTTTGCCACCTCAATTGAAAATTGATAGGTATCCATTATGGCAAATAAAGAGAATACACAAGATATAGAAGAGACTCATGTAGATGGCAATCCACATGAAGATATTGCAACTGAAACAGAAGCTACGACAGAAGTAAGCGAATTAGATCAATTAAAAAGTGATCTGGAAGCTGAAAAAGATAAATTTTTAAGGCTTTTTGCAGAGTTTGAAAACTATAAGCGCCGTACCACAAAAGAACGTTTGGAACTGTTTAAGACGGCAGGGCAAGAAGTGATTCAATCATTACTTCCTGTGATGGACGATTTTGATCGTGCGATGGCAGAGATAGAAAAGGCAAAAGACAAAGAGCTCTCAAAAGGAGTAGGTCTGATAAGCAATAAATTTAGAGAGACTTTAAAATCAAAAGGTTTAGAGGAAATGAAGGTGAAAGCTGGCGATACTTTTGATGCAGAGTTACATGAAGCCATCACGCAGATCCCGGCACCTACAAAAAAGATGGTAGGTAAGATTGTAGACGTTATAGAGAAAGGATATACGCTGGGGGATAAGGTGATTCGTTTTCCTAAAGTGGTCACAGGAAAGTAAGTTTTGAAGCTAGTGATGATCATTTTAAATGGTTGTCAATTTATAGGAATACGATAAGAGGTTATACAAATACACTACTCAGGCAAGCTGAGTACTACTTATGAAAGAAGATTTTTACGACATATTAGGCATTTCAAAAGGTGCTTCTCAAGCAGAAATAAAAAAGGCATACCGTAAAAAAGCCATTGAGTTTCATCCAGATAAAAATCCAGGGGATGCAAGTGCCGAAGAGAATTTCAAAAAAGCGGCGGAAGCTTATGAGGTTTTAGGTGACGAGCAAAAACGTGCGCGTTATGATCAATATGGTCATAAAGCTTTTGAAGGTGGTGGTTTTGGAGGTGCTGGCGGCGGCATGAATATGGATGATATTTTTAGTCAGTTTGGAGATATTTTTGGAGGTGCCTTTGGTGGCGGTGGCGGATTCTCTGGATTTGGCGGTTTTGGTGGTGGCGGACAACGTCGTGCAAAAGGAAGTAATTTGCGAATTCGTGTCAAACTTACCCTAGAAGAAATAGCGACTGGTGTTGAGAAAAAGATCAAAGTAAAACGAAAAAAACAAGCGCCAGGTGTCACTTACAAAACCTGTGAAACGTGTAAAGGTTCTGGGCAAGTAACTCGTGTACAGAATACTATATTAGGACGCATGCAGACCTCAGCACCTTGTTCTACCTGTGGAGGTGCAGGACAAAGTATAGATAAACGTCCTGACGGCGCAGATGCCCAAGGACTAAAAGTAGAAGAAGAAACCGTAAGTATTAAAATACCAGCTGGTGTTGTAGATGGAATGCAACTTAAGGTACAAGGAAGAGGAAATGATGCGCCTGGTAATGGAATTTCTGGAGATTTACTGGTCGCTATTGAGGAATTACCTCATGAAAAATTACAGCGTGAAGGAGATAATCTTCATTATGACATGTATATCAGTATCAGTGAAGCTGTCTTAGGAAGCTCAAAAGAAATTGATACCGTAACGGGAAAAGTGCGTATTAAGGTAGAAGCTGGCGTGCAGAGCGGAAAAATTTTACGCCTCCGAGGAAAAGGAATTCCCTCTATTAACGGATATGGTAAAGGTGATTTATTAGTCCACGTAAATGTATGGACGCCAAAAACACTCACGAAAGAGCAAAAACAATTCTTTGAGAAAATGGCCAAAGACGAAAATTTTACGCCTAATCCAGAAAAAGAAGACAAATCATTCTTTGAGAAAGTGAAGGATATGTTCTCTTAGTTCATGTTAAAATGTCAATTTTTCTAAAGGTTTTCCTTATAGGTTTATAAAAAAAAGTTATATTTGAATAACGTTAAACACTATTTAACGTTATTTTTCTTTTTCATAGCAATTTTTTTCCCATCCTAGACTTTTGTCAAGGGTGGGTTTTGTTTTTTATAAGTTTTGTTTAATGTTACGAAAAATAACCACCTTACTATTTGAGCTTTTAAAAGTAAGTGTTTATCGGTTATTTTTATTTTATTTGCTATGCCTCTCTTGTGGCGGAATGGTGTTTCGTAAACTTTTATAGGGGTTGTCCTTACACTGGTAGAAGTTTTGTTTTTTAGTAGGATAACTAACCTAACCATTTTTTTTATGAAAACGATCATTACCTTTTTGTGTGTGTTATGTATCATCTCATGCGCAACAGATGACCCCACTCAAGAACTTGTTGCTACTATTTTTGATGGAGATGTTGAACTAGTAACACAACAGGCCGTAGAAGATTTTGGCGCTATGGGATATACTGAGATAACAGGTGATTTAGTGATTAGTTCTCAGTTTGAAAATCCAGACCCTGTTTCTAGTTTGAGTAGTTTGTCTACACTCGAAATTATAGGGGGCAATTTATTATTACAGAACCTTTATGATATCACAAGTTTAGAGGGTTTACAAAATCTCACAAGTGTTACTGGTGAATTGAGTTTGTGGGGCAATGCTAACATTACAACATTAGATGCCTTCAGTTCTATAAATTCTACTGTAGCATCACTCATTGTTTATAGTTTTAGAGAAATAGAAACTTTAGACGGTCTTGAAAATATTTCAATAGCTTCTGGAGGAAGTTTAATCATTGAAGGAAATGATAAGTTAATGAACTTAGATGCTATTCAAGATGGAATTCCTTCTGTTATGGAGGCGATAAAGTTTGAAGAATACCTTCCTCAATGTAGCGCTTTTCTTAATTGCAGTGATATACCGCCAGAAGTGCAGCCATTTACATCTTTGGCGTTTTTAAGTAATGTCACAGAAGTAGAGTGGTTACGCATTAAAGGCTTTCAAGGAACAAGCCTTGTAGGTACAGAAAACATCACTACTATAAATCGCCTTTCCCTTTGGTACAATCCAAATATTATAAATCTTCAAGAATTAAGCGGAGTTACAGGTGACCTTCTTGCTGTTTTTATTTCAGATAATAACCAATTAGAAACGTTAGATGGTTTAGAGAATATTACAACCATAACAAATGCCCTTAATGTAGTAGGTAATGTAGCCCTTACAGATTTATGCGCACTGCAGAATAGTGTATCTAGTCTTTCAGAGGATGATGTTTTAATATTGACCAATTCATTTAACCCAACGTTACAAGACATCATAGATGGAAATTGTAGTGAATAAGCAAGTTCATAAAATCTCCTAAATAATCGCATCCCTCTGTGCGCTTATTCCTATCTTTAGCCTACTAAAGATTAACTATGAATTCATTACTTGTGGCAGATACCGTTTCTAAGCAATTTGGAGACTTTACTGCACTTAACGGAGTGTCTATAGCCGTGCCTGAAGGAAGTATTTTTGGGCTTTTAGGGCCTAATGGTGCGGGTAAAACGACACTTATACGTATCATCAACCAAATCACCATGCCAGATACAGGCACCGTCACACTAGACGGAGAGCCTTTACAACAGCATCATATTCGTGATATAGGCTATATGCCAGAAGAACGCGGTCTTTATAAATCCATGAAGGTGGGGGAGCAGGTACTGTATCTCGCCCAACTCAAAGGACTGACAAAAGCAGAAGCTAAAAAAAGAGCCAAACATTGGTTTGATAAACTAGATATTGGAGCTTGGTGGGACAAAAAAATCGAAGAATTATCCAAAGGGCAAGCACAAAAAATTCAATTTGTAGTCACCGTGATGCACAATCCTAAACTGCTTATTTTTGATGAGCCTTTTAGTGGTTTTGATCCGATTAACGCTAACTTGATTAAAGACGAGATTCTTCAGTTGCGCGATGAGGGTGCTACTGTTATTTTTTCTACGCACCGCATGGAGTCTGTCGAAGAACTTTGCGATCACATCGCCCTTATTCATAAATCTAATAAAATTTTGGATGGAGAGATTAATACCATCAAACGCCAGTACAGAAATAATACATTTGATATTGGGGTGGAGGTAGATGGGGCCGCTTTCGCGAAAGCGGAAACAGCTTTAAAATCTGCCTTTGAGGTAACTCCTGCACAATTTAAATCCCTTGGAGACGAACTCAAATTACGCATTCAAATCGGCGACAATGGAAGCTCTAATGACTTGCTGAGACAATTGCAATCCTACGGGCAAGTGACGCACTTTGCCGAAGTGATTCCTAGTGTAAATGATATATTTATCCAAACCGTAAATGAAAGTATATGAGTATATTGTCATTAATTATTAAAAGAGAATACAAGGCAAGAGTGCGCAATAAGTCATTTTTAATCATGACTTTTTTGAGTCCGCTTATTTTGGTGGGAATGGTTTTCTTAATTACCTACCTCACGCAATTAAATAGTGATACCAAACGGGTCATTGCTCTTGTCGATGAATCAGGTTTGTTTGAAACTGAATTTAATAACACAGATCAAACCACTTATATCAATCTTTCTGGACAAGGACTTGAAACCGCCAAAGAACTTTCTGAAAAAGAAGACTATGATGGATTAATTTATATCCCTTTAAAGAGTGAAAACCCCACCTCTCGTGTAACGTTTTACGGAAAAGAAAATCCTTCCCCAGGGCTGGTAGAGAGCATAGAGAAAAAAATAGAAAACAAACTCACAAATCAAGTGTTTGTAGATAAAGGGATCGATCCTGAAATGATTGATAATATTAAGAAAGATGTGAACCTTACCATAGAAAATTATTCAGGAGAGCAATCTTCAAAGATGAGTAATTGGATCAAAGCAGCTTTTGGAGGTGCTGCAGGCTATTTGCTCATGATGTTTATTATCATTTATGGGAATATGGTCATGCGGAGTGTGATAGAAGAAAAAACAAATAGAATTATAGAAGTCATTATCTCCTCTGTAAAACCCTTTCAATTAATGCTCGGTAAAATCCTTGGGACCACCCTAGCAGGAATTACCCAGTTTACGATATGGATTATTCTAGGGGGTGTCTTGATGATTGTTGTTCAAGTCGTATTTGATATTGATCCTTCTACCACTTCGGGCGCTGTAAATGCTGAAGCTCAGGCCATCGCTAGCGACCCTGATAAGTTGACAGAAATCTTTACAGAAATCAGCAAATTACCCTTGCTACAGCTAGCAATTGGGTTTTTGGTTTATTTTATAGGAGGCTACTTTTTGTATAGCTCCATTTATGCAGCCATAGGTGCTGCGGTAGATAATGAAACCGACACACAGCAGTTTATGCTACCTATCATCATGCCCTTAATGCTCGCTATTTATGTAGGTTTCTTTGCTGTAATTGATAATCCACACGGGACCGTGGCCACGGTATTTTCTATCATCCCACTTACATCGCCTATTGTGATGTTGATGCGGATTCCTTTTGAAGTACCTGTATGGCAACTAGCGCTATCTGTGACATTGTTAATTGCTTCTTTTATCTTTACAGTATGGTTTGGTTCAAAAATATACCGAGTAGGTATCTTGATGTACGGTAAAAAACCTACGTATAAGGAGCTATTTAAATGGTTAAAATATTGATGACACAAGAAAATACGGTCGATAAGGTAAAGGATGTCATTACGGATGATATCTGGGGGAGTATTTTGGACTTCCTCAACGTAGGGTTTTATTTTGGTCCTGAAAACAAGAAGATTCATATTACCATAGGAACCTTTTTGTTAGTCATTGTTACTTTTATTATCGTAGGGAGGTTGCTTAAGCTTTCGCGAAAGCTGGTATCCAAAAGGTTGCCAGAAGACGATCGCAATAAATTTAATAGCATCTTTACCTTCTTAAAATACCTTATTTACATACTGATAGTCATTGCTATCTTGAATGGTTCAGGAGTAGATGTCACGGTTTTTCTAACAGCATCTGCCGCCCTATTTGTAGGGTTAGGGTTTGCCTTACAAACTTTGTTTCAGGATGTGCTTTCTGGGATTTTTATTATTCTAGATCAAACGTTACATATAGGAGATATTATTGAGTTTGATGACGGGAAAGTAGGTCGCATATTTGATATTAAGTTACGAACAACCCGCGCATTGACAAGAGATGATAAGGTGATTGTGATTCCTAATCACAAGTTCTTGACAGAGAAAGTATATAACTGGACCCAAAATCATAAAACCACTAGAGAAGGTGTTTCTGTTGGCGTTGCCTATGGAAGTGATACACAACGCGTATCAGAACTCTTATTACAGAGCTTAGAAGAGCAAGCCAATGTCCTCAAAAGCCCCAAGCCTTTTGTGTTATTTGAAGACTTTGGAGATTCTGCCTTGCTATTTAGTGTCTATTTTTTTACAAGCAATAGTTTTGCAGACCCTCGTATAAAAAGTCAGATACGATTTAAAATAGATGCGCTATTTAGAGAAAATAACATTTCGATCCCTTTCCCACAAAGGGATGTACACATGTATACTAAAAAGGAATAGTATTTGATTGTGTTGATATAAATTAAACAAAAATATATGCCTAAAATACTGATTATAGAAGACGAAGCTGCGATACGCAGAGTACTTACAAAAATTCTCTCAGAAGAAAGTAAGGAATACGAAGTAGAACAAGCCGAAGATGGATTAGAAGGCATTAATAAGATTAAAGAAACTGATTATGACTTGGTGCTTTGTGATATCAAAATGCCAAAAATGGATGGGGTTGAAGTTTTGGAAGCAGTAAAAAAATTAAAACCAGAAACGCCTATGGTTATGATTTCTGGACATGGTGATTTAGACACTGCTGTCAATACGATGCGCCTTGGCGCATTTGATTATATCTCAAAACCACCAGATCTTAATAGACTCCTCAATACGGTTAGAAATGCA
>CAYGQJ010000050.1:0-23913 GCA_964351845.1 uncultured Flavobacteriaceae bacterium | reverse complement strand
TTATATCTCAAAACCACCAGATCTTAATAGACTCCTCAATACGGTTAGAAATGCACTAGACAAGAAAAATCTTGTACAAGAAAATAAATTACTCAAAAAGAAAGTGAGTAAAAAGTATGAGATGATAGGTAATAGTGATGCGATCTCTAAAATAAAAGAAATGATTGAGAAAGTCGCCGCGACAGATGCTCGTGTGCTAGTGACAGGACCCAACGGAACTGGAAAAGAATTGGTAGCGCATTGGCTACACGAAAAGAGTGAGCGATCTAGTGGACCATTAATAGAGGTGAATTGTGCTGCGATCCCTGCCGAATTAATAGAGAGTGAACTCTTTGGACATGTAAAAGGAGCTTTTACCTCAGCCAATAAGGATAGAGCAGGAAAGTTTGAAGCAGCTAATGGAGGTACTATATTTCTAGACGAAATAGGAGATATGAGTCTTTCGGCTCAAGCAAAAGTTTTAAGAGCACTTCAAGAAAGTAGGGTGCAACGTGTAGGTAGTGATAGAGATATTAAAGTAGATGTTCGTGTGGTTGCTGCAACCAATAAGAATCTTAAAAAAGAAATCGAAGAAGGAAGGTTTAGAGAAGATTTATATCATAGACTTGCTGTTATTCTTATTCAAGTCCCCTCTTTAAATGACCGTAGAGATGACATCCCATTGTTGATCAACCATTTTGCCAAAAAGATATCAGAAGAGCAAGGAAATGCTGACAAGAAGTTTTCTGAAAAAGCGATAAAGTTATTGCAAGATTATGACTGGACTGGGAATATCAGAGAGTTACGCAATGTTGTAGAGCGACTTATTATCTTAAGTGGTAAAGAAGTTTCTGAAGGCGATGTAAAGTTATTTGCTAGTAAATAAAGAAAACAATCTACTGTACTACATAAAAGCGCCGTGATCGAGATGATCACGGCGCTTTTTTATTGAATTGTGCGTAAAACTAAAAACGAACGTTTCTTAGTTTTTGATAAATTTAACTGTTGCAACACCTGTCTCATTAGTTACTTGAGCAAAGTAAACTCCGTTTGCTAATCTGCTTGTTGCAAGTGTGTTATTTCCGATTCCATCAACAGAAGCAGTCATTACTTTTTGTCCATTTACATTGATAATATCAACGTTAGTCGCTCCATAGTTTCTAGCAAAGTTGATGTTTAAGTCACCATTTGTAGGATTAGGAAAAACAGAAATGTTGTTTGCTAACGTAGCATCTTCTCCAGCAGATAAGTTATCATCTCCAATTAAATCAAGAATAAGGTGATTGTCTGGGAAATTGATTGCTGCAAAGTCAGTTACATCTGTTAATCCACAAGCTATAGAGAAAATAAAGCTAGGCGAATTTTGTCCTAAAGAATTTACTGCGATTCTTGCGTCGAATTGCTCTGGATCTACATTGTCAGCAATGTCTATTTCAACTACAATTTCAGTTCCTGCATCAACAATTGCAGTAGCATCTAACATTACTTCTTGGAATATTCCATCATCAGCAGCGCCCACTGTTATTGTAGTTTCTCCTAGTAACGTTAATGTTCCTGTTGGATACGGAGCGTCTGTTGAAGATAATCTAACAATGTATTCTGCGTCTGCACCACCACTTACGTCTGTAAAAGTCGGAGCAAAACGAGCACCCATGACAACAAAATCTCCTGTAAATCCAAAATCAGATGGAATATAACTTCTTGAGTAAATATTGTCAGCTGTGGTTCCTCCTCCTGCGCAAGCAACACCACCATCAACGATAGTCATATTGTCTGTAGAGTGTGAAAGAATCTGTTGTCCAAAACTAATCGCTGAGATTAAAAGTCCTAGAGTTAATAGAGTAATTTTTTTCATATTTAATTTATTATGATTATACGTAGCTAATATATTAAATAAAATGGTATGTTTTTTAATATGCATTATGCTTTAACAGTACTATATTGCATAAAAAAGAGTTTTTTTGTTAAATAAGTACATTTTATGGAGGAATTAGATCAATATAAAGTCAGCGATAATGTTCGTTTAAAAGATTTTGAAGGGGCTAAAATTTCTGAACTTCCCGATGAAGATTTAGAGAAAAAACTACGTAAAGTCCGAAAAAAACTAGGTAAGCTTCAAGACACTTTGTATGCCCATAACAAGTATAGTGTTTTGATCTGCCTGCAAGGAATGGATACATCAGGAAAGGATAGTTTGATTCGAGAGGTGTTTAAAGATTTTAATGTCAGAGGCGTAGAGGTGCACAGTTTTAAAGTTCCTACAGACTTAGAATTGGGGCATGATTATTTATGGAGACATTACATAGCGTTACCTCAGCGCGGGAAATTTGGCGTGTTTAATCGTACGCACTATGAAAATGTGTTAGTCACAAGAGTACACCCAGCATATATTCTAGGAGAAAATTTACCAAACATCCATTCAGTAGATGATATTGATGCTGCTTTTTGGGATCAACGCTTTGAGCAGATTAAAAATTTTGAAAAGCATTTAGCAGCAAACGGTACCCTTATTTATAAGTTTTTCTTACACCTTTCCAAAGAAGAACAAAAAAATAGATTGTTACGTCGTTTAGATAAAAAAGAAAAGAATTGGAAGTTTTCTGCAGGCGATTTGAAAGAACGTAAACTATGGGACGACTATCAACGTTATTATGAAGATGCCATTAACCGCACTTCAAAACCGCATGCGCCTTGGTATGTGATTCCGGCAGATAACAAACCAGCGGCCAGACTAGCGGTGGCAAGTATTTTACTGGAGACGTTGAGTGCGTATGATGACATTAAAGAGCCTGAGCTTGATGACAAAACAAAAGCAAATATTGATTTGTATAAGGCACAATTACATAAAGAATAAATACACGGTGATGATAAAAAAAATAATGATACTGATATTGGTTTTTGGAGTATCCGCTTTCGCGAAAGCGCAAAATGACTCCATCCAAATCAGAAAAATATATGATGAAGCCTTAAAAAATGGACATAGCTATGAATGGCTCGATTACTTGTCGACCCAGATAGGGTCACGTCTTAGTGGTAGTCTAGGGGCAGAACAAGCTGTTGATTGGACAAAAGAGCAATTAGACAGTATAGGACTTGATAAGGTATGGTTGCAGCCAGTGATGGTGCCAAAGTGGATACGAGGGGTTCCTGAATATGCATTTATTGAAACAGGCATTGGAGAAACCACAAAAGTGCCTATTTGTGCACTTGGTGGTTCTATCGCTACCCCCGGCGGATATGTAAAAGCACCCGTGATCGAAGTCCAAAGTGTTGAAGAAATTGAGCAATTAGGTGCTTCTAAGGTAGGTGGTAAAATTGTATTTTTTAATCGCCCTATGCAAGCAGATGTTATTGATACGTTTAAGGCATACGGAGGATGTGTAGATCAGCGATACAGCGGTGCTGAAGCAGCAGCCCAATACGGTGCCGTAGGTGTGATTGTACGATCAGTGACCCATAGTCTTGATGATTATCCCCATACAGGTTCTATGTCTTATGGAGATTTGACACCCGCACAACGCATTCCTGCAGCAGCTATTAGTACCAATGGTGCTGAGTTATTAAGTACACTTCTTAAACTAAACCCTGAGACAAAGTTTTTCTTTTCTATGGGTTGTAAAAATTTACCCGATGTACAATCGTACAATGTGATCGGTGAGATTACAGGAAGTGAATTTCCTGATAAATACATGGTTGTAGGAGGGCATTTGGATTCTTGGGATTTAGGCGATGGCTCTCATGATGATGGCGCAGGTATTGTACAAAGTATGGAGGTATTACGAATTATGAAATCTATAAGCTATAAGCCAAGACACAGCATACGTGTGGTGCTTTTTATGAATGAAGAAAACGGCTTGCGTGGAGGAAATAAATATGCTGAGGTCGCAAAAAACAAAAATGAAAAGCATGTTTTCGCCTTAGAGAGTGATGCAGGGGGATTCACCCCTAGAGGTTTTTCTTTTGATAGTGATGATCGTAATTATAATGAGATCCTAAGTTGGAAACCTTTGTTTGAGCCTTATTTTATTCACTCTTTTGTAAGAGGCGGTAGTGGTGCAGACATAGGACCACTTAAAGGAGACGGTACTGTACTCGCAGGTTTACGACCAGATTCTCAGCGCTATTTTGATCATCATCATGCAGCAAATGACACCTTTGATGCCGTTAATAAAAGAGAATTAGAATTAGGGGCCGCTACGATGACGAGCTTGATTTATATGATGGATAATTATATACAGAAACCTGGTAAATTGATGACCTTGCCTGTTAAAGAATAGTTGGTGATTTTATAGCAACACAAAAAAAGGGAAGCCAATGGCTTCCCTTTTTTTGTTCTTTATAAGAAACAAATTTATTTTATTGTCTCCACTTAACCCAAACGATCACAGTGACATCCACAGCGGTAGTAGTATTATCTCTTCCTCTTGCAGTGATGTAATCACCTGCGTCAAAATCAAGGTTTGTAGCAGTGTCTGTATATCGAAGACTTGTTAGACTAAATGTTTCATTTAAAGAGTTTGTATTCGAAGCATCTCTAGCTCTAACGTTAATATCTGTATCATCACCAGAGGCAGCCATTGCTGTAATAGCTACAATAGTTCCATCAAAAGGCATTAAAGCACCAGATATGCCACTTATCATGTTGCCACCATACCGAAGGTTGTCTTGAGTAGTATCTCCTTCACGTCCAAATTGGATAGCCGTACTTTCTAGCGTTAGCCATTTTGTGCGTGTAGCATCATACATGTATAATTTGTCACCGATGACAGCAAGTTGTCCATTGGCAAGATTGGTCGTAGGTGTTGCTTGTGGTACTAATTCTAGTGCGGCAGTGGTTTCTGCGCTAGCGTCTATCGTTAATTTTCCATTAGGAAGTATCGTTCCTATTCCAACTTGTGCTGTCGCAAAAACGGGTAGTACTAGAAATAAAATAAGTAGTTTAAAATGAGCCCCTTTCATCTTCATTTTTTTTATGTGAACATTAAAAGTAAAGACTTTTACTCCAAGAATCCTTTTTTTTCAAAACTATTCGATCAAGCGTAATTAAATCGCGATGAAATCACACAGTTGTATTATGGTTACTCCGTAATTAACAGTTTTTTCTCTTGGTATATTTTAATTCCTGTAGCAATCATTTTTGTGATTTCTTCTTGTAAGCTTTCGTCTAATTTTTTGATATGAAAGCAACTTTTACCCTTCAAGCATTTGCGTAAAGTAGGGGCTATATGTTCAAAATTCTGCACATCTGTATAGATAGGGAAAAAGTATAACCGCACATCTTTAGGTTTAGGCATCACGCTTGCAAAGTAAAAACCATCTACCTTTTGTTTCCCTTGCATAGTAGGAATAGTGCCTGCTGCTTCTAGCACATTTTCTTCGTCTTTACGTATCTGTAGAGGGCCTATGTGTTTTTTTATAATCCCACGTAATATTTGGTCTATTTCTTTAGGGTCGGTGATCATATCTTGAAAGATTGTGTTTGTAGTGCGTTAGTATACTGTATGTATCAAAACAGTATAAATATACCCTAAAAAATAATAATAAGTTAGGGTGACTTGCCTCTATAAGTTGGTATACAATTGGTATTTTTGTCTCAACATATAAATTGCTTTTTGGTTGAGCGTATCAACTGTATAAAGCGAAAAATAACCATGGATTTTCAAAGATATACCAAAGAGTTTAAGACCAATCTTGTCATAGCGTATCCCATTATGCTAGGGCAATTGGGTCATATTTTGGTGGCGCTGGTCGATAATCTCATGGTGGGCCGTTTGGGAGCCGCTCAGCTAGCTGCAGTAAGTCTGGGAAATAGTTTGGTCTTTATCGCTTTGTCTTTAGGGATTGGTTTTTCATTTGCGATTACCCCTCTTGTTGCAGAAGCAGATGGCGCTGATGATATAGAAAAAGGCCGATTACATTTTCATCATGGTGTGATTATGTGTGCTGTTAATGGAATTTTATTATTCCTTCTATTGCTATTGGCAAAGCCTATTTTGTATTACCTCGATCAACCCGATGAGGTAGTCGCTTTAGCGATTCCATATATGGAGGTCGTGGCATTTTCTATGATTCCTTTAATGATTTTTCAGGCGTTTAAGCAATTTGCAGACGGACTCTCACAAACGCGGTATGCCATGTATGCTACGTTGGTGGCCAATGTCATTAATGTGATTTTTAATTATTTCTTGATCTACGGTATTTGGATTTTCCCAAGGCTTGAGGTAGAAGGAGCTGCTTGGGGTACGTTGATTTCTCGTTTTTTTATGTTGGGGTTGTTGGTGTTTATGCTTTCGCGAAAGCGTATATTCAAGCCTTATTTTCAGATTTCAAATGTATCACATATCCGGTGGTCAGAGTTTCGAGAACTATTTCGTTTAGGATTTCCTACAGCCTTGCAAATGCTGTTTGAAGTAGGGATTTTTACGGCCGCTATTTTCCTGTCAGGAATTCTGGGAACCAATGCGCAAGCAGCTAATCAAATTGCGCTCAATCTCGCTTCTATGACGTTTATGATTGCCGTGGGACTTGGCGTTACTGCGACCATACGTGTGGGAAATCAAAAAGGGAAAAAGGATTATCCTAATTTAAGACGCATCGCAATTTCTATCTTTTTGCTAGTATTTCTCATTGAAGCGGTATTTGCGGTTGGGTTTATTGTGTTAAAAGATTTCCTTCCTTCTTTTTATGTAGAGAACCCAGAGGTGGTTTTGATTGCATCTCAATTATTAGTTGTAGCTGCATTGTTTCAATTAAGTGATGGAATACAAGTCACTATCTTGGGAGCACTCCGAGGGTTGCAAGATGTAAATATCCCCACAGGAATCTGTTTTATTGCCTATTGGATAATTGGATTTCCTGTGAGTTGGTTTTTAGGAAAAGAAGATCAAATGGGAACGCAAGGAATTTGGGTAGGATTATTGGCAGGCTTAACAGCTTCGGCTGTGATGCTCTATTTTAGATTTAATTACCTTAGCAAAAAATTAATTAACAGCACATCACACACAAGTGTGATGACTCATTAAATATAATATACCTAATTACTAATCAATACGATCGTTAGCATGACAATTCCTAAATTCCTTATAGGGGACCATTCTGAGCATGGAGATGCTATTTTTGTGATACATACAGAGTTTCCAAGATTTATTATTGATCTGACCAAAGACGAAATTGAGTGGTTTGAAGAATTTGACAGTCAAGACCAAGCCGAACTCGCTTCCGAAACAGAAAATGCCATCAAAGAAGCCACTGAATTTTATGATGCAGAAATTGCAAAATATGAGGAAGGGTAACTAACATGGATACACTCTTAGCATACGATCAGGAACTTTTTCTTTTTTTAAACAATCTCGGATCTGAGACTTGGGATGGGTTTTGGTTGGTGGTGACCAATAAGTTGTCATCTATTCCTTTGTATGCCTTATTGTTGTTTTTTATGTATCAAAAATTTGGTCTAAAAGGCATGTTGATCACTATGGTGGTCGTAGCAGCGATGATTACGTGTACGGATCAGATTTCAGATTTTTTTAAAAATTATCTTCAACGACCTCGTCCTTGTAAAGTGTTTTCTTGGGAAGAAACCATGCGTTTTATAGCCCCTCGATGTGGGCGTTACGGTTATTTTTCAGGACACGCAACTAGTAGTATGGCTACCGCTGTTTTTGCAGGGCTTGCTTTACAATCCAACTACAGAAACCTTATTTTTATATTGCTGTTTTGGGCGGTTGCTGTGGCATATAGCCGTATCTACGTAGGCGTTCATTATCCATTGGATATTCTCACAGGTATGGTGGCTGGTGCTTTGCTAGGCTATGGTTTTTATGTCTTACAAAAGAAATTGATGGCTAAGTATACTGAGATTTAATTATTAGCCTGGACAAAGACATGTGGTGCATAGTTGAGTTCCATGGTGTCATATCTATTTTTAAGATGTTGTAATCGTTCTTTAAAATCATCCCAATCTTTTGATGCTGGGGAAGTCCATAACACCTCAGATAGTGCGGTCATTCTTGGTAAGACCATATACTCTACATGGTCACTATTTAGGATGTATTCTGTCCATACATTTCCTTGAGCGCCTAAGATATATTTTTGTAAATCAGGGCTTAATTCTTCAGGTGTAGGTTGATACGAATACACTTTTTCTACAGACGTATACCCGCCAATCGCCAACGGTTCTTCAGATTGTGCGTCTTTATCTACTTGGTAATGATCAAAATAACAATGAGATCCTGGTGTCATAATCACATTGTGTTGCATGCGAGCCGCATCGATACCTCCTTGAATCCCTCTCCAAGACATTACGGTAGCATTAGGCGCAAGTCCGCCTTCTAAAATCTCATCCCAACCTATAATATCTCTTCCTTTACTATTTAAAAACTTTTCAATTCGTTTTATAAAATAACTTTGAAGCTCATGTTCGTCTTTTAAACCTTCCCTTTTAATTACTTCTTGCGCATAATCACTTTCTTTCCATTCTTTTTTGGGAGCTTCATCTCCTCCTATGTGAATCAGCTTACTTGGAAAAAGGGCAATCACCTCGGTTAATACATCTTCTAGAAAAGCAAAAGTCGCTTCTTTTGGGGCATATATTTGATCGTAGACTCCCCATCGTGTGCCTACTTCATGAGTTTGTCCTGTGTTTCCTAACTCAGGGTAGGATGCGATGGCCGCGAGAGAATGACCCGGTAATTCGATCTCTGGGATCACCGTAATGTGCCTGCTAGTTGCGTAGGCGACAATTTCTTTAATCTCTTCTTGCGTATAAAATCCTCCATACGGTTTTCCATCGCCGATGTAGGGGTTAAAGTTTTTTTCAAGAATAGTTTCTTTCCGTTGCGATCCTATTTCTGTGAGTTTTGGATATTTCTTTATTTCAATACGCCATCCTTGGTCTTCTGTAAGATGCCAATGAAACGTATTCATTTTATGCATGGCAATGAGATCGATGTATTTTTTGATGAAATCAACAGGAAAAAAATGCCTCCCAACGTCTAAGTGCATCCCGCGGTATACATACGTAGGTTGATCTTCAATCAAAACAGCAGGAATCGTAAGAGGCGTTTTGTTGCCTGAATCAGCTTCAATGGTTGCTGGCATTAACTGCCGTAAGGATTGTATTCCATAGAAAATACCCGTAGCGGTTTTCCCGGCGATCACAATTTGGTCATAAGTGACCCTTAACGTATAACTTTCTTCGGATGGTAATGAAGGATCTAGCAGTAATGTAATGCTATTTTTCTTTTGTTCGTCGGTGCGCTCATTGGACGTATTGATAGCATATCCACTGCCTAGCTGTAGCATGTTAGACAAGTAATTGAGCTCATTCGTTAGGCTTGAATCGCCTACAATAACTGTTTTTTCTTGAACTAAGAATCGGCCCTGTGAAGGCTCTAGCTGCAACGGTTTGGGAATAATTTGATAGTCGGATGCTATATTTTGGTATTCCTTTAATTCGTCAGAACATGAGAGAAAACAAAAAGAAAAAAACAATACAAAAAGGAAGGGTACATTATATTTTTTCATTTGAAAATTTTAGATCATTAAGCGAAAACAGATGTATGACAGTACATGAGTTATGTAAGTTATGTTGTAATATATAAAATCCAATAGAATTTTTCGCGAAAGCGTGTGTTTTGTAATTGTATTAACGTTTGCTCATTTTCATTTTAGTTATCTTCGACACCTAATTTTAAGTGTACCTTTATGAGAACTTTTCGTTTATTAAATCTATTATGTTGTGTGCTGTTTATTTTTTCATGTTCCCAAGAAAAAACAGAAGCTACGTCAGAAGATTCGCAAGAATTTAAAGTCCCTTTTGAAAAATTCACCTTGGATAACGGACTAACGGTAGTCCTCCATAAAGACACGTCAGATCCGGTGGTGGCTGTTGCATTAACTACCCACGTTGGTTCTGCTAGAGAAATAGAAGGACGCACAGGATTTGCACATCTTTTTGAGCATTTATTGTTTTTAGAATCTGAAAACTTAGGAAAAGGCGGACTTGATAAAATGAGTGCGCGTATTGGAGGATCTGGTGCTAATGGGTCTACAAGCCGAGACCGAACTAATTACTTTCAAACGGTACCTAAAGATGCTTTAGAAAAAATGATTTGGGCAGAAGCAGATAAGTTAGGGTACTTTATCAATACGGTCACAGATCCCGTACTTGCCAAAGAAAAACAAGTCGTAAAAAACGAAAAAAGACAAAGTGTAGATAACCGCCCTTATGGTCATGTGCAGTATGTGGTAGACAAGAATTTATATCCCCAAAACCATCCGTATAATTGGCAGGTCATAGGATCGTTAGAAGATTTGCAAAATGCTACTTTACAAGATGTAAAAGATTTTTATAATCGCTGGTACACACCTAATAATACGGTGTTAACCATTGCAGGAGATTTTGACACAGAACAAACCAAGGCATGGGTTCACAAATATTTTGATGAGATTAAAAAAGGAGAAGCAGTGCCCGCGTTAGAAACACCTGAGGTGACAGTTGTTGAAACTAAAAAGCTATACTACGAAGATAATTTTGCGCGCACACCTCAACTTACGATGTCGTGGCCTACGGTACCAATGTATCACAAAGATTCGTATGCGCTTAGTTTGCTCGCAAGGTATCTTTCAGATGGAAAAAAAGCTCCTTTTAATGAAGTATTGGTCGATGACAAGCAACTTACTTCCAATGTGACGATGTACAATTATGCGTCGGAATTAGCAGGACAATATCGCGTTCAAGTTCGCGCTTTTACAGGAAAAGATTTGGATGAGGTCGCACAAAGTATCAATGACGCTTTCGCGAAATTTGAATCAGAAGGCATTCCGCAGTCTGCGATAGATCGTATCAAAGCAGGACAAGAAACCGATTTTTACAATGGCCTTTCAAGTGTGCTTGGAAAAGGGTTTCAATTAGCACAATATGAAACATTTGCGGGTGATCCTGGGTTTATTGCAAAAGACATAGAGAACATTTTAGCTGTAACCACAGAAGAAGTGATGCGTGTGTACAATACCTACATTAAAGACAAAAACTTTATTGCAACGAGTTTTGTGCCTAATGGACAAGTAGATTTAGCATTGGCTAATTCAGTGCTAGCCGAAGTAGTCGAAGAAAAAATAGTTGATGGGGCAGAAGATTCCTTTGATGCTAGTATTGTTGCAACCTATGAAAAAACACCTTCTTCGTTTGACCGCTCTGTCGAACCATCTTATGGAACTGCACCAGAACTCAATATTCCCGAAGTATGGCAAAAAGAGCTTTCTTCAGGAATAAAAGTGTCAGGAATCGAAAACTCAGAAGTGCCTTTGGTAGAGTTCCAACTAAGTTTTAAAGGAGGATTGTTATTAGAAAACGCTGAGAAAGTAGGTGTTTCAAATCTAATGGCTCAATTAATGACCAAGGGGACAGTTACCAAGACAACGGCAGCACTAGAGGAAGCTATCGAAAGCTTAGGGGCCTCCATTTATGTGTATGCAGGAGATGAAAGCGTGACGGTTTCTGGTAATACACTCGCCAAAAATTATGAAGCGACCATGGCTTTGGTTGAAGAAATTATACTACAACCTCGTTGGGATGCGAAGGAATTTGATATCATTAAGCAACGTGTGATGAGTCAAATCGTACAACAACAAGCAAATCCAAACAGTATCGCAGCTAATGAGTATGCAAAACTAATCTATGGAGATAAGCACATCCTATCGCACAATCGATTAGGAACTCCTGTTTCTATAGCAAACATTACAGTAGAGGATTTAAAAGCATTTTATAAAAACCTGTCGCCAACGGTAGCGAGCATGTATGTAGTAGGAGATATAAAAGAAGATAGAGTCATTACATCATTAACAGGGATTAATGAAAATATGGAGGCTACAGTAGTGACGATTCCTACGTATGAAATGCCTGCACGACCAGCACAGTCAAAAGTGTATTTTTATGATGTTCCCGGAGCAAAACAATCGGTGCTGCGTTTTGGATACCCTGCTCTTGCTGCAACTGACCCAGACTATTATCCAGCTCGCATGATGAATTACCGCTTAGGCGGTGGAGGATTTGCTTCACAACTGACACAACAATTACGAGAAGGAAAAGGATATACCTATGGCATCAGATCTGGATTTAGCGGTACTGCTATTCCTGGAGACTTCACCATTTCAAGTGGTGTACGTTCTAACGTAACTTATGAGAGTGCAGCTTTAGTAAAACAAATTCTTGAAGAGTATGGAGCGAATTTTAGTGAAGAAGATCTAGACGTGTCTAAAAGCTTTTTAATTAAAAGTAATGCACGTGCTTTTGAAACGGGTAGAGCAAAACTAGGGATGCTTTCTAATATCTCAGAATTGAATCTTCCGGTAGATTACGCAAAACAACGAGAAGCTACGGTGAGGGAAATGACCGTAGAAGATATCAAAGCACTTTCTGATAAATACTTGGATCCTAATAAAATGATTTATCTCGTGGTAGGCGATGCCAAAACACAGTTGAAAAAAATGGAACAATTAGGCTATGGAACACCTGTGTTGTTAAACCCCAAAGAAGCCATTAAGCAGTAGGCGTACCTTATGAAATATACACGGTTTTATTTAGTGTTTGCTTTAGTGAATATTGTACTGTTAGGCTGTTCTGAAAAGAAAGAAACAGCAAGTGTAACAGATACGTACTTTCAAATGGTTACACCAAAATTTAACGGTGATGTAGCGTTGGAAACGACCGCTTTTGTGGAGCAATTTTGGAGAGTTGCAGAAAACACAGGGTTTAATAAAACCGTGTATCGAATTGTTGAAAAATTAGAAGCTGTTGGTTTTGTAGAAGAGTCTATAGCTACAGAAGCAGCTATTTTTACCTATAGAATAGAAAAAAGAGCGATGGAGCGCCCTACTTGGGAGCCTGTAGATGCTACGCTTCGTATTCAAGGAGAGGAAGCCCCTTTACTAGAATACAAGACCAATAGAAATATGATCTATCAGAATGCAAGGTCAACACCTGTAGAAGGCGTTACTGCAGAAGTCATATATGTAGAAAAGGTAGAAGATCTCGAAAAATTAGATGTAAAAGGGAAAATTGTTTATGTACATGCGAGTCCTTATCGATTCTACAAATCAGCGATTATTGAGGGAGGTGCGTTGGGATTAATCAGTTATAATAATCCTGATTACCTACAGCCAGAAAAAAATGTAACCTCTATTCAGTTTAGGGGTATTCCGTATACTGAGGAGTCGCCAGCATGGGGTATTGCTTTATCCTATCAAGCAAAAGAAAGACTAGAAAGAGCGTTAGCTAAAGGCAAAGTGACTGTGAATGCTTTCGTGAAAACGAACATATACCCGTCAGAAGAACTAACGGTGGTTGCTCAAGTAAAAGGGGCTGAGTTACCAAAGGAGAGCCTTGTGTTTAGCGCCCATATTCAAGAGCCTGGTGCAAATGATAATGCCACTGGCGTAGGAACCCAATTAGAGATGGCCCTTACAACAGCCGCTCTTATTAAAAGCGAACAATTAAACCTCAAAAGGACTTTGACATTTCTCTGGGGAGATGAAATTATTTCGACACGTCGCTATATCGAAGAAAAAGAGAAGCGAACGTCAGCCATTCATTGGGGTATTAGTTTAGATATGGTCGGTGAGAATACAGCTGTCACTGGTGGTACTTTTTTGATAGAAAAAATGCCGGACCCAAGTGCAATATGGACACGAGGAAATGATAAACACACAGAATGGGGAGGCAGGGAACTGACGTTAGAAGAGATGAAACCCCATTATCTGAATGATTTTATAATCACCGTCTTTGAAGATCAAGGGAAACGCGCAGATTGGGAAGTAAGAACAAATCCTTTTGAAGGCGGTAGCGACCATACGCCCTTTTTAGATGCTGATCTTCCGGGGATTCTATTATGGCATTTTACAGATCAGTTTTATCATACAGATAATGATCGTATAGATAAGGTGTCTCAAGAAACCATGAAAAATGTAGGGATAGGCGCATTAGTGAGTGCCTATACATTACTTAATAGTGATGAAACCACTGCAGATTGGATGCGGGAAGAAATTGTTACTGCAGCCCAGAAACGATTGACGACCGAGTTTGAATTGAGTAAAAAAGCGATTGTAAACGGGGCTTCTGTAGAAAGCCAAGTAGAAATCCTAGAAGCTTGGAGTGATTGGTATTTAAAAACGATAGCGACTACAAACGATATGACTTCTTATACTTCTGATGCGAGTGAAATTACTAGTTTTCAAAAAAGGCTAAAGGTTTTTACAGCAGCTCTTTTAAAACAGTTGTGATTTTTTAATCTTTATACGCTTTCGCGAAATCATCCCCTACGTTTAATCCAAACATTTAGCAGCATTCCCAAGACGACAAGGGTCATTCCAAAAATAGGCCAGAAGGAGTAGCTCTCATTAAATAAGAAAAACCCAAAAAGCAAGGCATATACAAGCTCCATATATTTGATGGGGGCTACTGTACTTGTATCTGCAAGTTGAAAAGAACGCGTTAAAAATACCTGACCGATTAAGCCCAAAACTCCAATAATACAGACAGGCCACCACTCTTCACCCACGGGCATACGCCAATATTGAATAAAAAATAAACTCCCTACAATAGAAAAGACCATAAAGTAGTTGATGATCGTCAGGTAATGCTCACGTGAGCCTAGGTAGCGCACAATCGCAAATACCCCACCCACCAAAAGAGATGAAAACATGATGAGTATAAAACTGAGTGTGTCTATTCTCAAATCAACTCCTTTCATAATAAAGGCACCTACCAGCGATAGGATAAGGCAAACCCACTGCCAAGGTTTTACTTTTTCTTTTAAGAAAAAATAGGCAAGAATCACACTAAAGATAGGTGCTGTATAACGTAAAGCCACTGCAGAACCTAAGGGGATATCTTGTATTACTTTAAAAAATAAGGCAAGGGATACAAAACTCAAAACCCCTCTGAGGCTTAACCAAAATACATTCTTACCCACTACAGGGACTTTTTTGTAAAGCATGTATGGGAAAATAAAGACAAATGTTCCTAGGGCTCTAAAGAAAACAGTTTGTGTGTAATGAAATCCCTCTAAATATTTTGCTAGCAAATTCATCCACGCAAAGGCGAATGCAGCGATAAGCATATAGACAATTCCTCTAGCCATAAGGATGGTTTTATGTGCTCCGCGAAAGTACAATAAAAGTGCTAGGTGATACGAGTTGTAATCTTAGTTTTTACCTTTTAAATAGTTAACGCGCTCCTGCGTGCCCGTGAGATAGGTTTGCAAAAGCGTGCTTTAGAGAATGCTTATTATTTATTGGCTATTTCTTCAATGTCTTTTTTAAAGGAAATACTGTCAGAAGGATGGGGTGCAATGGCAAATGCTACACTATTATCACTGTCTAGGATTGTATATCTTGGCACATAGACCTTATTGTTTTTTCTAGCTTTTAAAAGCTTGAGAAGCTTTGATTTAAAAGGTGATACAAATCGATAGTGTTTGTTTTCTGGGATGTATTCTTGAAGTTGTTTTGTTTTTTTAAGCCAATCTTCTTGAACCTCATCAGCAGAAATGTAAATCCAGTCAGTGTTATATTGAAGTGCTAATCCTTCTTTAAATTTCTTTGTCGTTTTCATCTCCTTGATGCAAGGGGCGCACCAACTAGCCCAAAAATCTAAGGTGCGTATCCTACCTTTTGTATTTTGCAATACGTCACCAACAGTGATCGTATCCAGTGTTGTGGTCAGTAATTTTTCTTCTAGGACGTGGTCAGGAATGCTATTGCCAATAATTTCAATACTCGTTTGTATGGTATGCATGGTTTCTAGATAGGATGGTTTATCTGTTCTAGCTTTAAGCTCTGTAATAGCCGCTTGTAGTATCTCTAGATCCTGGGTGCCACGACCAAAGCCTTTTTCATTGTAATCATAAATGAGTCTCCCTAGTGTAAATGTTTTTAGTTCGCCGTCAAGGTTTTCATCTATGAATTTTTTTTCGGCGAGGAATGTTTCTTTGGAGTAGTTGAGGTAGTCATATTCTGCAAAATAATGCCGTATCATGTTACTCAATGTGCGTTTAAAATAATCATTATTAACATATTCAGGTTTTTGGAAATCGGCTATAGTTACTTGATCATAATAGGTGCTAAAATTAAGCATGTCTTTTTCTGAGTTGTATCTAGAAGCTCTTAGGGTAGCGAGAAGTCCTTCTCCATTATTGTAATTATTGATCACAGCTCCTTCTACAGAGGGTTTAATGGATCTAGGGTTTACTAACTGATATAAGTATTCGAACCTCATCTCATCTGCGACACTCGTTTTGAAAGTTTCTGATACTTCAGGATTTTCTTTTATGAACGTCTCCAATAGTTCCTTGCGTTTTTCTCGCATCGCTACCACATCCTTTTTGTAAGTCGCAATATCTCCAGTAAAGTTTGGCCATTGCATATCTTGTGATGTGATTTTTGAAAAGAAGTTATTTTCAGGAGTGTTCGCTTTATGGAAAGTGATCTGCCCATTTTCCAAATGAAAGTAAATAGAATCTTGAGGTTGTATTAAAGCTCTTGTATTATAAAAAGCAGGTTTCCCAAAAGCCATTATTTCTATGATTTGTGGTTTAGAAATATTGTGTAAAACCATTTCTAATGTATCACCTCTCATTTGTGTGTCATAATGAATGTCAGGTTGCCCAACGAGCTCAGAGAAGTCTAGAAGATTCATATACTCTAGGTCTTCTTTTTTTGTGGCAGATGCAAATAAGAAGACGTCCTGCGATTTTAGATTTTCCTTTTTTATTTCTTGTTCAATGTTATTTTCTTGGGATGTAATATCTTCTTTACAAGAACATAGGTTCAGGGATGTGATGATGATTAAAAGAAAAAAGAAGGAGAATTGCTTGATGATTGCTGTCATTTTTTGATGCTTAGATGGATTCGGTTAGCATCAAAAATTACGCCATTAAAAAAGCGAATCCTATTAAGATTCGCTTAGTTTTTATATATACGCTTTCGCGCTTCAATTATACTTAGTATATACTTCTGTGTCGCAATGCTCCTTGAAAGCGTATAAAAGAATATGTTATTCCTTGATCAAACTTCTAGAAATCACAATTTTCTGAATCTCTGAAGTACCCTCATAAATCTGAGTGATTTTTGCGTCGCGCATTAAACGCTCTACGTGATATTCTTTAACAAAGCCGTTTCCTCCGTGTACCTGTACCGCTTCTACGGTATGCTCCATCGCTACTTTTGATGCGTATAGTTTTGCCATCGCGCTAGAGCGATCATAGTTGTTTCCTTGATCTTTATCCCAAGCCGATTTCATCACTAAATGACGTGCCGCTTCAATTTCTGTGTACATGTCGGCTAGTTTAAAGGCGATGGCTTGGTGATTACAAATTTCTGTACCAAACGCTTTACGTTCTTTAGAATATTTAAGCGCTAATTCATAAGCTCCAGAGGCAATTCCTAGGGCTTGAGCAGCAATCCCGATACGACCCCCAGAAAGGGTTTTCATGGCAAATTTGAATCCAAATCCATCTTCTCCGATTCGGTTTTCCTTCGGTACTTTTACATCATTAAATTGTAGTGTATGTGTGTCACTACCTCTAATACCTAATTTATCTTCTTTAGGACCTATTTCAAAACCAGGCATTCCTTTTTCTACGATAAATGCATTGATTCCGCGGTGTCCTTTAGATCTATCGGTTTGTGCGATTACAAGGTATACATCAGAACGCCCTCCGTTGGTAATCCAGTTTTTAGTGCCGTTTAATACGTAATGATCTCCGTTGTCTATGGCAGTCGTTGCTTGTGACGTTGCATCAGATCCAGCTTCTGGCTCACTTAAACAGAAAGCACCTACAAACTCACCTGTTGCTAATTTGGTAAGATATTTTTGTTTTTGCTCCTCATTACCATAGGCTTCTAGTCCGTAACAAACCAAAGAGTTGTTTACAGAGACAATCACAGAAGCAGAAGCATCAATTTTAGATAACTCTTCCATAATTAATACATACGAAATCGCATCCATACCACTTCCTCCATATTTTGGATCTACCATGATTCCTAAAAAGCCGAGATCCCCCATTTTTTTAACGAGTTCTGCAGGAAAGTGTTGTTTTTCATCACGTTCTATAACGCCAGGAAGTAATTCTGTTCTAGCAAAATCACGTGCTGCGTCACGTATCATTATATGTTCTTCAGTTAAACTAAAATCCATTTGGATGTATTTTTTAAGAATTATGTAAAAATTGTATGCAAAGATACTAGAATCTTACATTTTTCTCAATAATTTTAACGTGATGAAACGAAAATACTATAACGTTATCGGAGTGATGAGTGGCACGAGCCTAGATGGGGTGGATCTTGCCTATATAAAGATGACCATAAACCCACACTATAAAGCGGAGATCATCGTGGCAGAAACCCGTGCCTATCCTCAAGTTTGGGTAGAAAAACTTCAAAAAGCAGTTCGCTATAGTAAAGACCAACTTCAGGAATTAAATGAAAGCTATACAACGTATCTCGGAGAGGAGATCAATCAATTTATGGAGAAAAACACCATCTCTCGGGATCAAGTAGCTGCCATATGCGCTCATGGACATACTATTTTACATCAACCCGATCAAGGATATACGCTTCAAATAGGGAATTTACCAGAAATTGCAACCATCACTCAATGTAAGGTGGTCTGTGATTTTAGAGTGCAAGATGTAGCATTGGGTGGTCAAGGAGCTCCTTTGGTGCCTATTGGCGATCATTTGCTTTTTCCGTCGTATGAATATTGTCTCAATTTAGGAGGTTTTGCTAATGTATCTCTTCAAAAAGGAGCTACTCGCATTGCGTATGATATTTGTGCAGTTAACACCGTGCTCAATGAATATGCACAAAAATTAGGAGCAGCGTATGATGATGGGGGCGCTTTCGCGAAAGCGGGAACCACCCATATCCCACTTTTAGAACAACTTAATGCCTTACCGTTTTTTGAAAAATCACCTCCCAAATCCCTTGGGATAGAATGGGTACACGAATATATTTTTCCTTTGATAGAAGGGTTTGACTTACCGCCTAAAGACGTTTTAGCCACCTTTACGACACATATTGCGCAACAACTTGCCAATCAATTTGAAGAAGGAAGCAGGGTTTTAGTCACTGGAGGGGGTGCGTATAATACGTTTTTAATGACACAGCTGAAACAGTTAAAAGAGGTAGATGTTGTTCTTCCAGACCCATTGCTGATCGAATATAAAGAAGCAATCGTTTTTGGATTATTAGGCGTCTTAAAATTAGAAGGAAAGAATAATTGTTTGGCAAGTGTTACAGGGGCAAGCAAAGACCATAGCGCTGGGGTTATTTGGTTGCCTACTGCCTAATTGCTTAATTAAAAGATGCTTAACGGCTTTTGTGTGGGCGCAATTGTATGGTATTCGTGGGATTCGCTTTTTCTATCCATAATTATAAGTTCTTTTAACGGATAAGTACATTGTACTTTTTATATTTGTAACACACTACAATGTGTTTATACAACCTATGAGACACCTACTTTCAAAGTACGAAGATAAATCTCCAGAAATTGTTTTTCATTGGAATGACCCAGAAACAGAAGCAGAAGGCTGGGTAGTTATTAATTCATTACGAGGAGGTGCTGCCGGTGGTGGTACACGGATGCGTAAAGGGCTTAATAGGAATGAGGTGCTTTCGTTGGCAAAGACCATGGAAGTGAAATTCACCGTATCTGGACCTGCTATTGGAGGCGCAAAATCGGGCATCAACTTCGATCCTAAAGATCCTCGTAAAAAAGGCGTATTGGAACGCTGGTATAAAGCGGTTTCCCCTTTATTGAAAAGCTATTACGGTACAGGGGGTGATCTAAATGTAGATGAAATCCACGAAGTCATTCCAATCACAGAAGAAAGTGGTGTATGGCATCCTCAAGAAGGCGTTTTTACAGGACATTTTCAACCCACAGAAGCCGATAAGATCAACCGTATAGGACAATTGCGTCAGGGAGTGATTAAGGTCATAGAAAACCCAAAATTCTCTCCAGATGTTACACGTAAGTATACGGTAGCAGATATGATTACAGGTTATGGTGTCGCAGAAGCAGTACACCATTATTACGATATTTACGGAGGTGATATTAAAGGCAAACGTGCCGTTGTACAAGGCTTTGGGAATGTAGGAGCAGCAGCGGCCTATTACCTCGCTCAAATGGGCGCTAAGATCGTAGGAATTATAGATATTGTAGGAGGACTTATCAAAGAAGATGGATTTTCTTTTGAAGAGGTACAAGCCATGTATCTTGCTAAAGACGGAAATACACTAGGCGGTGATGATTTGATTCCTTTTGAAGAAATGAATGACCGTATTTGGAATCTTGAAACAGAGATTTTTGCGCCTTGTGCGGCTTCCCGATTAATCACACAAGATCAAATTGACCGAATGATCGATACGGGATTGGAAGTGATTTCATGTGGAGCGAATGTCCCTTTTGCGGATAAAGAAATATTTTTTGGTCCTATCATGGAGCATACAGATGCAAAAGTGAGTCTTATCCCAGATTTTATTTCTAACTGCGGAATGGCTCGTGTATTTGCTTATTTTATGGAGCGTAAAGTACAAATGACAGACGATGCTATTTTTAATGATACGTCTATGACCATTAGAAATGCCATCCAGCAGACTTATGATCAAAACCCAGACAGAAAAAATATTAGCAATACCGCTTTTGAAATTGCATTAAAACAACTACTTTAAAAGCTTCTTAAAAACCAACTTTTATGGAATCAGTTATTATACTAATTTTTGTTATTGGCTACCTGTCAATTACCCTTGAGCATCCTTTAAAACTTGATAAAACCGTTCCGGCACTTATTATGGCCTCTTTAATGTGGGCATTTTTAGCAGTTGGATTTAGTCAAGGGTGGTTTAATGTCGTTGATTCTCATGAACACGTGTATAGTTTTTTAACCGGAGGCGATGATGCGCTCCACGGGTTTGAAAACACCTTATTACACCATTTAGGAAAAACGGCAGAGATCCTCGTATTCCTTATTGGAGCGATGACCATTGTAGAAATTATAGATTTGCATCGCGGTTTTGAAGTCCTCAAAACAGCCGTGCGTACCAAAAGCAAGAAGAAATTATTATGGATTATCGGAATCTTAGCATTTATCTTATCTGCGATTATTGATAACCTTACGGCAACGATTGTTTTGATTACGCTATTGCGAAAGTTAATAAGCAACAAAAACGAAAGACTTTGGTTTGCGGGTATGGTGGTGATTGCAGCAAATGCAGGAGGCGCTTGGTCTCCTATTGGAGATGTAACGACTACCATGTTATGGATTGCAAATAATGTTTCTGTTATGGGACTTATTAAAACACTGGTAATACCTTCTTTATTGTGTTTTGCAGTTCCTTTTGTGATTGCTATGTATCTACCTGCTTTCAAGGGAGATATAGAAGTCGAAGAATTAGAAGATGATGAAGAAGCAGGGCGTTTGTTAAGTAGTAAAACGATGTTGTTTTTAGGACTGGGAATGATTGTCTCTGTGCCGGTATTCAAAACGCTCACCCATTTACCTCCGTATATGGGAATGATGTTAGCATTAGGAGTTGTTTGGTTGGTCTCAGAATATATTCATCCAGAAGAAGATTTCTCTAAAGAACGCCGCCATTTATATTCTGCACACAAGGCATTATCTCGTATAGAGATAAGTAGTATTTTATTTTTCTTAGGGATCTTAATGGCTGTTGGCGCACTGGAAACCTTAGTCTACGGAACCATGGGAGGAGAGCAAGTAGGGACACTGCGGTATTTAGCAGAAGTCTTACAGGCTGCAATTCCTAATCAAGATGTGGTAATAGCACTCTTAGGGGTGTTTTCGGCAATTATTGATAATGTACCCTTAGTAGCTGCTTCGATAGGAATGTATAGCGAACCGTTAGACAGCAATCTATGGCACGCTATTGCCTTTGCAGCAGGAACAGGAGGAAGTATGTTGATTATTGGTTCGGCAGCAGGAGTTGCTGCGATGGGAATGGAGAAGATCGATTTTATATGGTACCTCAAAAAAATCTCTTGGCTTGCGGCGGTAGGATTTTTAGTAGGCTATATATACCTTGTCATCATGTTCTCATTATAACACATACTTATTCCCCATATAATGCGTTATGAACTTAACTAATCCTGAATTATGATTAATATGTTACTGCAAGATGGCGCTCAAGATGCTGCCGATGCACTTACTACAGATGAGCCTGTAGAAAAAACACTATCTATTATAGACCTTTTGGTTACTGGAGGTGTCTCCGGTATGGTCATTATAGGTGTTTTATTTGTCTTACTTTTTGTGGCTATATACATTTATTTTGAACGCTTATTTGCGATCAAAGCAGCCTCAAAAATAGATAGCAACTTCATGAATCAAATACGTGACAATGTATCCAATGGAAACATAGAAGCTGCAAAAATTCTATGTGCTCAAACCAATTCACCTGTGGCGAGACTTACCGCAAAAGGAATCTCTCGAATAGGAAATCCTCTTGAAGATATTAATACGGCTATAGAAAATAGTGGTCGTTTGGAGGTGTATAAACTAGAAAAAAATGTAAGCGTACTCGCAACCATTGCAGGAGCCGCTCCTATGATAGGATTTTTAGGAACTGTTATTGGGATGGTCATGGCTTTCCATACGCTAGCAACGAGTAGTGGGCAGGCAGAAATGGGAACACTGGCCGAAGGTATTTACACAGCAATGACTACCACGGTTGCAGGTCTTATTGTAGGTATTGTTGCGTATATGGGATATAATCATCTAGTGGTACGTACAGATAAAGTGGTACACGCTATGGAAGCCAATGCAGTAGACTTCTTAGACCTCCTTAACGAACCTATCTAGTATGAACTTAAGAGGAAGAAATAAAGTAAGCCCAGAGTTCAGTATGAGTTCTATGACAGATATTGTATTTCTGTTATTGGTCTTTTTTCTATTGACCTCTCCAGCGATTACACCCGATGCATTGGATCTTATTTTACCAAAAGCAAAAGGGAAGACTAGTAATAAACAAAACCTATCGGTAAGTATCACAAAAGACCTTGATTTTTATGTAAATAAAGAACGTGTGAGCGAACAGGGGATAGAAGCCTTTATTACTAAAGAATTAGTAGGTGTCGAAGAACCAACGATTATTTTACGAGCAGAAGAAGGTGTACCTATTGAGAATGCTGTAAAAATCATGGATATCGCCAACCGTAATAAATATAAGATTGTACTTGCGGTACGGCCTAATTAGAAAGAGAATGGGTACGCTCCTGCCTGCCGGCGAGGCAGGTTCGCGAAAGCGTATAAACGTATACCCAAATTAAAAAAAAATACTACAAAGTGCCATACCTAGATACGCCACATAAGAAGAAATCTTTTTCCATAAGTAGCATTATTATGGCGATCATCCTATTGCTGATGTTTTGGGTAGGGATGGACTATATGGATCCCCCTATTGAGGGAGGTATTGCCGTTAACTTTGGCACCTCTAGTGTAGGATCAGGAAATGTGCAACCGACACAACCGGTCGCTTCTGCTCCTAAAAATACAGCACCAGAACCTGTGCCGACACCACCTCAACCCGAAATTACAGAAGAAGTGGTGACACAAGATACAGAAGATGCTCCGGTCATAGAAGAAAAACCCGAAGAAACACCCACGCCTGAAGTTGAAACACCTGTAGAGAAGCCTATTGAAAAACCCGTAGAAGAAGCAAAACCAGATCCTACACCAGATAAGAGTACCACCAATGCATTAGATGCATTAATTAATGGTCCTAAAAAAGACGGTGTTGCTCAAGGGGGTGAAGGAGATGACAATCAAGCGGGTGATAAAGGAGATCCGAGTGGAGACCCGAATGCATCGAGTTACTACGGAACAGGAAAAGGACTAGATGGGGATGGTAATTACC
>CAYGQJ010000049.1:20542-35715 GCA_964351845.1 uncultured Flavobacteriaceae bacterium | reverse complement strand
TATTTCCTTTTCCCCAAGAGAATTTAGCAATTCATTCGTTTGACTAAAATGCTTGTTCCCGAACCAATAGCCTCTATTTGCACTTAGAGGCGACGGATGTCCTGAGGTGAGTACGTGATGTTTTGTCGTGTCAATTTTTGCGCCTTTCTTTTTAGCATACCCACCCCAAAGAAGGAAAATGATGTTTTCACGCTTTCGCGAAAGCGTACCAATCACGGCATCCGTAAAGGTTTCCCATCCTTGTTTCTGATGAGATCCTGCTTCATGAGCACGTACGGTTAAGGTGGCATTCAATAATAAAATTCCTTGTGATGCCCAACGTTCTAAATTACCCGTTTCAGGAAATGGAATACCCAAATCGGTCTCGAGTTCTTTAAAAATATTTAGTAATGACGGCGGCATCGCTATACCATCATTAACAGAGAAACAAAGTCCGTTGGCTTGCCCAATACCATGATACGGATCTTGCCCTAAAATCACCACTTTTACCGCTTCAAAAGGACAGTGATTAAAAGCATTAAAGACCTGACTTTCTTTTGGAAAACAAGTATGCGCTGTGTATTCTTCCTCTACAAATTTGGTGAGATTTTTAAAATAATCCATATCAAACTCTTCATGGAGTTCTTGTTTCCAACTAGGGTGTATGTGTAAATCCATGCGCGATACTTTAACAAGCTATAAAGGTACGTGCTTCTTTTAAAAAATTAGCACTAAAGCATACACAGAAGCTCTTTAAATAAGCTATTTCCTAAACTGTCTGAAAGATTGTAATCGTGAATCTATAAAAAGCCTTAGTGTATTTTACATAGTAGCCTCTTTGTTAAAGAAGTCTTAATACCCTATCTTTAAGAACCTTTTTTATCCAAACCATTAATACAGACCCTAACCTAAGGCAAAATGCAAGTAACAAAGAATAGAAATATCTTTATTGTATTGTTTTTTATAGCTACACCGTTTTTTTCGCAAGAGCGTACCCTAGATTCGCTTAGTGAATTAGAATACCAAGAAATACAAGAATTATTTTTCAAATCAGCTACTGACTCTCTTGTGAATCACACCTATGTTCAGGCGTATTTGAATAAAGCAAAAAAAGAAAAAGACTCCTTAGAAATTGCCAAAGGCTACTATTTAAAAATAATTTCTAGCGGCGAAGATGAAAAATTCTTCCATCTATATGATACGATCATAGAAGTATCAAAAAACTTAAAAAATCAAAATTTTCCTGCCACTGCCTACTTTGATAAAGGGGTGTATTATCATAGAAAATACCTCTATAAAAATGCACTAGACAATTATATTAAGGCCGCATATTATAATCATGGCAGTAGAAAAGTACATTTGGAGTTTTTAATCAATCAAAGCTTAGGTCGACTAAAATCGACGATCAACAAAAACCAAGAAGCATTAACAATCACTAAAAAATGCTATAAATATGTCGTTGAAAAAAATTATAGAGATGAAAACTCACCCCTGTATTACAATGTGTTATTCTCGCTAGCAGATGCCTACAGAAAAATGAATTATTTGGACTCTGCAAGAGTCTACACACGACTAGGATTATTGGATAAAAACGAATCTGATACGTCTATAAATTATTATCATTTCCTATTATTAGATGGAATCCTAAGACTCCAAAACAAAGAGTATGTTGAGGCAGAGGCCAATATTGCAAGAGCATTACCCTATATTGAGAAAATCCAGGATCAAACAACCATCGCAAGCGGATATTTCTACCTAGGGAAAGCGTATTCGTATTTAAATAATGAAGAGAAATCTATTTTAAATTATAAAAAAGTAGACAGCATCGTTCAGAAAACAAACGATATCTCGCCAGAGTATACAAATGCCTATCAACAAATCATAAAACATTACAGAAAAGAGGGGGACTTAGAAGAACAACTCAAATACACCGTAAAACTTATACAGGTAGATAGTATCATTGATAATCGTTATAAATATGTCAATCAAGAGATTACAAACAAACTAGATATTCCTAGCTTGATCAATAGTAAAGAACAGCTTATAGAGCAATTACAACTTGACAAAAAACAATCTAGTACGGCTACTTTTGTTTTACTACTCATGCTATCTGGAATCATAGGCGTAACAGCCTATCAATACAAAAAAAAGACATTTTATAAAAAGAGGTTTGAAGAATTAATAAAAACAGATACACCAAAAGAACATGTAAAACCAACTATTTCTGAAACTTCCCCACCAGACATTCCTAAGGAAATCATAGACGAACTATTGATGAAACTATCAGAATTTGAAAAAACACATGCCTATATTGATTCTAAAATCACATTGACTAGTCTTGCTATAAAAATGAATACCAACAGTAACTATTTATCGAAGGTTATCAATCATTTTAAACAAAAAAGTTTTGCTACCTATATCAAAGAATTACGGGTTGAATATGCCTTTGTGAAATTAAAATCTGAAGCCAAGCTCCGTCGATTTACAATAAAAGCCATTGCAGAAGAATGTGGTTTTAAAAGTGCGGAATCATTTTCAAAAACATTCTATAAGGTATACGGTATCTATCCTTCCTATTTTATTAAAAAATTAGATGCTTTAGCCTAAAATAGATGTCTTTATTTATGAATGAAGATGATCAAAAGCTTTAAAAGTATATCATAATCATTTATTTCTCTTAACTTTAGGTATCATTAAACCAAAAACTAAAAACCATGAAAAAAATCAACCACAATTCAAAATTACAATTTCAGAAAATGAATATTGCACGATTGAACAGCTATGATTTATGGAAAATAAGAGGGGGAGAATCAGAACCCACTGAGGATACTGCAGATACGACAACTACAGACTCTGGTTCGTTTACTGTCATAAGATCATCCTTTAAATGTCTCTTTTCAGCTACTACTTCAGGATAATTATTAGAAAAGAAAAACATAGTATAAGGTCTTAAGAAGTTTTGAAAAACCCTTAAGGCCTTTGTTCTTGTATAAATTATAGTATTCAGTTTATTTATTCTGTACTTTTGTGTCGCTATACAGGCTATGAATCATAATTTATAAAGAAAAATAATACCCTGTGATGAAGTAACTAACACCTATTCAGCACAGCATCCAAAAGATGATAAACATACATCAAAAAACACTTAAAGACCTCGAATTCTATACCGTATGTGAACACGTTGCAGAACGCTGTGTCACCGAACATGGGAAAGAGAAAGCCCTCGCTATTGTTCCTTATGCTTCCTCAAAAGACGTACTTTTTGGATTACACCAAACCAACGAATATGTGTCCTCTAGATTTCACGAAACGGTCATTCCAAACCATGGGTATGATCCCATAGATCGCGAGATCAAATTTCTAGACATAGAAGACAGCGTATTAGAAAGAGGAAGTTTTAAAAAGCTCTCCAGTATTTCTGAAACAGTCAATATTCATATCAAGTTTTTTGCTAAATACCAAGAGCGGTATCCCACGCTTCATAACACCGTCGTACACACAGAATATACCACGGTAATTATAGATGCTGTGAATGCGATTTTTGATAAATATGGAGAATTACGAGATGATGCCTCTCCCCTATTACAAAATACCCGTAGGAGCATCAATCAAATGAAAGGTAAAATAAACTCCAGTTTTGCTTCCGCCTTAGGACGTTATAATGGGTACGGCTATCTAGATGATATTAGAGAATCTGTAGTAGAGAACGTTCGCGTACTGGCTGTGACAGCAATGCATCGTCGCAAAGTGAAAGGCTCCATCATGGGAAGCTCAAAAACGGGAAGTATTGTCTATATCCAACCCGAAGCAACCCTTCAAGCACAACGAGAACTTAACAACTTACTCTTTGAAGAAGACGAAGAAATAAAACGAATTTTAAAGGCACTGACCAATACCATTCGTCCTTTTATTACGCTTTTTTCGGATTACCAAGAACTCCTAAGCACCATCGATGTAATTGCTGCCAAAGCAAAATATGCAGAGAAACTCAACGCGATTTTACCCACCATTACAAAAGAAAGAGAACTTACGATTAAGGATGCGTACCATCCTTTACTCTATCTAAGCAATAAAGAAAAAGGCGACAAAACCTTTCCTCAAGACATTCATCTAGATGCAGAGAGCCGTATTATTGTGATTTCTGGCCCTAATGCCGGAGGAAAAAGTATCACATTAAAAACAGTAGGGCTCTTACAACTGATGCTGCAGAGTGGGATGCTTGTCCCTGTACATGAGTACTCAAGAATGTGTCTTTTTAATAGAGTCCTTACAGATATAGGAGACAATCAAAGCATTGAAAATCACCTGAGCACCTATAGCTACCGCCTTAAGAACATGAATTATTTTCTTAAGAAATGTGATAAATACACCCTTTTTCTTATTGATGAGTTTGGGACAGGATCCGATCCAGAACTAGGAGGTGCATTGGCTGAGACGTTCTTAGAAGTTTTTCACGAACGTGAAAGCTACGGGATCATCACCACCCATTACGCCAATCTTAAAATGATGGCCAATGAGACCAAAGAGATTGTCAATGCCAATATGCTTTTTGACGCCAGGACGCTAGAACCACTCTTTAAATTACATCTAGGAGAAGCAGGAAGTTCGTTTACCTTTGAAGTCGCTCAAAAAAATGGCATCCCCTACTCGCTGATTAACCGCTCCAAAAAGAAAGTAGAGCGAGGCAAAATACGTTTTGATAAGAGCATTGCCGATCTCCAAAAAGAACGCAGTAAATTGGCCAAAACAACCTCTGTACTTAAAGAAAAAGAGCAGAAAGCACTTCAGCAAGATCAGAAATTGCAAGAAGTCAATGCGAAGGTACAAGCCAAGCTAGAAAACTATCAAGAACTCTATGATAGCAATCAACGGCTTATCTATCTAGGGCAAAAATTAGACACGGCTAGTGAGAAGTTTTATCATGATAAGAAAAAACGCGAACTCGTAGCCGAGCTCATGAAAATTGTTCAGATAGAGAATTCGAAACGAAAAAAACAATCCGTTAAGCAAGCAAAAATCCAAAAACAAAAAGAAGTCCAAGTCCAAAAGGAAGTCGAAAAGAAAGTGGCGGTGATCCGTAAAAAGAAACAAGAAGCCAAAAAGGAAGCCCCAAAAGTAGAAAAACCAAAACCTATTTTAAAAGTAGGCGATCGCGTACGGATGTATGACGGAAAAGCCGTGGGCGTCATTGATCTTATAGAAAAAGGAAAAGCCACCGTTGACTACGGTATGTTTACCACCAAGGTCTCAGTAGATCAATTAGAATTTGTACAGGCTAAAAAGAAAAAATAATGTAATACCACATTTGAAAAAATGAAATTATCTATATGCTTACTCATCCTTGTATGTTTCATCTCTTGCTCAGAGACCTCAAAAAAAACCTATAGCCATCTCGGTACATGGGAATGTTATCATAAAGAACTTGATGACGGCACGACGATAAGTAGAAATATATTTACTGGAGAAGAATTTGAATATTCATGCGACGGGTTTACCCTAGTATTTAAAGCAGACTCAACAGCTACAGAGTTAAAGAATGATTTGAATCTAAAATATGTAAGAAATGATTCCATTATTACTATGAGTATTCAGGTAGCAGGTCATTCCATGGGAGATAATCAATATATCATTGAAAAGTTGACCGATACAGAATTGATACTAACAGATTATGACACCACAGGATCCAAACTTTTTGGATATAGAAAAAAATATAGGAGAGTAAACTAACGCTTTCAAGTAACCTAAATGAAAAGAAGTGTATACGGAGTGTCACACTGAGCCTGTCAAAGTGCTAGCTAATACTTTCCTTTCTAAATACGCTTTCAAGTAACGTAAGTACGTATAAGTTTATACTGGATGTCACACTGAGCTTGTCGAAGTGCGTAGCCGAAGTGCGAAAGCACACAAATAAGCTTAACAAGATTTTAGAAAAACTCTATGATATGGGCAGTATCTTTGTCATTATAAAATAAAAATAGTGATATCGGGGTGAGATTCCCGTTAGAGTTTATACTGAGCGTAGCCGAAGTACGGGAATTCATGGAAATACCAAAAGACAAAAAAATTATCCTATTTGATGGCGTTTGTAACCTATGCAACTCCTCCATCACCTTTGTCATCAAACATGACCCCAAAGATCTTTTTAGATACGCTCCTCTACAAAGTGACATCGGTAAATCATTGCTCCAAAAACATCAAATAGACTCAGAAAAAGTAGATTCTATTATTCTGGTAGATCAGGAGAAAGCCTATACAAAATCGGCGGCGGCACTTCACATCGCTCGCTCGCTCTCTGGTGCCTATCCGCTACTTGCTATATTCCTCATTATTCCCGCATTTATTAGAAATCTGGTCTATGATTACATCGCCCGTAACCGTTACAAATGGTACGGTAAGAAAGAATCCTGTATGATCCCTACCCCAGCATTAAAAGCTAAATTTTTAGAATAATATGGCATTCTCGTGAAGCCGGGAATCTGATCCCTACCGCAACGGTCTATTTTACTAATCAAAAACACCACTTCCCTCATTGTAGGTTTCTTCATCTGTTATTTGACCCTATTTTTGGTCCCATATATCAAGAAACCATGAAAAAAACACTCCTACTCCTAGCCTTTTTTGTTGCTAATTACGCTTTCGCGAAAGCGGACTCAACCCCAAAAAAAGCACTCTGCACTACATCTATTGAAGACGTCGCGTCTTCCGAAAAGAAAGCAACTTCAGACATCTCAAAAGTGACTGTCTACTTAAACGGCGCACAAATAGAAAGAACCAGTAGCGTACTCGTAAAAAACGGAACCACCACCGTGATTTTTGACAACCTATCCAATACCATAGACGAAAATAGCATTCAAGTCTCTGGGCTTGGAGAAGCCTCTATTCTGTCTATCAATTACAGCATTGACTACCTTAAAAAACAACAAAATACCGAAGCCGTTGAAGCGCTACAACAAGAGAAAAAGGAACTAGAGTTTAGTATCAAAAAACTAAACAATCACATCATCGGTCTGCAAAAAGAGGAAGAAGTCATCAACCTAAACCAAAAACTAGGGAGTACCACACAAGAAGTGAGTTTAGAAAAAATAAAAGCGCTAGCAACCTATTACAGACAGCGTATCACACAAATTAAGAACGAGATGTTAGATACAGAGCGTAGCAGATATGCGCTTCAAATTAAGAACCAAGATGTGACAAAACAACTCAACGAACTTAATATCACCGAAGAAAAAAGCACCGGAAAGATCACGTTAAAAATAAACAGTGAGCGCCCAGCAACACTTCCGCTTATTTTAAAATATAACGTAGCCAATGCAGGATGGTATCCTATCTATGATCTGAAAGCAAAAAACATCGATGCTCCCTTAGACCTTGCCTACAAAGCACACGTATATCAAACTACAGGCGCCGCATGGGATGATGTCTCTCTAATCATCTCTACAGGTGATCCAAATACCAATAATATCAAACCAGAAGTCAACACCAAATACCTACAGTTTGTACATAATTATTATAGAAATACAAGTCGAAGCACTCGTTCGTATAACTATAAATACAATCCTACGGTAAAACGAGTGACTGGGATTGTTCAAGACTCAAATGGTCCATTACCAGGTGTTAATGTGATTATTAAAGGAACCAGTATAGGCACTCAAACAGATTTTGATGGTAGATATACCATAGATATAGCCAAAGGACAAGAATTAGTATACTCTTATGTTGGATTTCAATCAGAAGAACTTCCTATTCATGCAAGTACTATGAATGTAAGCCTTCGGGAATCTCCCGCTGCACTAGATGAAATTGTTATCACTGCTCAAGGATTGAGTAGAGAAAAGAAGGCATTAGGCTATGCCGTAAGTGAAGTTTCATCAGAAGATATCGGAAGAATGCTATCAGGAAAAGCGTCTGGAGTTTCTACGAGCACTCCCATAAACTATACCGCCACTGGAGATATAAAACTAGACGGCCTGACCACCACTCGCTTTGAAATTAAAAAGAACTATTCCATCCCTTCAGATGGTGATGTAACCGTCATTGAAGTAGATACCTTTAAAATCCCCGCGACCTATGAGTACTTTGCAGCTCCGATCATCAATGAAAATGTATTCTTGACAGCAAGTATCAAAGATTGGGCACAATACAGTCTATTACCCGGAGAAGCCAATGTGTATTTTGAAGGAAGCTTTTCTGGAAAGACCTTTATCGATCCGCTTGCGACTACTGAAGCATTAACGGTTTCTTTGGGAGTCGATCCTAATGTGATCATCAAACGTGAACAACTAGATAATTTTAAAGCGACTTCCTTTATTGGATCACAACGTATTGTAGATAACAAATACGAGATCAAGATCAAAAACAATAAAGCCACGAGCATCAACCTTCAACTGGTCGATAGAATTCCGAAATCTCAAAACAAAGAAATCAAAGTAGATGATATAGAAACAGGAGATGCAAATTATGATAAAGAAACAGGGCTACTCAAATGGACCCTTACCATAGACTCCAACAGCAATACGGAGAAACGGTTTTCGTATGAAGTACGCTACCCAAAATCACAACGAATTAATTTGTAATCTTAAAAAAAATAGAACTATCGTAAAGCAAAAAGGAGAAGTTCAAATAGAGCCTCTCCTTTTCACTTTATGATACATCTTTATAATTAATAAGGAAGACAATAAGGATCGCCACTATAATCAGTCGTACATACTCCTGGACAATGTGGTGGTCCGCAATTCCAACCAATAGTGTTTGCGGTACAAACTAAAACACTTGTAAGAGTGAGTCTTCCTCCTTCTATACTTTTTTGTTCTGCTTTGTTTAAGACTGCTCCTAAACTTGAAATGTTCTTTAACATAAGAAAATTTTTAAGGTTAATAATACACCTAAAATAACAAAAATAATTGACAATCAGATAGTTACGGAAAAACCGTAATTTTAGTAAGGCACCAAATATGAAAAGTAAAGGGAAAGAAAAGGGAGCCTAAACTCGCTTTTTAAAAATAAACTTAGCAATAGAGGATATCTGATGTACACTGATCAAATGTAATAGATGGTGTTAGACATTGATAAGTTACACCTGTACACCCCTTGATCGTTCTTTGTTACAGATGATTCATCAGATCTTTAGTAAGGGATCACTTTATTTTTTATAATACATTCTCTTAAATAAAATTAAAATACTAAAAATCAGTACTTTAAAATAATGGCACGCTCCTTGTTTTATAGAAGAGCAGAAGCGTATGCCGAAAGTCGGTAACGTACTAACCCTAATATTTTTAAGTATGAGAAAAGTATTCGTATTAGTAGTTTTATTCCTTGGAGGAATGACTGCTCAAGCAAATGAAGTGACAAATCTCGATCACAACAACACAACAGGGATACGTTACAATGAATCACAAACCATCCATTTTGTACAACGTGGTGTAGCATTCACCATCTTTCCAAATGGAGGCTTTGATTTTAATTTTATAAACCCACAACTACGTGGAAGACGCGGCTATAATGCGCCAGGCACGATATATACAAATCGTAGAAATAACAGATATGTATCCTATGATTATTATGGAAATATCACCAAAGTAGGACGAAACTTTATCTATTACAACCGTAATGGCAAAGTGAATCAAATAGGAAATATCACATTAAGATATAGACAAGGGAGATTAGTACGTGTCGGTAATATGAGAATATTTTATAACCGTCGCGGTCAAATTAGATATACAGAAGGACGTGTGATACGTCATCATAGAAATGGAACATTTTATGATAACACCACGCCTTACAGAGAAAGAAACCGCAACAATGGTAATGAACAAGGCGGTAGAAGATTATAGATTTTTGGTTGGTTAGTTTTGAAAATCCTCATAAAACAATTGTTTTATGGGGATTTTCTTTTGAATACACCCTGAATCCCCTTAGTAATATCACTGGATACCCGAAGAAAATAAATCGCAGCGATGTATAATCCACCCAATAAAACTGATTTTAAAACAATATTTATAAACGGGTGAAAGGAAAAATCCCAGAAATAAAAAGCAGCAAAAAATAACAGGAGTAGTAAAAATGTTTTAAGCGACCCTTGTGTAAAAGGTTGCATTCCGAACTTTTTATAGACGATCCCAATTTTAAATAAGGTATACAGTACAGAAGCCACAAACGTAGCAATAGCAGCACCGTTGATGCCAAACATAGGAATGAAGATCGTATTGAGAATAATCGCTACAATCACCAATAAAACACCTAATACTAAGATGATTCTATAATAGTTACTATTGTAAAGAATCGCATTGTTAATTCCCAAACAATTATCTAAAAGCTTAGCCGCACCGATACATAAGACCACATAAAACCCCGCACTATAACTCTCGGTGACCATATCGTATAAACTGGAAAGATTGCATATAATCAGTAAAAACAACAGAGATGCAATGATAAACAAGGTAAGCGAACTCTTATGATAGAGTTTTCGCATCTCTTCGTATTCGTTATCGTTAAGCATTTTGGCTACCATAGGATACGTAATCTGGTGCATCGCACGTGCTGGCACTGCAATGACCGTAGCAATATAAATAGCCACAGAATAGAAAGCTACATTTTCAATCTCCTCATACAATCCTAACATTACTTTATCCAGATCTAATAATAGACTAGCAACAGAACCCGCAATGATGATCAAGGTCGTATACTTAATAATATCAAGAAAATTTTGAGGACGTTTTGAAGGCGTACTGATGCTTCTAATCGTATGACGTATAAATTTAGGACGCTTGAGGTTACACGCATATATACTCATCACCACCATACGTGCCACATACACAAATACAAGCGCTATTAAAAAGGCATCAATACTTAACAAATTAAAAGCTAGTAAAACTAGGAGAATAGTAATTGCAAGTCTATGGAATACCTCCTTCATAAAGTTCCCAAAAATGGTTTTAAATTGCACTTTTGACCATGCAAAAAAGACTTCAAAGTAGGATGAGGATACCGCAATGATTAAAATATACCATACATAGTCATACACAATATTATTCTTTTTGGATAAAAAAGAGGCGATCTGCTCATAAAAAAAGAAACAACATAAAGCACCCGGAATGGCTACTAACAGTGGTAATATGAGCATCCAGTTTAAAAAAACACTTTGTTCTTTGTCCTTATAGGCAGAATAAAACTTCACGAGCGTATTTTGAACACCAAAGGCCATAAAAGGCATCAAAATCATAGCTGTAGACACAATAAAACTGACCAAACCGTAGTACTGCTCAGACATGAAGTTGGTGTATAAAAACAACGTATTAAGCGCTCCAATCCCAAACCCTAAATAGGTCGTGATTAGATTATTAAATGATTGCTTAATAACAATACCCATAGCTTATAAGGAGTCAATACAAGTAGCAAGTACTTGGGTTAATTGTTTACGATGGTATTTTGAAATATGTGCATCCCTGCCCTTCGTCCATTTTTTGGAAGTGTAGTTATTAAATAGGTATAAAATCGCTTCTTTCAAGGCTTCCTCTTCCGTGTACTCAAAGTAATAGCCACTTTGCGTGGTGGTAATAATCTCACTCACATCTGCATCTTTAGGACCTAAAGCTAAGATCGGACGTTTTGCTGCCAAGTATTCAAATACTTTTCCTGGAATGATTCCTTTGGTGATTGCTGCATCAATTTCTATAAGTAGTAAAACGGAGGCTTCGCATTGCAAAGCAATCGCTTCCTGATGAGACACATACCCTACGAGCGTAAGGTGTTTTTCGAGACCGAAGCTTTTAATGACATCCACGACCTCTTTACTGACTTTTCCTACGAGTTGAAGTTCAAATTGATCTCTAAAGCCAGCATGTTCCCTCACTAAAATATCTAGCACTTTCCATAATATAAGAGGATTTCGCTCTGATAACAACGAACCAATATGCGATATCGTAAACCTATCTGAAGGCGGAACTTCCTGATGACTCTCGGAGTCAAATCCGTTGGTAATGACCGTGATAGGTTTTTTAGTAATAGCGCTAAATTCTTCTTTGGTCGTCGGACTTGTTACAATCACCTGATCAGCGGTGTTTAAAACACGATGCTCAAGCTCTTTATGCTTCCGCTGTGTACGCTCGGTCATTTTTAATTTATCGTGATACCCAATCGTTGTCCACGGATCTCTAAAATCAGCGATCCAATGTAACTTTTTAGTTATATCGGCGGTGATTTTCGCTTTAAGCTTCATCCCAATAAGATGCAAGCTATGTGGCGGCCCTGTGGTGATAATCGTATCTATATCGTGTGTTTTTATGTACTCTTCAAGAAAACTAACGGATGGCTTTACCCAACCTATACGCGCATCGGGAATAAAAAAATTACCTCGGATAAACAATAATAAACGCTGTAAGAGCGTCTGTTTGGTTGCTTTAGGCACAATACCAGAAGATAACTGTTTGACAGTTTCGCGCCTGCCTGCCGGCAGGCAGGAAAGCATACTCGCAAAGCGATACGGTTCTTTGATCGGTTGTGTAAGGACCGTTACGGAATCTGACACTTCTGCCATCATCGAGGCATCTACGATGGGATACTTAGGGTTTTCTGGCGTGTAAACGATAGGCTCGATATCAAAATCAGGTAAGTACTTCACAAACTTCAACCATCGTTGTACCCCAGGTCCACCTGCAGGTGGCCAGTAATAACAAACGATAAGTACTTTTTTTGACATGAATGATTAGGCTTCTACTTCGGTCACATCTTGATCTCTCTTTTTAAAACTCACATACACGCCTCCTACGATCAATACCAAGAGAAGTATCGAACTAATCAAGGTAATCATACTTCCCTTTTTAACAACAGGAGGGTCAAATCTAAATTGAATCTCATGAGTTCCCTTGGGAACTTTTAATCCGCGTAGCATATAATTGGTTTCAATAATAGGTGCTTCTTGACCATTGATAGTCGCCACCCAGCCATTTTTGTAATACGCTTCAGAAAAAACAGCAAATCCATCTTGGGAATTGGTTGCTGTATACGTCAGATGATTAGGAAGGGCTTTCACCAACTCAATACGTGAGACGCTATCTTTTTTAGGAACAAACCCTTTTAGTTCTTCTTGATACGCATCTCTAATCAGTGCTGTCTTTTTGGTGTCAATACTATCTAAAGCCGCATACACTTCATTATAATCAGAAAGCAACTCTATATCATCGACAAACCAAGCAGGGCCATTTACATACGGATTACGCTGTGCAAACATATTGCCTTCGTTGTCTTGCAAAATGTACTTTACATTAAGCATATTAAGGATGCCTATTTTACCTTGAAGCACTTTATCATACATATCTTCCATACGCTGTGGACGCACAGCAGAATAGCCGTTAATGGAATTGAAAAAATACGAAGTATGCGAGTCATTAAACCCTCTGTATTGGTCTAAAACCCTAAAATAGCCATCGTCATTAAGAATAGCTTCATCTGCTGGAGTCGCTTCAAAATAAGCACTGTACTCACGCTCTGAAATAAAGTTTTCTTCATTCACACTGCGTCTATCAACGCCTACAAGGTCAATAACCACCAATACGCCTACGAGCACGATGGCGATGTTTTCTGACACTTTCTTTTTAAACGTAGCCCATAAAATTCCAAGGGTTACTATAATAAAAAGCAACGAACGTAAACTATCACTTTTTAAAACCGTAAGACGGTCTTCTTTAATCGCTTCCAAAATAGGTGCTTGTTCGCTGAAAGCCATTCCTGCTTCAGAAGAAGAACGCAAATCAAACAGGCTTCCGCCAAACAGATAAAACAGCAAACACAAGCCTCCTAAAATACCCGAAGCAATGAATAGTTTCTTCAAGCGTTCTTTCTGATCTTCTTTATCATTCAAAAAGCGATACAATCCAAATACTGCCGCAATAGGCACCAGTAATTCTAAAATCGCCTGAATACTCGATACGGCTCTAAATTTATTGTAAAAAGGCACAAAATCTATAAAAAAGCGGGTGAGGAATTCAAAGTTTTTCCCCCAGCTTAACATCAGGGATAAGACAATGCCCCCTACGAGCCACCATCGCAAGCGCCCTTTGACCAATAGCAAACCAAGTAACGCCATAAAAACAACCGTAATTCCCAAATAAGGCGGTGCTTCTACAAAAGGCTGTTCTCCCCAATAAAGCGGTCTGTTTACATAATACGAAGCCTCAGACGCAGGAACACCTAGTTCTATTAATTTTTGATAAAAAGCAGATTCTTTTCCTAAATCTGAAATTCTCCCTGCACCAAATAATTTAGGCACGAGTAGATTCAACGATTCCATCTTACCATAACTATACTCGGTGATATAGTCATAGGACAGTCCACTTTTTTGATCGGTATTTAGGGTGTTTTTAGGTTGCAATAATTTTTTCCCGCGGATACTCGTTTCGGCATACTCCGCAGTAGATAATAAAGTTGTCGCATTCGTCGCCAGTCCCAAAACAACAGCTACAACAAGGACCCCCACAGATTTGAAGAAATGAGGGAGTTGTTTTTTCTTGTACGCATCTACCAGGTATGCAATTCCTAGAACAATGACAGCAAGTCCCAAATAATAGGTCATCTGATAGTGATTTGCCTGTATTTCAAGCCCCATCGCTACGGCCGTGAGTAAAAATCCCCAGACATACCGTTTCTGAAAGGTGAGAATAATTCCGGAGAGTACTAATGGGAAATAGGCAATCGCATGTGCTTTGGAGTTATGCCCTACCCCTATAATAATAATGAGATAGGTAGAAAGTCCGAAGGCAAGTGCTCCGATCACCGCATACTTCCACGGGACACGCATGACGAGCATGAGGACATAAAAACTGAATAAATATAAAAACAGATAATCGGCAGGACGCGGTAAAAAACGGATCAGCTTATCTAGCTTATCCATATAATCATGCGGAAACTTAGCCCCCATTTGATACGTAGGCATTCCTGCATAAGCTCCATTGGTCCAATAGGTTTCTTCACCTGTTTCTGCCCTGTGCTCATTATGCTGTTTCGCCATGCTTTCATAGAGCTTGATATCATTTTGGTAGATCATTTTACCCGATAACACAGGATTGAAATACAACAATGAAATCACTATAAATCCAAAAACAACAAATAGATGTGGTAAAAAACGTTTGAATTGAAAATCCATAAAAACAGCTTAAAGTATAAAAACAAAAATAACGGAAAAAGATGAAGATACACTA
>CAYGQJ010000049.1:14239-20442 GCA_964351845.1 uncultured Flavobacteriaceae bacterium | reverse complement strand
TCGGTTGGGGTTTTGGGATTCTTGAAACCCTTTGAAAGCATTTTCCATTTTTTGACCCGCTTTCTTGGCAACATACCGCATAAAGTAAGGAAACAGCAATCGTATTAAAAAACGTAGGGTAACATATACCAATACGATGATTAAAATCGTTTTAAAAAAACCATCAAGTGCTAAAAGTAAAAGCATTGTTTGAAATTTTAGTTAAAACTGCTCAAGCAAAATTTATAAAGACAGCAGTTAAGAAACTGATTTTTTAATCGTAAGACAAACCACAAGGCATTAAATCTCGATTATCGAGTAAAATTAGGCATTATGATTTATAACAACTGTCTAATAAAACCTAAAAAAATGATAAATTCTTATATATTTGAATGCAAACTCCAATCAACATGCAGAAACCTATTCAAAAACTCTCTATAATTGTATGCTGTTTCCTGAGCATATCGATGTTTGGACAGTACACAGAGACGATTAACTCCAATCGCCCGGGAGAATCACAAGGAGCTTTTGCTGTGGGAACACAAGTGATACAGGTAGAGACAGGGCTTGATTTTGGAAATGACACCCATAGTTTACTCAATACCGATATTGACATTACCGCATTTAATCTAGACCTGAGATACGGTTTTTGGAAAGAAGCACTAGAGATCAATGCATTTGTAAGGTATCAATCCAATAATATCGCATTTACATCTGGCAGTGCGAGCACACGAAGAATCAGTGCTCTTGAAAATCTTCAGCTTGGCGCGAAATACCTTCTCTATGATCCGTACAAGAAAGAAGATGAGCCTAACTTATATTCTTACCATGATAATTTCAAGTTTAAATGGAAGACCTTAATTCCTGCGGTGTCGGTGTATGCAGGAGGTGTTTTTGATCTCTCAAATGATCTTGACCCAAGACGCGAAACAGGCATCAGCCCGACGGTAGCCATCATTACACAAAACAACTGGGGCCGCTGGGTATGGGTAAATAATATTATCGCAGACCGCATTACCGCTGAATTCCCCGGCTACTCATGGATTACCACCATGACGCACTCGGCGACAGAAAAAATTGCATTTTTCGCAGAATATCAGTTAATTACAGGAGATTTGTATGCAGATAACCTGATTCGTGGTGGTGGTGCCTATCTTATTTCGAAAAATCTACAAGTAGACGTCAGTGGACTCGTAAATTTTAAAGACACGCCCTCCCGATGGAATCTTGCTGCAGGAGTATCCTGGCGACTAGACCTTCATAAAAAAGATGAGAAACTAGAAGATACCAATGGAGACGAAGAAGATGATGATAAGAAAAAGAAAAAAACAGCCTCACAACGACAAGCTGAAAAGATAAACAAGAAGAATAAAAGAAAACGACGAGACAGTGTTGATCCAGATGGTGAAGACGGTGGTGACGGCGGAACTAATTTATAAATAGACGTATTTGACTAGATGATTACCCTTAAAGAAATGAAAACATCTGCGGAACTTAAACAGTTTGTGAAGTATCCGTTTTTGTTATACAAGAATGAACCCAATTGGGTCCCTCCTATTATTGCTGATGAGCTTGATAGTATGGATCCCACAAAAAATCCTGTATTTCAAAATGCAGAAGCACAATACTTCATCGCCTATAAAGATGGAAATCCAGTAGGACGCATCTGTGCGATCATCAATCATATAGAAGTAAAAGAACAAGGAAAACCCAAAATGCGTTTTGGCTGGTTTGACTCCATAGATGATATAGAAGTCACCAAAACACTCCTAGACAAAGTCAGCGAAATAGGAAAAGCGCATGGTCTTGAATTCATGGAAGGGCCGGTTGGATTTTCAAACATGGAAAAAGCAGGACTTCTCGTAGAAGGATTTGACTACTTAAATACCATGATTACCTGGTATAACTTCTCCTACTACAAAGATCACTTTGAGCAACTAGGCTTTGAAAAAGCGGCTGAATGGGTCGAATTCAAAATAAAAATAGACCCGCCAGATAAGCAAAATCCAAAGGTCAAAAAATTTGCCGATATCATTGCCAAACGATATGATCTAACCCCTTTACAATTCAAAACCTCTAATGACATCAAACCGTATGTAGATGAGATGTTTGGACTGTTAAATAAGACCTATGATAAGCTCTCGACCTTTGTGCCTATCCAACAATATCAAATTGACCATTACAAAGAAAAGTACATAAAATATATCCATCCTGATTTTATTAAGTGTGTACAAGATAAAAATGGCAACCTAGTCGCCTTTGCGATTACAATGCCTTCTTTTTCTAAAGCCTTAAAAAAAGCCAATGGAAAGCTATTCCCGTTTGGTTTTTATCACTTATTAAAAGCGAAGAATAAAACCAGTACCGCTGCTTTTTACCTGATAGGCATTGATCCAGACTATCAAAATAAAGGAGTCACTGCCGTTATTTTTCAAATGATGCAAGATCTCTTTAATAATAGAGGCATTACTGATGTAGAGACCAATCCTGAGCTAGAAGAAAACAAAGCGATCCAACAACTCTGGAAAAATTACGAACACGAGTTACACAAGCGTAGAAGAACGTACAGAAAGGATTTATAAGCTTTAGTATTCATACATTTAATTGTTGATTTGCATGAAAAATGACCTCATCTATACGATCATTATCTGTTTGTGCATGGGTGCTTTTGCCACTGCGCAAGAAAAATTTTCATCGTTTGATGGAAGTACGATTGCCTACGTAGATGAAGGGAAAGGTACGCCTGTGATTTTGATACATGGTTTTATTAATGATGCAAGCTCCTGGAATGGTACAGTCATCAAAAAACAATTACTAGAAAGCGGATATCGCGTTATAGTTCCTGATTTACGAGGCAATGGGTTTTCTGAACAACCAAAAACCGAAGAAGGGTTTAAAAACAATGCCGAAGTAAAAGACCTCAAAGCATTACTAGATCATTTGAACATCCAGGCAATTATAGCCATAGGATACTCCAGAGGATCGATCCTGCTAGCCAAATGGCTTACAGAAGACACCCGCATACAGAAAGCCGTTATCGGTGGTATGGGAATTGATTTTACAGATCGTGATTGGGACAGACGCATCCTATTTGAAAACGCCTTTCTAGGCATTGAACCGCTTAATGAGATCACTGAAGGTGCTGTGAATTATGCCAAATCAAAAAAAGCAAATCTAGCAGTATTAGGATGGTCACAACGCTATCAACCTGTGACGTCTCAGAAAGCACTCTCAGAAGTAGAAATCAAAACCCTAGTCATTGCTGGAGATCAAGACACGGATAATGGAGATCCAAAAAAACTAGCCGATATACTACCTCATGGAACACTTACGCTGGTTTCAGGAGATCATAATACGACCTATAGAAAAGAAGCTTTTGCTACTGCAGTGATGGCTTTTTTAAAAGACTAACGCAGCATACATAAAGCCATTGTGAACTACTATCTGCTTTTATTCTTAGCAAGCCTACCTACCCTATCTATGGGGCAAGCGACGTATTACAATTTTCAAGACGAATTTTTTGACGAAGTCCGCTTTCGCGAAAAGCTAAAAAACATTGAAGACAACTACGGAGACACCTCCAATTACACCTATACCATTGCGAGTCACAAAGTGCTGACCACCCAAGTCCGACAAGACTCTATCATTCACTACGTAGAAGTCATCCTCTCTCAATCCAATACCGCGCCACTAGACATCAATGCGGGAGTGCAGCGTTTTCTCAACAAACCCCTCCCCGCTTTTGAGTTACAAAATCTTGAAAACCACCTTAAAACCAATACTGATTTCACGGGTAAAGTCACCCTTATTAATTTATGGTTTACCGCCTGTCCGCCTTGTATTACAGAGATTCCATATCTCAATTATCTAAAAGATTCCTATCAAGATCAAGTGAATTTTGTGGCTATTACCTTCGACTCAAAAGACAAAGTAGAACGGTTTTTAAGCCGAAAATCCTTCGGTTTTGAACATTTGGTCGATGCTACGACCTATCTTCACAAAGATTTGATGAATAATGCCTTCCCAAAACTGATCCTCATCGATAAAAAAGGGCAGGTACGTTTTGTAGAAAATGGTGTCATTTTAAGCGGAAACACAGCGTCACACCCTGAAGCAGCTGTTTCGGGACTGAAAGAACAATTAGATTTCTTACTAAAAGAACCCCAATGACACAAAAACAAGCTGCTCAGTATCCTCCGTTGGAAGAAAAATGGAATATCTATACCCATGGTCTAGGCTTTGTTTTAAGCCTCGTGGGGTTAGGCTTTTTATGCTTTCGCGAAAGCGTAACCACCACCTATACTATTAGTGCCATTGTTTTTGGGCTAAGTCTTTGTATGCTCTATTTTGCTTCGACCACCTACCATAGGGCCACGTCTCTTGTACGAAGACTACGATTGCAGATTGTTGATCATGCCGCTATTTACATATTAATTGCGGGTACGTATACGCCTTTTACATTGGTTACCTTACAAGGAAAAACCGGAACGATCCTTTTTTGTATCGCTTGGGGAATTGCCCTTTTTGGAGTGATACTAAAGATTTTTTTTACAGGAAGGTTTGATATTTTATCCACGATTCTCTACGTAGCCATGGGTTGGCTTATTGTTTTTGCCTACACCCCACTCATTGAAAATTTGCATCCTACAGGCGTGCAATGGCTTTTTGGAGGGGGGATTGCCTACACTGTTGGAGCCATACTCTATAGCATCAAAAAAATCCCTTTTAATCATGCTATTTTTCACGTCTTCGTACTCATCGGAAGTTTTTGCCACTTTGTGTGTATTTATTTTTATGTGTAATAATGACATTATGCTATGCGAACTGTACGAATCATAGTACCTTTGCGGTATGATAAGTGATCAAAAAAATCAGCAGCAGATCTTAGAAAAGCTAGGCATAGAGACGCTCAATGAGATGCAAGAAGCGGCGCAATTAGCCATACATGCCTCCAAAGAAGTTGTCCTCCTCTCTCCTACAGGAACAGGAAAAACATTGGCGTTTTTACTCCCTGTGATTGCAGAATTAGATCCTAGTATTCAAGAAGTACAGCTACTCATTGTGGTGCCTTCTCGCGAACTTGCCACGCAGATTGAGCAAGTGGCGCGTACCATGGGAACAGGGTATAAAATACATGCTGCCTATGGGGGGCAATCTTTTAATACAGACAGACAAGCCATCAAACACAGACCTGCGATTCTTATTGGAACCCCAGGACGTCTTGCGGATCATTTACGAAGGGAGACCTTCTCCACTGAATATACGAAAACACTTGTCCTAGATGAGTTTGATAAATCGCTAGAAGTGGGTTTTGAGGGAGAAATGACAGAGATCATCAACTACTTACCACAACTTTCTAAAAAGGTCTTAACTTCAGCCACACAAGGAATCGCCATTCCTTCGTTTGTAGGGGTAGTAAACCCAGTGGTTGTCGATTATTTACATGAAGGGAGTTCGAAGCTTGAGATCAAAGCCATTGTTTCTCCAGAAAAAGATAAGCTCGCTACGCTAGAAAAAGCATTGCGACACCTCGGGAATCAGCCAGGGATTATCTTTTGTAATTTTAAAGATACCATTGCACGAATCAGTGAATACCTTTCGGATTGTGGGATTGCACATGGCTCTTTTTATGGCGGTATGGAGCAACGCGATCGCGAGTTAGCATTACTTAAATTCAGAAATGGTAGCCACCAATTATTACTCGCCACCGATCTAGCTGCCAGAGGGATTGATATTCCAGATATTAAATTTATTATTCATTACCACTTACCCATACGCGAAGAAGAGTTTACACACCGTAACGGACGTACCGCGAGAATGCATTCTGATGGAGTTGCCTATGTCTTGCATTGGCGTAACGAACGCTTACCCGATTTTATGCCTACGATGGAGGAAGAGTATCTACTCGATCAAGATACGCCTATAGCTTCGATTTGGGAAACCCTTCAAATTACAGCAGGCCGCAAAGACAAAATCTCAAAAGGAGATATCGCCGGGCTTTTCTTTAAACAAGGAGGAATTTCTAAAGAACACCTCGGTGTGATTGAGCTCAAACAAGACACTGCTTTTATTGCCGTACACAAAACAGAAGTGCATTACTTACTTAAAAAACTGGATAACGCACGGGTGAAGAAAACAAAGATCAGAATTAAGAGAGCGTAATACACTATTGCTACGAGGTATCAAATTCCAAATTCCAAATTTCAAAAAATACAAATCTCAAA
>CAYGQJ010000049.1:9640-14139 GCA_964351845.1 uncultured Flavobacteriaceae bacterium | reverse complement strand
TACTGAATACTGAAACTTACGAATCAGCTGGTTTCTTCTTCTTAGGAGGCATTGGTCCACGTAAATGAATGACCAATCCGTTTAGGAAATTACGTAAAAACTGATCACCACATTCCACATACTTAGGATGATCTTCTGATCGGAAAATAGCCCCGAGCTCACTTTTGGTCACTTTAAAATCAACTAACGCACAAATCTTGACGATATCATCATCGCGCAGTTTATGTGCTACTCGTAATTTTTTGAAGATATCATTGTTGGTAAGTGCCATCGCTTAGAATTTGAAGAGCAAAGTACGGAAATATAATGCAAACTCATCGTTAGAAATCTTTCCTTATTTGATACGTCTGTATATTTTTTCGCGAAAGCGAACACCTAACCATTAAATCTCTTAATTTTGTCATCTATGGAAGAACAAAAAACCACACGCATTAATAAATACCTGAGTGAAGTGGGCTACTGCTCCAGAAGAGCCGCAGATAAACTGATTGATCAGGGCCGTGTCACCATCAATGGGAAGGTACCAGAGATGGGCACAAAGGTGGTTGAAGGAGATAAAGTAGCGGTTGATGGGGTGTTGGTTTCTCCAGATCAAGAAGATTTTGTGTACCTAGCGTTTCATAAACCTGTCGGCATTGTATGTACCACAGACACTCGTGTAGAGAAAGATAACATCATAGACTACATTAATTATCCTAAGCGTATTTTTCCGATTGGACGGTTGGACAAACCCAGTGAAGGCCTTATTTTCATGACCAATGACGGCGATATCGTCAATAAGATTTTAAGAGCTCGTAACAATCACGAAAAAGAGTATGAAGTGACGGTCAGCCAACCCATAACTCCTTCTTTTATACAGCAAATGAGTAATGGTGTGCCTATTCTGGATACCGTGACGCGCAAGTGCCAAGTAGAGCGATTGAGTCGGTTTACGTTTAAAATTATTTTGACACAAGGACTCAATCGTCAGATTAGACGGATGTGTGAATACTTGGGCTATGATGTGGTGCGCTTAAAGCGAAATAGGATCATGAATGTCTCCCTAGATATGCCTGTGGGACAATGGCGCGACCTCACCAAAGCAGAGCTCGACGAAATCAATAGACTCGTAGAAAAATCGGCGAAAACGCATGAATCATAAATATGGATGAATTGATATCAAGAGACAATACTCTTAAAAAGAAAATGTACAAAGACAAAGCGATATCTATTGGAACTTTTCTTGGAGGACCACTAGTAAGTGGCTATTTTTTTGCCGAAAATTTTAAAGCAATTGGTCAATCAGATAAAATAACAAAGACATGGATCATAGCTATTCTTACAACCATTGTTGTTTTTGGGGCAGCCTTTTTAATCCCTGAAAACTCTCGTTTTCCTAGATTTCTAATTCCTGCTATATATACAGCGATTGCTTCAGGTTTATTTAAAAAGTATCAAGAGCCAGATATACTAAAACAAATTGAGGGTACTGGTGAGTATCATCATTGGGGAAGAACTATTGGAGTTTCATTAATAGGCCTTGTAATAACATTAGCTATCATCTTTATAAGTGTTTTTGCGTTTATCGGAATTGAAGAAAGCAATATAGCTACAAAAAAATATGGTCTCACAGTAAAACATGAGATAGAATACAATGCATCAGATTTTACAGAAGCAGAAATAGATCAAATTGCGGATGGTTTTATAGAGTATGCCTTTTTTGATCTTGACAATGCAAAGTATGTATATGTAGAGAAAAAAGGCGATACCTATGTATTATTTATGCCAATCTCTGAACTTTACATACAAAATTCTGATACTATAAAAGAAATAAATGCACTTAGAGATAAAATGGATGCGTATATCACAAATAAGACTATTGTTATAAAACTTGTAGTTGACTCATTAGATAACGTGGTAAAAACTATAGATTGATATCATTCTATTATATGTAGCCCTATCACGATCATCACTATAGGATCCTGAATGTCTCCCTTGACCTCCCTGTGGGGCAATAGCACCACCTCACCAAAGCAGAGCTCGACGAAATCAATAGACTCGTAGAAAAATCGGCGAAAACGCATGAATCGTAAAATTTACGTAGAAACGTACTGTATTCTTTTGGCAATTTTCAGGAGTGATCCTTGGCCATTTTAATTGGGTGCTTTACCTATCAATCTAACATAGAGAATCAACTTATAGGAAACATATAACAAGCCCGAGATGTGGTGATTTATAGTATTATTGAGAGTTAAAAAAACCTCTATTTTGAAATTGGTTCAAAATAGAGGTTTTTCATTTAGTGCTCTCCACACTAAAAATATGATTATAATGAAATATTTATAATCCCGTTTGATATAATCCTTTCATCATCGTCATCACCATTACAATTAACTTCTCCTGAAAAAGTGCCAACAATTTCTGATGAGTTATTTGTAGATAAATTATAGTTCATGTTTCCTTGGTAGTTACTACAACCTGTTCCGTCTAGATTATAAGAGAAATTTTCAAATGTCCCGCTTCCTAAATCATCACTAACAAAGCTAATAGATATAGTTTGAGAAGTGCTATTTGACATGGTTCCGGTTATACTTACCAAATCTAAACCGTTACCTGTTACATTAGTCACAACTATAGTATCAAATTCAAAATCTGTATCCCCTATTCTCAATGATAGGATTTCAGAAGTTCCCATATTGGTATCGTCTTGATTATCAGCATCGTCACTACTACACGATATTAATGCGCCAACGAATAAGAAAAAAATGAGGTATTTGAAGCTTTTCATAAAATTAATTAAAAGGTTTATTAATTGTTTGATTTTTAAAAATTTACAACAAAAATAACAAGCCTTCTGTTAGAAAACAACAATGTTATATAAAATAAAAAACAAATTACTTCAACTCAAAACTAGCAGAGATCAGAATAGTAATTGACAATTCGCCTGGCGCAATGCTTTCGCCTCCTGCATCGGAAGATTCCATAGCAAAATTAGCACTTCGTAGTTGTGGCGAAGGTGCATTGGAAGATGCTTCATTAATCACTACGGCTTTTCCGATAGATTGTCCTAAAGCTTCTGCATAGGTTTCAGCACGTTTTTTGGCATCAAGAATAGCCTTCACACGTGCTTCTTGCTGCAAGGTGGCTGCTTGTGAAGAAATAAATTGAACCCCATCTATACGATTAATTCCAGAGTTGAGTAATCCAGAAATAATCCCCTCATATTGTGTGATATCCTTTAGCAAGATGTTAAGCGACTGATTCGCCTTATACGAGTACGTTTTACTATTATAATCGTAATTCTTATTGAGGTTAATATATTCCGTTTGAACATCCTCGGACTTTAGTCCTTGTGATCTTAAAAATTTGATCACGGCATTAATAGACGTATCATTTTCATTTTTCACAGCCACGGCATCTTTTCCCTCACTCTCTACGCGTACCTTAATGGCAACTTGATCTGGTGTGACTTTAACAACCCCTTTTCCAGTGACATGAACAAGCGGTTCTGTAGTTTGTGTTTGTGCAGTAAGACTCATAGTAGTAAATAATAGTATAAATAAACGTAGTAATTTCATGTGAAACAGGGTCTTTATATTTTACCTAATTTAGTCATTATAAACAATATAATGATGGGAATGGCGAGTAAAATAACCATTAACGTATGTTCTTGTACTAAAGAAGGCATGAGAAACAAGGTAATAAGATACCCTCCTACGGCACCTCCAAAATGCGCATCATGTCCTATGTTATCATTTTGAGCACGCATCCCATAGATAGAATACAGGAGATACCCTATTCCAAATACATACGCTGGCATTGGGATCACAAAAAAGAGGCCTAACATCATCGTAGGTTTTAATAGAATAGCCGCATACAAAACCCCAGAAACAGCGCCACTTGCTCCAAGTGCTGAATAATGATACTCATCCTTATGAAAATAATAGGATAGTACATTACCTAAGATCAAACTACCAACATACACCGTCACAAATGGAAAAACACCTAGCTCATCTATTACAGTGTTTGCAAAGAAGTATAATGTAAGCATATTCACAAAAAGATGTGGAGGATTTGCATGTAAAAAAGCAGAGCTTACCATACGTACCTGCTCTCCTCTTCGGATGGCACCAACATTAAATAGATATTTACTTTTAAAACTATAATCACTAAAGCCCTTCATAGAGAAGAGCACATTTATTGCAATAATAGCTACTGTCACTGGATGTAAGTCCCCCATATTTTTTTCTTATTACGCTGTAAAGATACCTATATTTGTGGTATCATATTCTAACAATTTTGTAAATGCAAGCGATCGCTTATTGGCTTATCTACCCCTTACTTTGGATGCTATCAAAACTACCATTCAGTGTATTATACGTCCTTTCGGATATGGTATATATTCTTGTATACCGCATCATAGGCTATCGCAAAAAAACCGTGCGATTCAATCTTAAAACGGCATTTCCAGAAAAATCTTCTCAGGAGTTAAAAAAAATAGAAAAAAAATTCTACCATCA
>CAYGQJ010000049.1:0-9540 GCA_964351845.1 uncultured Flavobacteriaceae bacterium | reverse complement strand
TTCCAGAAAAATCTTCTCAGGAGTTAAAAAAAATAGAAAAAAAATTCTACCATCACCTCTGTGATTTATTTATTGAGATGATTAAGACGCTTAGTATTTCTGAAAAAGCGCTTAGATGCAGAATGATCTATACCAATATTGATATTGTTCAAGACTATGAAGCAAAGGGTAAAAGTGGTATTGTTGTATTGGGACATTATGCGAGCTATGAATGGTCTTTTGCCATGCAATTACACGTAAAGAATGTGGGACACGGTATTTATAAGAAAATTAAAAATCCTTATTTTGATGGTTTAGCACGCCGTATCCGAGGACGATGGAATACCAAACTGATCGCCAATAAGTTTGCTGCCAAACACATGACACAACAAAAAAAAGAAGGTATTGTGAGTATGTATGGTTTTGTCGCAGATCAGTCGCCAAGATTAGCGAAATCTCATTATTGGACGCAATTCTTAGGGCATGAATTACCTTTTTTCACAGGCGTTGAGCGCATTTCAAAAGAATTAGACATACCTATTGTGTATCTTAAGGTTAGAAAGACAAAACGAGGGCATTACGAAGGTACATTTCTTGAGTTAGCTAAGAACCCAACAACAATTCCAGATTATGAAATTACAGACGCTTTCGCGAAAGTATTAGATTCCCAAATACGAGAAGAACCAGCCTATTACTTATGGACGCACAAACGCTTTAAACTCCTCGGAAGAAAACAGGAATCGGCTGGAAAAACCAAGACGACTTAAGGTGTTGACGTTATCTTAAATAAGAGCGGCGGATTCTTTTTAGCCCCTTTCTTTTTAGAAGATGCATCCTTAATATCAAAGATCTGAATACGTGTCCCCACTTCTGCGGATTCTAGACGTTCTAATGCCTCTTGGTTAAGCGTATTTCCTTTCACTACAACCGTAGGATATCCCGGAAATTTGATTTTAAAAGAGGTGGTCGCAGCATCGCCATTTTCATTCATAGTAAAATCAGCCAGCTTTTCTTTAGAGACCTCTTGCGTAGGATCTACCGATTTTTTCTTTAAATTTTGCGCAAAAGAGCTTGAGACCGCAAAACATACACATAGAAGAACGAGGGCTATTTTTTTTGAATTCATAATAAGATGGTTTTTAGTATTATTACTATTAATAACCTATTTATCAGTAAAATATTGTATTTTATTTTATGTATTTGCATAAAAAAGCCTCTTATCACTAAGAGGCTTTATCTATCATTGGATGGTTGTTTTTACAAACCAGCCACTTCTTTTATATCTTGGATCATGGCGTCGGCAACACGTGTTGCTTCTTCTTGTGACCCTGCTTCTGTATAAATACGGATAATAGGCTCTGTGTTGGATTTACGAAGGTGTACCCAGTGATGTTCAAAATCTATTTTTACGCCATCAATCGTGCTGATATCTTCATGAGCATACTTTTTAGCCATCGCAGCTAGTAATGCATCCACATCAAGATCAGGTGTTAATTGAATTTTTTGCTTACTCATAAAATAAGCAGGATAACTCGCTTTGAGTTCGCTTACCGTCATATTCCCTTTGGCAAGATGCGTTAAAAATAAAGCAGTTCCTACCAGACTATCACGTCCATAGTGAGACGCTGGATAAATAATCCCGCCATTTCCTTCACCACCTATCACAGCGTTTGTATCTTTCATTAACTGAACCACATTCACTTCTCCCACAGCACTTGCCTGATAGGTACCCCCATGTTTACGGGTAATATCTCTCAGCGCACGAGAAGACGATAAGTTGGAAACGGTATTCCCTTTGGTTTCACTCAGCACATAATCGGCGCAAGCAACCAAGGTATATTCTTCGCCAAACATTTCTCCTGTTTCATCTATAAAAGCCAAACGATCTACATCTGGATCAACTACAATCCCAAAATCGGCATTTTCTTTGACCACCAGTTTACAGATATCGCCTAGATGTTCTTTTAAAGGTTCTGGGTTATGAGGAAACTGTCCGTTAGGCTCACAGTATAATTCGACAGGAATCACCCCTAACCTATCCAATAATCTAGGAATTGCAATCCCTCCCGTGGAGTTTACGCCATCGACAACCACTTTAAACTTGGCAGCTTTAATGGCATCTACATCGACTAAATCTAAGTTAAGAACCTCCTCGATATGCAAATCAATATACGCGTCATTAACGGTAATTTCACCGAGATCATCTACCTCAGCAAATAAGAAATCTTCATTTTCTGCATACGCAAGGATCTTCTCGCCTTCTATCCCATTTAAAAATTCGCCTTTACTATTTAAAAGTTTCAGGGCATTCCATTGCTTCGGGTTGTGCGAAGCTGTTAAAATAATCCCTCCGTCTGCATGCTCCATAGGCACCGCAATTTCTACGGTAGGCGTGGTGGAAAGTCCAAGGTCTATCACGTGAATTCCCATACCGATGAGTGTATTCATGACGAGCTCTTGAATCATTGCCCCAGAAATACGCGCATCACGTCCTACCACAACACGGTAGGTTTCTTTGTTACGATCATTTTTAAGCCATGCACCATACGCTGCTGCAAATTTTACAGCATCGATGGGCGTTAAGTTATCACCTGTAGCACCACCGATGGTTCCACGTATCCCTGAAATAGATTTGATTAATGTCATTAAAGTAGGTTTTATATTAGTATGTCGTTCGGGGGATGCAAAAATAAGAAAAGAGAACTACTTTACACGCTCGTTTGTAAATAGGAATGATTTAATGATGGTAAGACGGTGTCCGCTTTCGCGAAAGCGTATGCTGAGCTTCTCGAAGTAGCGCATATACCATCTATCAAACCTGCGAAAGAAAACATACCCTATCCTTAAAAATTTATCGCTTCTTTTTATGCGTTATTGCATCTCAAATAGTACCTTGTTACGGTATGAACTTTCTAGCCCACATATATCTTTCGGATCATGATGACATGATCACTATAGGCAATTTTATGGCCGATGGCATCAAAGGAAAAAAGTATTTGAAGTATCCCGAAGAGATTCAAAAAGGCATCCTAATTCATCGCTGGATTGACAGTTATACCGATAGTCACCCGATCACGAAGCAAAGCACCAAGCGGCTTCATGCGAAGTACGGACATTACAGCGGTGTAATTGTCGATATTCTCTACGATCATTTTTTAGCAAAAAATTGGAAGAACTATCATGACCAACCACTAGAAGCGTATGTGGCTGATTTTTACAGGCTCCTCAAAGACCATTATGAGCTCCTCACGCCTCGTATTCAAAAAATGATGGTGCCTATGATCAAGCAAAACTGGTTACTCAGTTATGCTACCTTAGGAGGGATCGAAACCGTACTCTACAATATGAATATTCGTATTAAAAACAGAGTTCCTATGGATGAGGCGATTCAAGACCTCAAAGAACATTACGATGCCTTTGAAGCGGAGTTTACTGCCTTTTTTGAAGAATTACGTGCTTTTATAGCGATTAAAATGAAAGAATTGTAAAATGGCTTCCGCATTTGGACATGCATTTGCTGCAATCGCTTTGGGAACAAGTTTGCCTAAAGAATTTAGAACCGCAAAATGCTGGGGACTTGCCATGGCATGTGCCATACTTCCTGATGCAGATGTTATTGGCTTTTCAGTAGGCATTCCCTACGATTCTTTTTGGGGACACCGTGGCTTTAGTCATTCGCTGTTATGTGCGCTTTTGATAGGAATTATTGTCAGTTTTCTCTTTTACTACAAACGATTCTTTTCTACCAAAGGAATCCTTCTTATTTTCTTTTTCACACTCGCCACAGCTTCGCATGCACTCCTAGATGCGATGACCACCGGCGGATTGGGCGTGGCGTTTTTTTCCCCTTGGGATGATACGCGTCACTTCTTTGATTGGAGACCTATAAAAGTATCGCCCATTGGCATTAAAAACTTTTTTAGCGAATGGGGATTGCGTGTTGTCCTAAGCGAACTCTTATACATCTTTATTCCTGGAACACTTTATATGGGTATCATGTACATCGTACGTAGGCGTAGGAAATGATACTGCATATGCTTTCGCGAAAGCATATACAACATTTAAAGGCGCCTATTCTTCACTCATTAAAAATAAATTTTAGTAGCACAATACTAAAGGTTTACGTCAAACTCGCGATAATATTAACATAATTCGACACAACCATTTATTGATTTTATACTCTAATAGATATAAAACACATACCATGAAACACTATCTATCTATTTTATTCCTGTCTGCCTGTTGTATCATAAGTTGTACAGAAGCAGACGACATATCTACGCAAGTATCTACTTTAGAGGATTTTGGTGGTGCTGAATTCTTAGGCGACAATTACGATGAAATCATAGAAAATCCTTTCATCAATACCTCAGATGAAGCTACTTCTACCTTTTCGGTAGATGCAGACGGTGCCTCCTATGCCAATATCAGACGTTTTATACAAGAAAGTCAGCAATTACCACCTGTCAATGCAATACGAACAGAGGAATTAATCAATTATTTCTCTCTTGACTATGACTACACCGATACCACACACCCAATAGATCTTAATGGAGAAGTAAGTACCTGTCCTTGGAATACAAGTAACCAACTCGTTCGGATTGGTATTAAAGGAAAACCTATTCCTGAAGCAGAATTACCTGCCTCTAATTTTGTGTTCTTAATTGATGTTTCTGGATCGATGTCTAGTGAAGACAAACTAGCACTTCTTAAAAATGGGTTTAATCTCTTTGTAGATGAACTCACCGATCAAGATCGTGTTGCGATTGTTACCTATGCAGGAAATGCAGGACTTGTCTTACCTTCTACTTCGGGGAGTCAAAAACAAACGATTAAAGATGCCATCAATAGCCTTGGGTCTGGAGGAAGCACTGCAGGAGCTGAAGGGATTATTACAGCCTATGAAATTGCGCAACAATACTTAATCGAAGGCGGGAATAATAGAATCATTATTGGTACCGATGGTGATTTTAATGTAGGACCTTCCAGCACAGAAGAATTGGTAACACTTATCGAAGAAAAAAGAGAACTAGGTATTTTCTTAACCGTTTTAGGCGTTGGACGAGGCAACTTAAATGATGCTGCCTTAGAACAAATTGCAAATAATGGAAATGGTACTTATGAATATATAGACACCATTGAACAATTACGTAAAGTATTTATCTATGATTTCAGTAAATTTTTCACGGTAGCCAAAGACGTAAAGGTTCAAGTCCAGTTTAATCCAGAAAATATTCTTGCCTATCGATTAATCGGTTATGAAAACAGAGTGTTAGACAATGAAGATTTTGAAGACGATGAGGAAGATGCGGGAGAAATTGGTGCCAATCAAAATATCACTGCCATCTATGAAATTATACCACAAGCAAATCAAAACCTGAACATAAAAGCACTCACCATCGATTTTAGATATAAAAATCCTGATGAAGATAGTAGTATTCCCATCTCATTAGATGTCTTTGATGAGGGGAAAACGTTTAACCAATCATCAGATTATATGAAATTTACTGCAAGTGTTGCCTCATTTGCCATGTTATTAAGAGACTCACAATACAAAGGCACAAGTTCATATACAAATGTCATTAGCTGGTTAGATAATACATCGCTGACTGACGCCTATAATTTTAAAGCACAATTTAGAGACTTGGTACAACAAGCTTCTAATTTTTAGATATTTAAAAACACCTCTACAAAAAAGAGGTTTACAAAAGCAGTCTGAATGGTGTGGTGCCTGTTCAGACTGTTTTTTTGTTCTCTATAGTGTCAGTTATCTAAAATTGCTAGGAATCAACGAAAGGAGTCATACTTCCCTAAATACAATCACGGTGTCCATGTTTTATAGTACTCTATGACAAGCTAACAAATAGTCTGCAGATATTATTTTTTCATTTTGTTGAGAATCCCTACATTTAAAAAGTGAAGAAACACAAACCATTCACGTTACATTATGAAATACACTATCGCATCCCTTTACACCCTGCTATTCCTGATCACAAGCTGTAAAACTGAAGCTCCTCAAGAAAAGAGAACCATTGAACGTGGCCTAATTTCTCAAAAAGCCATGGTCGTTTCGGCACGTGAAGAGGCTTCAAAAATCGGTACCATGATCATGGAACAAGGCGGGAATGCCTTTGATGCCATGGTCGCTACAGAAATGGCCCTTGCCGTGACCTATCCCTTTGCCGGAAATTTAGGCGGCGGTGGTTTTATGGTCTATCGCACGGCCAATGGGGATATTGGCGGACTCGACTATCGGGAGAAAGCCCCTGGTGCTGCCGATAAAGACATGTATCTGGATGAAGACGGGAATGTGATTCCGAACCTGAGCACCGAAGGTGCGATGGCGGTGGGGGTCCCTGGAACGATCTCAGGCATATTTGCCGCCCATGAGAAATTTGGCTCCATGCCCATAGAGAAACTATTACAACCTGTGGTTGACTTAGCACGCAATGGCTACGTCGTCACCGAAAATCAGGCGAAACGTTTTGAAAAATATAGCGAAGTCTTTACCAGAGTCAATAATGATAGTACGATGCTGTATAGCACCGCTTTCGCGAAAGCGGAAACCGTCAAAAACCCTGCCCTTGCCGAAACCTTAGAACGCATCATCGCCAATGGAAAAGCCGAATTTTACGGCGGAGAAACAGGTCATAAAATGGTCGAATATATCCAATCCAAAGGAGGCATTATGACCGTAGATGATCTGAAAGCCTACGAAGCACAATGGCGTACGCCTGTGACTTTTGAATACGATAATCTGAAAATTATTTCCATGAGTCCGCCATCTAGTGGTGGCGTGTGTCTTGCACAAATCATGCAAATGATAGAGCCGTATGACGTCTCTCAATACGGACATAACTCTGAAAAAACGATTCAGGTGATTACAGAAGCAGAACGTCGCGCCTATGCAGACCGTAGCTTTTATCTAGGAGATCCTGACTTTGTAGATATTCCAATCGAAACCTTAATTTCTGATGCGTATAGCACCAACAGAATGGATACCTTTTCTTGGGATAAAGCCACATCGTCTAGTGACGTAAGTCATGGCGAAGTACCGGGCTATGAGAGCATGGAAACCACCCACTACTCGATCGTAGATCAATTTGGCAATGCTATTGCAGTCACTACGACCTTAAATGGCGCGTATGGTTCTAAATTGTATGTAGATGAGATTGGTTTCTTTTTAAATAACGAAATGGATGATTTCTCTTCAAAACCAGGGGTGCCGAATATGTTTGGACTTATTGGTGCCAAAGCCAATGAAATCGCTCCCGGCAAACGCATGCTTTCGAGTATGACGCCTACCCTCGTTGAAAAAGATGGCGAATTTTGGATGACCGTAGGAACCCCCGGAGGATCAACGATTATTACTTCGGTATTACAAACGATCTTAAACGTACACGAATTTGACATGGGAATGCAAGAAGCGGTCAATGCGCCGCGTTTTCATCACCAGTGGTTACCCGATATCGTGATGTTTGAACCGAATAGCTTTGATGCACAACTCCTTCAAAATTTAAAAAACAAAGGCTATGTCCCTAATGAAGAAGTATCGCCTGTCATTGGGAAAGTCGATGGTATTTTGGTCCTACCTGACGGTACCTTAGAAGGAGGCGCAGACAGACGTGGGGATGATACGGCTGTTGGGTTCTAGAAATTGTCAGTTTAAGCCTTTCGACAAGCTCAAAACAGGCTCTGCCGAAGTTTTTAATCTTTTGATTATCAATAGCCCTTCGACAGGCTCAGGGTGACAATTGATCTGTGATTTTAAAGATAAAGCAAGGTGGCTGAGTGATTCGTTGAAAACCAATTATACCGAAGCCCCGACAATAACAACCATGAACTTCACCAAAGATCTCATCACACAACTCAAAACGGCTGCCAATGCTGCACAGGCACTAGACATGGAGATCTATATGCGGAATCGATATGCATTTTTTGGAGTAAAAGCTCCAGAACGTAAAGCCATTCTCAAAGAGGTCACTAACACGTATAAGCATCAATTAGATCGACTCACACTTATTCAAATTGTAAAAGAACTCTATAAACAACCCCAACGCGAACTCCACTATTGCGCGGTAGAACTTACAACTCGATTCCTTAAAAAGAAATTCCTAAAAGAAGATAGTGCCTTTATTCAACATCTCATTACCACACATTCTTGGTGGGATACGGTTGATATGGTTGCCAAACATCATCTAGGTGGATATTTAAAGTTATACTCTGAAGAAACGACACACATCATACAAAGCTTTAGCGACGCCGATCACTTATGGCTGAATCGAAGCGCGATTCTCTTTCAATTGGACTATAAACAGGAAACCAATGCAGACCTCCTCTTTCAGCTATGCCTTCAACATAAAGACACAGGCGAATTCTTTATCAATAAAGCCATTGGATGGGCATTGCGAGAATACGGGAAAACAAACCCTGAGGCAGTGATTGCCTTTGTCTCTACACATTGTCTTTCGCCTTTGAGCGAACAAGAAGCGCTTCGGAAAATACGATAAAAACGTAAGTTTCTACATTACAATAAATTACACCTTTTTAGCTTTAAAATGTTAGTATAAATCCATTGATGCCTAAACAAACACAACCAATTGACAATCAATTATTTATATTAACATTAATTTTAGTGTAATTATAGATATAGTTTTTATTTTTAGTAGATAAGTAACTACTTATCAATTAATTATCTATTCATTTAAAAACAATGTATTATGTTAAAAAAAATTGAAAACCTAGGACAAACGCTTAGTAAAGAAAACCAAAAAGAAGTAAACGGAGGCATCAGTAAAGGAGATACCTGTAGTAATCCGTACATCAATGAAGGAGGACCTTGTAATCAAGGATATTATCCACATCCTATATATGGACATTGCGTATGCTGTGCTTATTAAGAAATAGCTCATAGCAAATTATGTAAAGGGGATATCTACAATGATACCCCCTTTATTTTTTGATACGCTCCATATATCTTTTCGCGAACCTTCCTTGCCGGCAAGCAGGAGCGTATATCTAAACAATTATAAATTCCTACAAATTTGAAAAATACACCTACGCTTATGTAATGCCTATTGCTTTCCTATAAACAAATGTATTTCTTTAAAAAACAAAAGACACAAGCTATACGTGTCTCAAAAAGTTTATAGTAATCGTTTAAGTAAAAAAACACGTATGTTAAAAAACATTTCAACCTTAGGAAAAGCAATTGCTAAAGATCAGTTGCTTCGTATTAACGGAGGCGGTAGTAAGCCCAACAAATGCGATTTTAATGGAGATCCCTCTACAGATTGGTGCTGTGCACTACCCCAAGGATGTCCTGAATAAACAATAAATAAACTACGATATCAAGACCAGCTGTTTCTCTCTTGATATCGTAGTGTATCATACGCTTTCAAGGAGCGCAGAGACGCAGAAGTTTATACTGAGCCTAACCGAAGTGCAAAAGCGTACACTACTCCTTTTACAACTACAGATTTATCTTCTTTTTAATCCCCCTTATCCATTAGAACTTTGCAATGAGGGTAGAAAAATCAAAATACACTTTTCTCAAAACTC
>CAYGQJ010000048.1:26517-36916 GCA_964351845.1 uncultured Flavobacteriaceae bacterium | reverse complement strand
CTGGATGGTGATGGGGATCTGGATGTACTCTCGGTTACTTTAAATAGTGACAGTGTTACTTGGTATGAGAATACAGCGGCCATCGCCTATGTTTGGGAAGCAGGCGTATGGACCCCTCAAGATCCTTCTGGAATCGCTACAGCTATAGATATTATAGACGTACGAAGTCCAGATGGGGTATTAACTGCAAACACAGATATTGGGAATCTTACGATTCAAACCGGAGGAGTGCTCGCAGTAGGAAGTAACAATCTTTCTGTTTCAGGAAACGTTGTTTCTGATGGGACATTTAATGCCGCTCAAGGAACAGTAAGCCTGCTAGGTACCACTGTACAACAAGTCTCTGGTGATTTTCAAATAGGGGATCTTGTTGTAAATAATTCAGGAACAGCGCCTATCGTTGTCACTGGAAATCTCGAAATTACAAATAGACTTGACCTTATAGATGGTACGCTAGATACTACCGCTGGAAGCCTTACTTTAAATAGTGATGCCACAAATACCGCTATGGTAGATGTTGTAGGTGCAGGAAGTATTACAGGAGATGTCACGGTAGAACGTTACCTACCCGGAAAAAGAGCCTTTAGGCTTCTATCAAGTGCGGTGAATACAATAACGACTATTAATGCCAACTGGCAAGAGGGAGTACATAATATAGATACAGCGACTAATCTTGATCCTAATCCTGGTTTTGGAACCCACATAACAGGATCTACTTCTGGAGCAAATGGTTTTGATGCTACGGCCTCTGGTAATTACTCCATGTTTACATTAAACAATACTGGGCAAGCTTGGGAAAACGTGACCAACACAGATCTAAGTACACTTACCGCTGGAAAGCCTTATCGTCTAATGATACGAGGCAGCAGAGCTGCAGATCTTACAGATAACGAGTCTGTGGCAGATGCAACTACCTTAAGAGCCACAGGAACACTAGTTACAGGAGATGTATCACAAGCAGATTTGAGTAGTGTAGCTGGTGCGTTTAATTTAATAGGTAATCCATACCAGTCTTCTGTAAACATCAATACGGTAATGACCGCTTCTACAAATGTCACTGCGACCGAATATTATATCTGGGATCCTAATCTAGGAGCTAGAGGAGCTTATGTAACCGTTATGCTAGACCCTACAACAGGAGCTGGCACAAACACTTCTATGTCTGAAGGAAATGAATACCTACAACCAGGACAAGCTGCTTTTATTACTACAGCTAGTACTGGAAGTGCCTCCTTATTATTCCAAGAAAATAGCAAAGTAGTAGGACAGATTACAAATACGTTTGCACCAGATGTTACAAATCCAAGTAGTATTGTAACTAGAATATACAGAACTGATGCCTTCGCTAGTGGAGACCCGTTACAGGATAGTTTTGGGATTTTCTTTGAAGATGATTTTTCTAACGAAGTAAATCAACAGGATGTGGCAAAGTTCTTTAATCAGGATGAGACCATTGCTTTGGCAACAGATGGGGCTTTCTTAAGTGTGGAGCGTCGTGCACTACCTATTGAAGATGAGACAATACCCCTGTTCTTTACTACCTACAGGGATGATGCGTACACAGTAACTATAGAGGTACATGGCCTTGAGGGAGTAACGCCATTTCTTTTTGATGCTTTTACAGGCGAATATGTAACCTTAGAACTTGGAGAAAACATATATGAGTTTGAGTTGACGGACGATACTGCAAGTAGTGATGAGGATCGTTTTAGTTTCGCTTTCGCGGAAGCGGAATTATCTACAGAAGAAGAACTGGTGATTGATCTGAAGTTATATCCTAACCCGATAATTGGGGACACAGTGCAAATAATATCATCAGACCTAGCAGGGCAGGAGGTAACCGTTAGTGTTAACAATATACTAGGGCAACAACTCTTTAGCAAGAATAATCGATTTATAAATACGACACTTACTGTGGATGGTCTTGGCAGTCTTTCTAAAGGTATTTACTTCTTGAAAGTAACCACTGAAAATGGTAGTATCACTCGAAGAATTATAAAACAGTAACCCAACTTAATAAGAACAAACGATGAAAAATAGACCTAACAAATTACGTAGATTATTGTTCCTTGGGGCATTTATAGTATTGGGTACTGCACAGGTATCTGCACAAATAACTTTTCCAGATGATGTGGATGATGAAACACCTGCAGCTCCTATAGACGGATTCATAGGAGTTGGTTTACTTGCGGGAGCCTACTTTGGGCTTCGTAAGAAAGTATCAAAATAAGATTAGCCTTTACTCCTAAATATCTAAGTTAATAGTATAAAAAGCCTCCGAAAGGAGGCTTTTGTTATTCTTATAATTCTTGTTTTCTCTTGTTTGTTTTGGGATGGTGTAATTATTTCCCAATACAAAAATTAGCAAAGATATTCCCAAGTAATTCATCATTGGTTACTTGTCCTGTGATTTCTCCAAAGTGGTACAAGGCTTGTCGGATGTCTATGGCCATGAGATCTCCAGATAGATCGGTATCCAAGCCGTATTGGACTTTTTCGATTTCTTCGAGGGCTTTGAGTAGGGCGTCATAATGGCGAGAGTTGGTGACAATGGTTTCATTATTACGTAAAGCTCCGGTGTTGACGAAATCTAATAATTTCGCTTTAAGCGCATCCACTCCTTCTTTTTGCTTGGCAGAGAGGAGGTGTAGATTGGAGATAGCTGATTGAAGATTTTTGATTTCTGATTCGCTAAGCTGATCTACTTTATTGGCTACAATAATGAGTGGTTTCAGCGGAAATTGATTTTTAATTTTTCCGATTTCCGTTATAATTGACTTATATTTCTCTCCCTCAGGGAGACTTGCCTGCCGGTCAGGTTGGGATGCCTGTAAGGCAGAGAGAGAAGCATCAAATAAATAGACCACCACCTGCGCCTGTCCTATTTTTTCAAATGTTTTTTGGATCCCAAGCCCTTCGATCACATCTTTGGTCTCACGAATCCCTGCAGTATCGATAAATCGGAAGCCAATACCACCAATACTTAACTCATCTTCTATGGTATCCCGCGTGGTACCAGCAATGTCAGAGACAATCGCTCGTTCTTCGTTTAATAAGGCATTGAGTAGGGTAGACTTCCCTACATTGGGTTCGCCTACAATCGCGACAGGGATTCCGTTTTTAATTACATTTCCTGTGGCAAAAGAATCAATAAGGCGTTTGAGAACTTTGGTGATTCGGGCAATCAGTTCCTTAAATTGCGTACGATCGGCAAACTCGACATCTTCTTCAGAAAAATCAAGTTCGAGTTCGATAAGCGATGCAAAATTGAGTAATTCCTGTCGTAACTGCGCAATCTCATTAGAAAAACCACCCCGCATTTGTTGCATGGCGATCTGATGACTCGCCTCATTATCACTCGCAATAAGATCGGCAACGGCTTCGGCCTGAGAGAGATCCATCTTTCCGTTGATGAACGACCGTAGGGTAAATTCTCCTGGGTGTGCTGCACGACAGCCTTGACGTAATAATAATTGTATAATCTCTTGTTGGATGTAACTAGAGCCATGGCAAGAAATCTCTACCGTAGGTTCGCCAGTGTAGGAATTAGTGCCTATAAATAAAGAGACCAATACTTCATCTAGGGTGCGTTCTCCATCTACAATATGCCCTAAATGGATAGTATGTGTCTTTTGTTTGGATAAATCTTTGCCTCGTTTGGATTTAAATAACGGCGTACATATAGCAATAGCATCTGGTCCAGATACCCGTATAACAGCAATAGCCCCCGCGCCAGCCGGACTTGCCAATGCAACAATAGTGTCTTGTGTGTTCATTCCTGCAAAATTACATAAACGTGTAACATTTTAAAGCAAAACCATACATATATAGTGTAATCAATCATAAATCAATCAACACATGGAAATCGTACATCAAGAAACCGCACTTAGGGAAGATAAACAGTTATTAGTCCTGACACACTTATCACAACTATTAGATTATGTGACAGGGTTTGGAGGGTTTATTGTACCGCTTATTTTATGGCTTACCAATAAAGACAGAGTTATTGGTATGGATGAGCATGGAAAATCAATTCTTAATTTTCAAATAAGCCTTTTTATATATGCACTATTGTGTATTCCTGCCGTATTCCTTCTAGGATTAGGGGTTATAGGATTGATCGCTCTTTGTGTCCTTGCCTTTGTATTACCTATCGTAAATGCAGTAAAAGCAAGTAACGGAGAAGCGCCTAACTATTACATTAGTATTCCGTTTTTTAAGTAAACAACCTCGGGACAAGTTCAAAAGGTATTAATAAGATACTGAATTTTAATTTCGAGATATACCTTAGGATATCAAACCCTTTGGCGGTGCCAATAAAAGCAACAACTTGGATTTAATCTCTTAGGTATTTTTTATCCATCCAAAATGTTCCAAATGGGATGACAGAACACGCTAGTACAATGTATAGTGTTTTGTTGTCCCATTTTCGTTCTGGCTTCATCAGGATAGCCATCACAATATATCCTAGAAAAAGGAATCCGTGCGCCATTCCAATCACTTTATTAGGCATGCCATTGTCCCAAATGTATTTGAGAGGCATGGTGACAAATAGGATAAGCAAGAAAGAAATCCCTTCTAATAGACTTAAAATACGGAATGATTTGAGCATCGTTATATCGTTTTTGCAAAGATACTATCGAGGTGGGGATTAGGCAATCTATTAGCATCTGCTTATGCTATTAAATGTGATATTTTAGGGTATGCTTTCGCGAAAGCGTATAAAGAATGAGAAGTTGATACAGCACTTGCCGAAATACGAAAGCAATCGTAACTTTACTCAAAACAGAATACGATGAATGATCTTAAAGGAAAAGTAGCATTGATTACTGGTGGAACCAAAGGAATAGGGTACGGAATTGCAGCAATACTCCTTAAAGCAGGAATGCGGATCGTGATTACGGGGCGTGATAAAGATCAAACCTATAAAGCGGCATATGAACTTACTCATGATGGCGGAAAAGTACTACCACTTGCGGCAGATGTGCGTGATTATGCGGCCATGGAAGCTGTGGTCAAGGAAACCATTAAAACCTACGGACAACTTGATGTATTGATTGCCAATGCAGGTGTAGGGCATTTTGCGCCCATTAGCGAATTAACAATTGATCAGTGGAAAGAAACGATAGGGGTGAATCTTACAGGGGTTTTTCATTCTGTGAAAGCAAGTCTAGCGCCTATTAAGAAAGCCAAAGGATATATCATCACCATTTCTAGTCTCGCAGGAACGAATTTTTTTGCCAAAGGAACCGCTTATAATGCAAGTAAATTTGGCTTAACAGGTTTTACACAAGCGTTGATGCTTGATGTACGCAATGATGATGTGAAAGTCACGACGATCATGCCAGGGTCAGTCAGTAGTCATTTTGGAGGGCGCGCTCCTGAAGATGGAAAAGATTGGCGCATCCAACCAGAAGATTTGGGACAAATGGTACTTGACTTATTACACATGAATCCGAGGACATTACCTAGTAAAATAGAGGTGAGACCCAGCAAAACTTCTGGCTCGTAACCCTAAAAAACGAATAGCATAAGAAAAGCCCCATGATCAAAATGACCATGGGGCTTTTTATAGGTGTATACTAACGTCTAGTACTCGTTGAGTGCTTTTACGTATTCTCTTAATTCTTCTTCGTTTACTTTTTTATCAATATCACGTATCAGACATAAGAAATAATGAAAACTCTCTTTAGGATCGCTTTCAACCACTTCTATTTCTTCACCTTCAATAGGCTCATCTTGCGGAATCGGAATGGCAAAGGTTTCGTTTTCTTCAATATGCTCTGCAGAGAGACGTGTAGCTTTAGCCAATAATGGAAGCTCTTCCTGAATAGTAAATGGGCGTAAAGCTTTCAGATCGTCTATTGCGGTATTTATAATAATTCCATTTTGAGAAACATCTTCGATGAGTTTGTGAACGAGTTTTATAGCTTTAGTATTTTGAAGTGTTTTCATATGGTGTGTAGAGTTTTGTATTTAGTGCTTTGCAAATTTAAGTTTTTGTAATGCTTTTTGCCACTAAAATTTAGTATAAATTCGTTTGTATTTTAAAAAAAGGTTATGAGTAAACGTGCGCTTAAAAAATATTTGGAAGAGTTAGATCAAAACGCCCTTAAAGAGCAACTTATAGATTTGTATGATCGAATCCCTGAAGTAAAGACGTTTTACGATTTTGTATTTAATCCAAAAGAAGAGGCACTTATCGAGGCCGCAAAAATTAAAATTAGCAACGAATATTTCCCTACGAGAAGGAAAAGACCCCGAAAACGACGGTCGGTTGCTCAAAAATGTATCAAGCAATATAAATTATTAGGTGTCGATCCAAAATTACTAGGAGATTTGATGTTGTTTAATATTGAAATTGCTCAGACGTATAGCGCTTCATTACCTTATATGCCAGAAACTTTTTATAAAAGTATGCTCAATTCTTTTAAAGAAGCGCTTCAATACTTGAGTTATCATCAACTCAAAGAAGATTTTGGAGGCAGAATAGAAGCGGTTATTGAGCAATCAGAATCACAAAATTGGACAAATACAGACCTTTTTGAAGAGGTTGCCAACGATTTTGTTGATTAATTGTTGATAGCCCTTGTGAGATTTATGACTTATGCTTTCGCGAAAGCATAAAAATCACTTAGTTTTGCAAGATTCCATTCTAATCACCTTAAAGAACTTCATTTTTGAGTCAGATTTTACAAGAAAATAAAAAAACAGAAAAAGAATTATACGATTATCAACTAAAGGATCTCGATGCCGTTTTCAATTGCATGGATCGTTGTAAGGAAGATTATAACTTGTTGTATCAACTTCCTACGGGAGGAGGAAAGACAGTTATTTTTTCTGAAATCGTTAGACGGTATATCCAAAGGAATAATAAAAAAGTAGTTATTCTTACACACCGTATAGAACTCTCCGTACAAACATCGCGTATGCTCTCTGAGTTCAAAGTGCCCAACATGGTCATTTCTAGTGATGTAAAGACACTAGATGGTGTAGAAGATTATATGTGTTATGTAGCTATGGTAGAGACACTTACCAATAGATTGCAAGAGGAGCAGATTAGTTTTGATGATGTGGGTCTTGTTATTATAGATGAGGCGCATTATAACTCGTTTAGAAAGCTTTTTAGCTACTTTAATAAATCCTTTATCCTTGGTGTTACAGCAACACCTTTAAGTTCTAACATCAAGTTGCCTATGAAGGATAACTATGATGAGCTTTTGATAGGAGAAAGTATTCCTTCACTTATAGAGCGAGGATTCCTTGCAAAGGCAGAAACCATCTCTTACAATGTAGGGTTGTCTTCCTTAAAGTTAGGAATTAATGGTGACTACACCGTTAAATCTTCAGATATCCTATACACAGATGCGTCCATGCAAGAAAAGTTATTGGCAGCGTATGAGGATCAATCAAAAGGGAAGAAGACACTTATTTTTAATAATGGTATTAATACCTCTAGATATGTTCAAGAAACATTTTTGGAAGCCGGATATGCGATACGGCATCTAGATAATACCAATAGTGCCAAAGAGCGTAAAGAGATTTTACAGTGGTTTAAAGAAACACCTGATGCTATTTTGACATCCGTAAGTATTCTAACAACAGGATTTGATGAACCTACCGTAGATACTATTATTTTAAATAGAGCAACCAAATCCTTGACCTTATATTTTCAAATGATCGGTCGTGGGTCTCGTATTTTACCTAATAAAAAGAATTTTAAAGTTCTTGATTTAGGTAACAATGCGGCTCGTTTTGGTCTGTGGGAAGCACCTATCGATTGGAAGGAGATTTTCAAATTCCCAGATTTCTATCTAGAAAATCTTATCGGTGATGAAGAGATTGAGCGCAACTTTGCCTATGTGATGCCTCCAGATTTGCGGAAAGAGTTTGCTAATACTGCTAAAGTTTACTTTGATATCAAAAAAGAATACAAGAAAGTAGTGGCAGAAGGCAAAAAAGCCAAAACAGCACTAGATAACGCTGTAGAGCAACACGCACTTATGGTGGTTGATAATAGTGAAGATGTGTTTGATGCGCGTATTCTTGCAAGAAAATTAAAAGATGATATTGCGTATCGCGTACGTCAATACTCGTATAGTATTATGAATAATACACAAAACTATAGAGACTGGCTTCAGGAAGATTATGAGCGTAAACTGCGTTTACGGATCAATCAGATATGTACCGAAAGAGATATGTAGGGTATTCTTATACTAGATTGAAGTATTGTATCAGCATTATAACTATAAACAAAAGGATTGCATAGAAGATAATTCCTAGTGTTCTTGCATTTTTTGCTTGTTTTATTTTAGTGTCAAAACCGTGTTTCATAAAACGTTTGTTCTCTGACTCATTGAAATTTTTAGTATAACTGATTTGATTAGTTTCTGTATACTTTTCAGAATAAGGAAAAAAGAAAAACGTAAGATACTCCTCTTTAGTAAGTGGCGTATTCTTACGTTTTTCTTTGTTTTTCACTTCTTCTTCTGTCAAAGCGAGGTGTATTTATCCTTGTTGTATTCCTTTGGCGACAGCTTGTACTTCATCTAAAACCCGCAAGAGGTTGCCGCTCCACAGTTTTTCTATTTGTTCTTCGGTATAGCCACGTCTTACAAGTTCTATGGTCACATTCATGGTTTCTGAAGCATCACTCCAACCTTCAATACCGCCACCGCCATCAAAATCTGAAGAGATGCCTACGTGTTCTAATCCCATTTTTTCAACGAGGTAATCAATGTGATCTACAAAGTCAGATACATCCACAGCAGGAGGGAGGTCTGTCATTGCAGCTAGTTTTTGTTTTTGTATTGGGAGCATTTTCATATATGCTTCAAAAAAGGCTGCTCTCTCAGCTGCAGGAAGTGCAAAAGCTTCTCTTCGCTCCATCCATGTTACTCCCATAGAATCTGCGATGACTTTTAGGACTTCCGTTTCTTTGGCTTGTCGGGCATCATTTTTTTCAGTGTTCAGGTAACTTTTAAAAGCAACAGTTTGAACCACGCCGCCATTTTCTTTCATCCATTGTAATTGCTCGTCATCTAGATTACGGCTGTGATCACACAAAGCACGTGCTGAAGAGTGCGATGCGATAATAGGGGCTTTGGTAAGGGCAATCATTTGTCGCATGGCTTCTTTACTTGGGTGCGATACATCGATCATCATTCCAACACGATTCATCTCTACCACCACTTCTTTCCCTAAATCACTGAGTCCGTTATGTAACCATACATCATCCGCCTCTCCTGTATTACTATCGCTCAATTGGCTATGTCCATTATGCGCTAAAGACATATAGCGACCACCAAGGTTGTAAAACTTCTCAACATTGCTTATATCCTCTCCTACAGGGTATCCGTTTTCAATACCGATCATCGCGACCTTTTTACCAGACTTCCAGATCTGTCTTGCCTCTTCAGAGGTAGTCGCTAGTTGAATTTGATCGGGTGCAATCTCTTCACAGAGTTTATGAATCGCGTCAAATTTTGACATGGCGTTTTCATAGGCAGCTTTATATCCTTCGGCATGTAAAGAGTCTTGTCCTGTGTACACAATAAACCACGGCACATCGAGGCCGCCTTCTTGCATTTTTGGGAGATTGACTTGTGAAGTTAATTTTTGAGTATAATTAATAGAGTCTGTAAAATTCTTGACATTGATATCACAATGGGTATCTAATGTCATGACATTTTTATGAATCTCTTTGGCTTTGGCAAGTATGTCTGCTTCGGTCATAGGTGTTGTTGTTTCAGGTTGATCTGTAGTGCCTTCTTTACAAGCGATAGAAAGTGTGAGAATGGCAATAAGGATGATTGATTTATTCATGGTTCGTATTTGAGTTTTAAACCCTAAAGATACGTAATGTGTCTATATTTGATATACAGTATTCAAAACGCAGGTTGTATGGTTTTTTATGCTTTCGCGAAAGCGTATAAAAAGGGGAAGTCCCCATTGCTATTTGCAATAAGGGACTTCCCGAACTAACCAACCAAAAATCTATATTTTTATCCTCTACGTGATCTACTTGATGTTGATCTTGCTTTTGAGGAGCTTGAACTGCTTCTGCTTTTTGAAGCAGCACTTGATCTTTTATTAGAAGAACTACGTTGTGTTGCTTTAGGGGCGCTTTGACGTGTTGTTCTTGAACTTTTTGCGCGATTGCTAGAAGATGATCTTGAAGCACTACTAGATCTTTTTGTCGTACTAGGAGCTACACTTCTTGAGTTTCCTTTTGACGTGTTTCTGTTACTTCTGCTTGTTACACCTCTTGAGTTTCCTTTTGACGTGTTTCTATCACTTCTACTTGTAACACCTCTTGAGTTTCCTTTTGATGCGTTTCTGTCGCTTCTGCTTACAGTACTTCTTGAGTTTCCGCTTAATGTATTTCTATCGTTTCTGC
>CAYGQJ010000048.1:15571-26417 GCA_964351845.1 uncultured Flavobacteriaceae bacterium | reverse complement strand
CTTCTGCTTACAGTACTTCTTGAGTTTCCGCTTAATGTATTTCTATCGTTTCTGCTCGCAGTTCCTCTTGAATTAGTACGAGTCGTTGTTGATGCGCTTCTAAAGCGAGCATTGTTGCGATCTACGTTATCACGACGTCCATTGTTGTGGGCAACACGTCCATTTGAAGGGCGTCTAAAATCACGTCTTGAGTTGTGATATCCATTTGCATATCCTCTGTAGTAATTGTTTCTGTGGTATGCGTAGTTATATCGTAAAGGCGTGTAGTATCTTCTATATGGAGTTGTATATACTAGACATCTATTGAATAGTGGTCTATAAAAATAAGAGTGAAATGGGCTGTACACATAATACCTGTTGTATGGGTTAATAAATCCAGTGTAGTGTGAGTACACTCCAAAATTATTATAGTGTATGAATAACCCTCCTACTTGTACAAGTCTGTTATTTCTGTAATTGATGCGTACATCTCCTGCTTGTACTAGACGTCCGAAATTATCGTAAAATAAAGGGGTGTTTTCTATTTGGATTACGGCTCCGTAATCATCATACTGTACGTACGGATCATAGTCAAAACCAGTATTGAAACTTATTCCTACAGGTCCAGCATTAATATTTACGGCAAGACCATCTGTGTATTGCGGGATGAAAAAATCAAATTCTCCGTCTGGAAATACTGAAAATTCAATGCCATTTTCTACAAAAATGTATTTGCTACCATCATATACAGAACCACGACGAATTGTGTTTGTAGTTTCTGCTGCAACATAGGTGGTAGATCCTATAGTAAGCAAACCGATGAGTAATAAAGCTAATTTTTTCATAATAGTCGTTTTTAGATTCGTAAATACGTGTTTGATTGATGAACACGATTTCTATATAACAAGTTGCGTGCCATAAAACATAAGTAATTGAAAATAAATAAATTAGATATTTTTAAAAAGTATAACGCATAAAAAAAACGACTATCCAAGATAGTCGTTTAGGTATTTCTAAGTGGTTTTTTTTATTTTTTGCTCGTTACTTTTTTACGGAATTGAAAATTAAGAAACTCTACAAGAAGTGAGAATGCAATCGTAAAATAAAGATATCCCTTAGGGATGCTTCCTATTTCTGATCCAAAGATATTAAGATGTGATAAATGCGCTGCTTCTGCAATAAGCATAAACCCTATAAGGATTAGAAATGAAAGTCCTAATATCTGTAAAGATGGGTGTTTATTGATAAAGTTACCGACTGGGTTTGCAAATAGCATCATAATAATAATCGAGATGACTACCGCAATCACCATAATAATGAGTGCATCGGTTGGGTTAGCAGAAAGTCCGCTTGTCATTCCTACAGCGGTGAGAATAGAGTCAAAAGAGAAAACAATGTTTATCACTGCGATTTGTATAATCGCTTTTGTAAGTGATGAAGAGCTCTTATCTTTTATTTCTTGTTCTTCAACACCCGCCTCGTCTACTTTTTCATGAATTTCATGAACACTTTTCCATAACAAGAAAATTCCTCCCGCAAATAAGATGAGCGCTTGCCAACTGATCCCTACCGTTAGCCAAGAATTATTAATATGCCAAAAAGGGACGCTCAGCGCTATTAAATAGGAGATCCCGAATAATAGGATAATACGCATGCCCATAGCAAGTAGTAAGCCTATCCTGGTTGCTTTTTTACGGTTTTTTTCAGGGAGTTTATCAGAAGCTAGTGTGATAAAGATAATATTATCAATTCCTAAGATGACTTCTAAGAATGTGAGCGTAAGTAAAGCGACCCAAGCGTCTGATGTAGCAAATATGTCGAACATTAGTTTATTTTTTTTGCGGTTCCTCTTTGTTTTATATTCTTTCCAACTAGCGAGTATTCAAAGGTGTAAAAATCTCCCTCGGTAAATAGAATCTTCATATGAACCGCTTTTTGCTCACTCATGCTTTTTGGGTTGATCTTCTTGACAATCCATTCACAATCATTAATCCATCGAACACTAGAGGAGTCTGTTTTATTATTGAAGTAGGCAACTTCTATGGTGTCATTACGTGTAAAGCGGGTGGTGACTAGTTCTCCTTCTATAAGTTCTTCATAGCTAAACTCGCCAGTTTTAAAAGAATTGCAATCTCTTTGAGGGGTTTTACAGGCAGTGATAACTATTAAAATAACGAGTAGATGTAGGGTATTTTTAATCATAGTGTAAAAATACAAAATGTTTGTGCTATGGCATCTCGTAACTTTCAAAAGAGCCATCTTCCATAAAGAGAATGATTCTCTTTATTTTAGTATGAGAAGTATGATCCTTTAAAGAATGTATGGTTGTGTTTGTAATCCCTGAATTTACATTCGTTTTTTCAGTTGAGGTGGATGGTTGGGTTTTGATGTTGGTTGTAGGAGGGAAGGTCGTCGTATCTTCAGTTTTTGGAAAAACACCTTTTCCTTCTAATAGCCAATACAAATCTACTTGCGGAAATGTGTGCACCACCTTCATTACAAAATCTAGACTCGGCTTATTTCTCCCCGACAAAATATGCGAAATGGTCGCACGCCCTACTTGAATTTTATCAGCAAAAGTAGCAGCTGATAATTCGTATTCTTTAAGGATTTTTTCTAGCCTTTGTGTAAAGTTCCTGTTGTTTACCATTGTAACTCTTTCCGTTTGGGATATATACGTTACAAATGTAAATCTTTGATGTTTGTGCTACAATGATTCTGCTATTTATTTGTTTTTGTGTGTCAATAAACACTTTAGGTTAAATGTATAATTATTTGATTATTATAGTTTTGTGTAATAAAGTAGATACACATGGATTATTTCCATAATAACAGCCCTTTATACAATGGTTTTGTGTTTACAAATGGAATTTTTTGCTAATGGATAGCTGTTTACAAATGTAAATTTAATAAAGTTTAACTTTGTAAACAGAAAACAGAACTACATTTGGAAACACTTTTACATTGGCATAAAAACAATCATGAAAAACGACTCTTTGGGCGTTATATTCATGGTGATTCTATTCAGGGTTTATTAGAAGAATTACCACCTCCATTTGAGGTAAAACAGCGAGGTGTTTCGGTGGAGAAAAGACCTATATATTCAGTTACCATAGGAACAGGAAAAACAAAAATGTTGCTTTGGTCACAAATGCACGGTAATGAAAGTACTACCACAAAAGCTCTATTTGATCTTTTTAAAGCTTTTCAAGCAGTGGATGAACACCCTATTTTCAACACCATTTTATCTTCTTGTACCCTCTGCGTGATTCCCATTTTAAATCCAGATGGAGCCAAAGCCTATACGCGTGTCAATGCTAATCAGGTGGATTTAAATAGAGATGCTCAAAATAAATCTGAGCCTGAGAGTAGGTTGCTATGGGATATATATTCAGATTTTAAGCCTGATTTTTGTTTTAATCTTCACGGACAACGCACTATTTATGGTTTTGAGTCAACAGGTACTCCCTCTGTATTGTCGTTTTTAGCTCCTTCAGCAGATGAGCATAGGAGTGTTACGCTTTCGCGAAAGCGGTCTATGGGCGTAATAGCACATATATATAAAGAGTTAATTCCGTATTTACCTGATAGTATAGGATTGTATGATGATGGCTTTAATATCAATTGTGTTGGTGATAGTTTTCAGGCAGATGGGGTGCCTACGCTACTTTTTGAAGCGGGTCACTATCCAGGTGATTATGATCGAGAAATCACAAGGCAGTATGTGTTTTTAGCAATCGTAGCAGCGCTAGATGCCATATGTAGCTCAAAAATGGATGATAAAAATGTATACCTAACAATCCCTGAGCACCAAAAATGTTATTGTGATATCCTGTTCAAAAATGCAGTAGATGGCGATGTAGGAATTCAATTCTTAGAAAAATTGAATAAAAATCGTATAGCGTTTATTCCTGAGTTTGCTTCAAAAGAGGAGACTTCTTCGATGTTTGGTCATCGGGTTATTGATGTTTCAGGTTTTGAAATAAAAAAACTTTTAGAAGAAAAATTAATAGGAAAACTAGATGTAAGGCATCTTGAACTAGATAAGGGTGTTACGATAACGTTGTAGTTAAAATTACCTTTTATTATTGCACATTATTCAATAAAAATGATTTAATTTTGAATTTAATTCAATGAATCAAACGATAATGGCAAAATTCAAACTAGACGAAGTTGACCATCAAATACTGGATATGCTCATAGAGAATACCAGAATCCCTTTTACGGATATAGCAAAAAAGTTACTTATATCAGCTGGAACAGTTCATGTTCGTGTTAAAAAAATGGAAGAAGCAGGAATCATTATTGGTTCTTCACTTACGCTGGATTATGGGAAATTAGGATATTCTTTTATAGCTTATGTAGGGGTATTTTTGAACAAAACTTCACAAACGACATTTGTGCTTGAGCGTATTGCTCAAATTCCATTTGTTACTGTAGCACACGTAACAACAGGAAAATTTAATATTTTCTGTAAAATAAGAGCGATGGATACAAACCATGCAAAAAATATCATCTTTTTACTAGATGATATTGAAGGGGTGTATCGTACGGAAACTATGATCTCTCTTGAGGAAAGCATTAATGATAAGAAACGATTAATGCATTCTATTTTTCAAGATTTAGTGTAAGTACACCATAAGAATTATAAAAAACCCTTCTAGGATCCCTAGAAGGGTTTTTTAGTACCTTTACTTTCTAAATATGTTAGCAATGTATACAAAAGATCTGACTCCTTCTGAATATAATCCTTATTACGCACCCTTTGTAAAAAAAATAAATGCGGAAACTACGCTTATTCATGCTCTTGTAGAAAGTCAGCAGGAGGTTGTTACTTTTTTTAAAGAGATCCCTTCTGAAAAACTGAGCTATAGGTATGATGTTGGTAAATGGACGCCTAAAGAAGTCTTAGTGCATCTTATGGATACCGAAAGAATATTCGCTTATAGGGCTTTGCGATTTGCAAGAAAAGATACGGTAGATCTTCTAGGTTTTGATCAAAATGATTTCATACCACCTTCTAAAGCTAATTCAAGATCGATTGACTCGCTCGTAGCGGAGTATAAGGCTGTTAGAGACGCTACAATTGCCCTTTTTAAGAATTTTGACGATACAATGCTTAAAGAAATAGGAACGGGTAGTGGGAGTCTTATGTCGGTACGAGCATTAGGTTTTATTACTGTAGGTCATGAAATGCATCATGTATCCATTATAAAAGAACGCTATTTGTAACTAATAGCCTTACTTATTGAGCTGTTGCATAAAAATCAAAAGCATCATAAATCAATTCGTTCGGAACTTCTTGATCTATAACCCCTTTTCCTATTGATTCTAAAAGGACAAATTTGACCTTGCCATTGGCGTTCTTTTTATCGTGCTTTAAAAGCTCAATGATGTGTTCTATATCATTTTTTGTGAAGCTCACAGGATCATACATATCTGTAAGTACTTTATGAATTTGGTCTAGCTGTATTTCGGGGAGTCCCGTTATTTTAGCTGAAATATAACTTTCTAAAATCATTCCAATAGCAATGGCTTCTCCGTGGAGTAACGTTTTTAAATCTGTATGACTTAAGCAATAGGATTCTATGGCATGACCAAGTGTATGTCCGTAATTAAGTGTTTTACGTAGATTTTGTTCTGTAGGGTCTTTAAGCACTACGTCATTCTTAATAAGAACACTATCGTAAATGAGTGTATTTAGGTCGTCAGTGGTCATTGTTGTTAAGTCAGATAACTGCTGCCAATAGACTTCGCTGACGATGAGTCCGTGTTTATACATTTCGGCCAGTCCGGAACGCATTTCAATTTTAGGAAGTGTAGCTAGAAAACCGGTATCAATCACTACTAACTTTGGATTATTAATAACCCCTATTAAGTTTTTTAACGTTCCTAAATCTACTCCTGTTTTACCACCTACAGATGCGTCCACCATAGCGAGTAGGGACGTAGGGATGTTTATAAAATCCATTCCTCTTTTAAAGGTGCTTGCGACAAACCCCCCTAAATCAGTAACAACACCGCCGCCTACATTAATAACCAATCCCTTGCGATCTGCATCAAGGTCGGCTAGGGCATCCCATACGCCAGAACACGTCTCGATCGTTTTATTTTCTTCACCAGGTACGATCTCTATAACTTCTATGGAGATAGATGTTTCCAAAGTGCTCAGAAATAGCGCAAGGCAATGTTCTTGTGTATTGCTGTCTACAATAATAAATATTTTTGAGTACGTAGACGCTTTTATGAAGGTATTGAGGGCCTCATATCCAGAGGTGTTAAAAACTATTTCATAGCTTGAAGCTTTGATAGGCTGCATAGATTTTATTTTATGGCACCAAATTACATCTTTTTGTGTAATTCACATTCAGTTTGAATTATATTTGTAGCATAAAATTTACGACTATGGCTGCATCCATTTTTGATAATACAGAACGCGCGTTTGTCCTTAAATCAGATAGTGAACTTGAGCGTGCTTACTTTCTGTTTAAAATGATCTCAAAAGAACCTCTTGTGCGTATAGGTACTGCTATGACTAAGTTTGCGCTGAACGCAAACTTACCTGTAGAAGGATTGATTCGCTCTACAGTATTTGATCATTTTTGTGGAGGTGTTAATGAAGATGATTGTATTCCTGTATTGGATAAACTCTATGAAGCAGGAGTTTCTTCTGTGCTTGATTATTCCGTAGAAGGAAAGGAAGATGAGGCGCAGTTTGATGCTTGTCTTACTAAGGTGCTTGAGCTTACGGATTTTGCTAATGAAAAGGATGCCATGCCTATTTCTGTTTTTAAACCTACAGGGTTTGGGCGTTTTGCTATGTGGGAAAAAAAGACAGCAGGGGAGACGTTACATCTAGAGGAGCAAAAAGAATGGGAACGAATAGTGACTCGTTTTGATCAAATTTGTAAAAAAGCCAAAGAAACCGATGTAGCGGTGCTCATAGATGGAGAAGAAAGCTGGATGCAAGATGCTGCAGATGACCTTGTGGCTGATATGATGGCTAAGTATAATACTGAAAAAGCCATTGTGTTTAATACATTGCAATGTTACCGTTGGGATCGATTAGAATACCTTAAAAAGCTTCACTTGGAAGCGAAGGTCAAAGGGTTTAAAATAGGAGTGAAGATCGTGCGCGGTGCGTATATGGAAAAAGAAAATGATCGCGCTAAAGAACATGGATATCCAACTCCGATCTGTGCAAATAAAGCAGCAACAGATACGAGTTTTAATGATACACTACGTTATATTTTTGATCATATAGATGATATTTCTGTATTCTTAGGAACTCATAATGAGTCTAGTTGCTTGCTGGCGATGGAGATTATGAAAGATAAATCCATTGCTATAAATGATAAACGGGTTTGGTTTGGTCAATTGTACGGCATGAGTGATCATATTAGTTTTAATTTAGCTGCAGAAGGGTACAACGTCGCAAAATATATTCCTTTTGGTCCTGTAAAAGATGTGATGCCTTATTTAATACGAAGAGCTGAAGAAAACACATCGGTAGCTGGGCAGACCAACCGCGAGTTAGAATTGATCAAAACGGAGCGCAAACGAAGAAAGATATAGTTCTTACTGCTAGATTTTTTGGTTTTGGATTCGTTTTTTGTATGCTTTCGCGAAAGCATACACAACAACACTTATTCTTTAGCTAAAGAAACGTCCTTAATCAAAACTTTTTCCTCACAATTTTCTAGAATAATCTTGAGTGATTGCTCTTTTGGAGTTTGACCATATATCGCATATTCTGCACAAGGTTCTTTTCTAGGTTGGCTTTCGTTAAAGTCAATATCTCCATTTTTTAATACGTTATTCACGGCAATAGTGTCTAATTGCAGTGTTGTTAAAGACTCTTGCGCTTTTTGCGAAAGCGTATATGACTTTAGATTGATGTTTTTTAATACTCTAGCTTCTGGAAAATAAGCACAGCTTGTTTTTTTTCCGCTAAAGAAAAAGGCAAGAATGATCAAGCCTAATGAGAAACCACCTAAATAGTATCCTATTCGATGTAATAAACGCATATGTTAAAAAATAAGAAGATTGATATCTCGGTAGTTTAAATTAAACCAATTTGCCACCGACTTGCTGGTTAAAACGCCGTGGTAAAAATACAAACCGTTTTTCAATCCTTTGTCAAAACGTAGTTTATTTTCTATACCGCCTTCTTCGCCTATATCTAAAAGATAGGGAGTAAATATATTACTCAATGATATAGAGGCTGTTCTAGCAAATCGAGCAGGGATATTAGGCACACAATAATGTGTGACTCCATGTTTTATAAAAGTCGGTTTATCGTGTGAAGTAACGTCACTGGTTTCGAAGCATCCACCCATGTCAATGCTTACGTCTATGATTACAGCCCCATTTTTCATGCTTTCTATCATGGCTTCTGTCACTATAACAGGAGATCTATTGGCTCCTCGTACTGCGCCAATAGCGACATCACATCTTTTTAAAGCTTTGAATAAATTTTTAGGTTGCAAGGTAGATGTATACATAGGTCTACCTATGTTGGTTTGTATACAGCGTAATTTGGTGATAGAGTTGTCAAACACCTTGACATTTGCTCCTAAGCCAATAGCAGATCGTGCGGCAAACTCACCAACAGTACCAGCGCCAATAATAACAACTTCAGCAGGAGGAACACCGCTAATATTTCCTAGAAGCATACCTGTGCCTAATTCAGGGCTGCTCATCAATTCTGCAGCTACTTGAACTGCAGCCGTGCCTGCAATCTCAGACAGCGTACGTACAGCAGGGTAGGTGCCATCATCATCTTTTATAAATTCAAAGGCGATGGCTGTGATTCTTTTAGTAGCTAATTTTTCAAAATAAGCCTTTTTCTGCGTCTTGAGTTGCAGTGCAGAGATTAATACCGTTTGCGGATTAATCATATCCAGTTCTTCTAGAGATGGCGGCTCTACTTTAAGAATCATGGGGCAGGAGAATACTTTTTCCGTATCGTTTGTCACTTCGGCGCCTGCTTCGCTATAGTCCTTATCTGAATAACGAGCTCCTTTGCCAGCTTTGGATTCTACCAGAACACGATGTCCGTTGGCAGTAAGCGCAGCAACCGCATCGGGAGTGAGGCATACACGTCGTTCTTGAAAATGGGTTTCTCTTGGGATACCTATAAATAAATCTCCTTTTTGTGTGGCAATCTCTAACGTTTCTTCCTGAGGTAATAATTGTGCTCGGGTAAAGGGACTGTTGGGTGTATCCATATAGTTGTATCAGGTTGGTACTCAAAAATACGGATTAAAAAAAGAAAAAAGAAGTCTGTTTATAAAGTGTTATTCTTGAGACATAAATAAAGGCTCATTGTCATCTTCATCTTCTTCTTCGTTGGCGTCTGCCTTAGATTTTCCTTGTAATTCTCCCTTCCAATTAACACGATTTAATTCACTAAGATCAATCCCATGAATTTTATCAAAAATCTTTGTTCTCACGGTATAAGAAAAAATAGCCATGATAAAAATAACTGGTGCGAGTACATATATTTCAGTAGTATCTGTAGAATACATATCAGTATTCATTGTCGAATATATCTGAAATGCATACATGCATAATGGTACTAAAATGACATGATACCACCAATGTCTACAGGTGAAAAACCAAATTAATAGTAGTAGAAAAGGAATTAATTTACCTAGGATTACCCAAGCAAAATAACTTACATCTTCCCAGAAATAACTTCTAATTGTACCGAAAGGAGATTCCCATGTAGGAGCTTCGGGAAAACCTTGATATAAATAAAATAAAAACGGGCACGCAATTATAAAACTAGCTATAATTGTGCCCGTGATAAGTGTTTTGACTTTGGTTTTATCCGTGCGCCGCGATTTTTCTTTTCCTCTTGTCGAGTGCTTGGTCTGCATTAGTTTCGTTGGTTGCAGTGTACATAAGTGCTGTAGCCCCTGCAATGAGCAGAGCTAAAAGTAAAGCTTTAACTTTCATAATCGTGAGTGTTTAATATTAATGATTTGTTGCTACAAAAATCACTAAACACACTTGAAGTAACACTATACTTTTTTTTTTGTATATTCGCGCCTTTTTATAAAAAAAAGACACTATTCCTTATGATTACACTTGATTTAATATTATCCTTTAAAAACCTTTTTTTCGTTTAACTGTTTTTGTTCATGTTTTTTGTCTATAGAGTCAAAATTATATTAAGAAATATCCTACAAAATAAATTAACCTCTTGTTATAAAAATTAACATAATTTTAACATTTCTATCTCAAATTTATAAGTCTTTCCCCTATTTCATTCATTGATATATGTATTTTCTGACTGTTAACCGGTAAGTAACTCTTGATTTTTTCTGGCCATTCTATAAATATCCAATCTCCTTGTTCTATATATTCTTCGAAGCCTAAATCTAGAATTTCTTCTTCTACATGTATTCTATAGGCATCAAAATGATAGATCACTTTGTTGTCTGAGGTTCTGTACTCGTTAACTATTGAAAAGGTTGGGCTAGAGACTGTTTCTGTAACGCCTAGCTGTTTTGCTAATGAAGTTATAAGAGTCGTTTTACCAACACCCATCTCACCATAAAAGAGTAAAATATTACTTTTTGTAGTTTCAATAATGCGCATTGATATACTATCTATTTGGGATAGTACGTAGGTTATTTCCATTTTTTAATTTTCAACTTGGGACTCTAAATATATAAAAAAACAGACAGAGATACACTTTGTGAAAACTCAATGAACGTAGTGTTCATGGGAATTTGTAAGAATTTTGTAGGAAAAAATTTGACATTTCTCCTACATAATAAATTGCATAAAAAACACCTTAAATTAATATTTCAAGGTGTTTTTTTATACATCGCCCTGATTTACAGGACTGTTTTTT
>CAYGQJ010000048.1:2680-15471 GCA_964351845.1 uncultured Flavobacteriaceae bacterium | reverse complement strand
GAGTTTTTAAACCAACTTTCTGTAAGAGATCTGTATGATTTGTCATTACTCGCTAATTCTTTAATGACTTCCATTTCTGTTTTGGCGTGTGATAACATGTCTACAAAATTGTAAACCACCACCGTCAGGTCATTATCTTTTTGAGATTTAAAATTATCGGAGAGTTTTTTACCATTCTTAAGATTCGTAATCTTATGGTATTCCCAAGTAATGTCTAGATGTAATCTCTTTAATTGCTCACGTAAAAAATCTGCTTCATGCATATTTTTACCACCTTCTTCTGTGTCATCGAGCCAATAGTTAGGATGCTTCTTTTTCATTTCACTCGGCATAAGTCCAGAAAAAATAGCATTACGGGCATATTGTGTTGCTGTTGGGAGAATACTATAATAAGCATCTTCTTCTCTTTTCTTATAGTAAGAAGCTAGATGGGGTTCAAAAGCTTTCCATTGATCAAATCTTAGGTTGTCAATCACCACAAATAATATAGGCTCTCCTTTTTTGATTTCTGGCACTACTTTTTCTTTAAACAGCGTATGTGACATGATTGGCCCTTCATGAGAGCTAAACCAGTCTGGATAATTTCTATCTACAAACTTGCAAAACTGATGATTGGCTTCTGCTTTTTGAGACTCCAAAATCTCAAACATACTAGGATCTTCAATGGTTTCTAGCTCCATTTCCCAGTATATCAATTTTTGATATAACTCTGACCACTCTTCATAGGAGTTGACCATAGAGAGGTCCATTGCAATTTTACGAAACTCTTGCTGATAGGAAGAGGCTGTCTTTTGGGAGATTAAACGGCTGTGATCCAAGTTTTTCTTGAGACTCAGTAAAATCTGATTTGGATTAACGGGTTTTATGAGGTAATCAGCTATTTTGGAACCTATCGCTTCCTCCATAATATACTCCTCTTCACTCTTGGTGATCATGACCACTGGTACATTCTCGCGTTTGTTTTTGATTTCATTTAAGGTTTCTAGCCCCGTGAGCCCTGGCATATTTTCATCTAGGAAAACAATATCAAAATTTTGCTCGTCTATGATTTCAATAGCTTCCAGTCCGCTAGTGCATTTGGTTACTGAATAGTTTTTCTTTTCTAAAAAAAGAATATGTGGCTTTAATAAATCAATTTCATCATCAACCCAAAGAATGTTAATTGTACTCATGTATTGTATGGTGTATGTATACGCTTTCGCGAAAGCAAATAAAAACTCTCAAAAAAGCTAGTATGATTAGTGGTATATTTGTTTAAAATTTTAAATAACTCTGTGATAAAACAGTCTTCCAAAGTTACTATAATTAACGATCCTATCTATGGTTTTATTACCATACCCAATGGGGTTATTTTTAATCTGATACAGCATCCTTACTTCCAGCGATTACGTCGTATTACACAAATGGGACTTTCTTATTTAGTGTATCCAGGGGCACATCATACACGTTTTCATCACGCTGTAGGATGTTTGCATATTATGCAAAAAGCATTGACAACCCTTAAAAACAAAGGGGTTGAGATCTCCAAAGAAGAAGAAGAAGCGACGCTTGTTGCCATCTTATTACATGATATAGGACATGGTCCTTTCTCTCATGCGATGGAGCAAAGTATTATTGAAAATGTGCATCATGAGCAGATATCAACTGCTTTTATGGAAGCTTTAAATAAAGAGTTTAACGGAAGTTTAACGCTCGCTATTCAAATATTCAAGGGTACATACGCTCGTAAGTTTCTAAATCAGCTGGTTTCTGGACAACTAGACATGGATCGTACCGACTACTTGAAAAGAGATAGTTTTTATACGGGAATGGCAGAAGGCAATATCAATACGGACCGTATTATTGCCATGCTTAACGTTTTTGAAGATCAATTAGTCGTAGAGGAAAAAGGAATTTATACGGTAGAAAAGTTTTTAGTCGCCAGACGACTTATGTATTGGCAGGTCTATTTACATAAAACAGGCGTGGTTGCAGAGCAACTTATTACGCGTGTTTTAAAGCGTGCCAAAGAACTTTCTCATGCAGGAGTCGCGTTACCCGCAAGCACTGCTTTATCCTATTTTTTAAAGAATAAAATAGGTCTTGATAACTTTAAAGATGCATTAAATACGTTTTCACAGTTAGATGATTATGATATTATTTCAGCGATGAAAGAGTGGTGTCATACGGAGGATTTTGTGCTGAGAGAACTATCTAAAGCCATTATAAATAGAGACTTGTTAAATGTAAAAATTCGTAAAAAGCCATTTTCAGAACAGAAGAAGCAAAAGCATATTGATCAATTAATTGAAAAATATCACATCACTCCTTATGAAGCTTCCTATTTTGTTTTTACGGGTACTATTTCAAATCAAGCATATAATTATACACAAGGAGGAATCAATATAGTCATGTCTAACGGAAGGATAATAGACGTAGTGAAAGCGAGTGATCAGTTAAGTTTAAAATCCTTAACGAAAGAGGTCGTTAAAAACTATATCTGTTACCCCAAACCTAAAGACTAAGTTTTTTGTTATTTTTGCCAAACATGAAATTTACAGCAGCTCAAATAGCAGGTATATTAGAAGGAACGGTTGAGGGGAATCCTGACATCGAAGTTTCTAAGCTTGCCAAGATAGAAGAAGGTACTACAGGATCTCTTACATTTCTAGCAAATCCTAAATATAAATCTTACCTATATACAACAAAAGCATCTATTGCAATTGTTAATACGGACTTTGAACTTGAAAATGAAATCGAAACGACGCTTATACGCGTAGAGGATGCCTATAAATCATTTTCAAAATTATTAGAATACTACAATCAAGTAAAATTAAATAAACAAGGCATCGAACAACCTAGTTATATTTCTGAGTCTGCATCTTACGGCGAAGGGCTTTATTTAGGCGCTTTCTCTTATTTAGGAGACAATGTGAAGATTGGAGATAATGTAAAGATTTACCCCAATGCATATGTCGGTGATAATGTAGTTATAGGAGATAATTCTGTATTGTTTTCAGGTGCTAAGGTGTATTCTGACTGTGTTATAGGGCATTCTGTATATATTCATAGTGGTGCAATTGTAGGAGCAGACGGATTTGGATTTACACCTAATGAAAAAGGAGAGTATAGTAAAGTGCCACAGACAGGAAATGTGATTATAGAAGATTATGTAGATATTGGAGCCGGTACTACCATAGATAGAGCTACCTTGGGGTCGACTATTATTAGACAAGGCGTAAAGCTAGATAATCAAATACAAATTGCTCATAATGTAGAAATAGGAGCACACACAGCGATTGCTGCACAAACAGGAATTGCGGGTTCTACAAAAATTGGCAAAAATTGCCTGATTGGAGGACAGGTGGGAATTGCGGGACACATCAATATAGGAGATCGTGTGCGTATTCAAGCGCAGTCTGGTATAGGACGTAATGTAAAGGATGATGAAGTTTTACAAGGTTCCCCAGCATTTGGATATGCAGACTGGAATCGCTCTTATGTGCATTTTAAAAATTTACCTAAGATAGTTCAAACGGTTAACCAACTTGACAAAAAAATAAATCAATGAGTGAAGCTAGAGCACAACAATGTACAATAGCTAAAGAGGTAACGCTTACGGGTGTAGGATTACACACTGGAGCCAATGTTACCATGACATTTAAACCTGCCGATGAAAATCATGGCTATAAGTTTAAACGTGTCGATCTGGAAGGAGAGCCCGTGATAGCCGCAGATGCTTCATTTGTAACCAATACACAAAGAGGAACTAATCTTGAAAAGAATGGGGTTGCTATACAAACCACAGAACATGTATTAGCAGCTTGTGTAGGTCTAGAAATAGATAATATTCTAATAGAATTGAATGCCTCTGAACCTCCTATTATGGACGGTTCATCAAAATTCTTTGTAGAAGCATTAGAAAAAGCAGGAAAAAAAGAACAGGAAGGGTGTCGTGATGAGTATGTTGTAAAAGAAGTTATTTCTTATACAGATGAAGAATCGGGTAGTGAAATCATCCTAATGCCTTCTGATGAGTACCAAATTACAACCATGGTGGATTTTGGTACCAAAGTGTTAGGTACCCAAAATGCGAGTATCAAACACCTTTCAGAGTTTAAGGAAGAAATATCAGATAGTCGTACATTCAGTTTTTTACACGAAATAGAAATGCTATTGGAGCATGGCCTTATCAAAGGAGGAGATCTTAATAATGCCATTGTGTATGTAGACAAAGAGTTGTCTCCAGAAACGATGGACAAATTGCGCGTCGCTTTTAATAAAGACCATATCGCTATAAAACCTAACGGAATCTTAGATAACTTGACGTTGCATCATCCTAATGAAGCGGCACGTCATAAATTACTAGATGTTATAGGAGATCTTGCATTGGTAGGAACGCGCATACGAGGAAAGATTATAGCCAATAAGCCTGGACATTTTGTAAATACGCAATTTGCAAAAAAACTTCAAAAAATAATAAAGGCAGAAAGACGTAACCATGTCCCTGACGTAGATTTACATGCACCTCCTGTAAAAGACGTCAATCAGATTATGGAAATGTTACCACACCGCCCTCCATTCTTACTCGTTGATAAGATTTTAGAACTTACAGATCAGTACGTAATCGGGATGAAAAATGTCACAATGAACGAACCATTTTTTGTGGGGCATTTCCCTGGAGCGCCTGTCATGCCGGGGGTTTTGCAAATTGAAGCCATGGCTCAAACAGGAGGTATATTAGTGTTGAGTACTGTGCCAGACCCAGAAAATTATTTAACGTACCTATTAAAAATAGACAATGTGCGTTACAAGCAACAAGTAGTTCCCGGAGATACCCTTATCTTTAAGCTGGATTTAATGTCTCCAATACGAAGAGGAATATGCCAAATGCAAGCACGTGCTTATGCAAATGGAAGACTAGTATCAGAAGCCGAAATTATGGCTCAAATTGTTAAAGTAAAGAACAACTAACGAATGAATCAACCACTGGCATATGTACATCCTGGTGCTAAAATTGCAAAAAATGTAGTTATAGAGCCTTTTACTACCATACATAATAATGTTGTGATAGGAGAAGGAAGTTGGATAGGATCCAATGTAACGATCATGGAAGGCGCCCGAATAGGAAAAAATGTAAGCATCTTTCCTGGAGCGGTCATATCTGCAATACCCCAAGATAAAAAATTTAATGACGAAGACACGGTCACTATCATAGGTGATAATACAACGATAAGAGAGTGTGTTACCATCAATAGAGGGACTTCTGATCGTATGAAAACAGAAGTCGGTAAGAACTGTTGGATTATGGCATATTGCCACATCGCACACGATTGTATCGTAGGCGATAATTGTATTTTTTCAAATAATAGTACACTCGCAGGGCATATTACCGTAGGAGAATACGTTGTACTCGCAGGAATGGCTGCCGTGCAGCAATTTTGTACCATAGGGAGTCATGCATTTGTAACGGGAGGTTCTTTGGTAAGAAAAGACGTTCCCCCTTTTGTAAAAGCAGGAAGAGAACCCTTAAGTTATGTAGGAATCAATTCTATTGGATTACGTCGTCGTGGATTTACCACAGAAAAAATTCGTGAGATTCAAAATATCTTTAGAATTCTCTACCAGAAAAACTATAACAATACCCAAGCGGTAGAAATTATAGAAGCAGAAATGGAAGCAACCCCAGAAAGAGACGAGATTCTACAATTTATTAGAAACTCACAACGCGGTATCATGAAAGGATACTTCAGCACTAACTAAACTAATAATGGGTACGCTTTCGCGAAAGCGTACAATCAAATACTCAAAACAGCATATACAATGGCAACTACATCAGATATACGTAACGGATTATGCATACATTATAATCACGACATCTATAAAATCATAGAATTTTTACACGTTAAACCAGGGAAAGGTCCCGCATTTGTTCGTACTAAAATGAAAAGTGTAACGACTGGAAAAGTACTAGACAATACCTTTTCAGCAGGACATAAAATTGATGAAGTACGTGTAGAAACTCATAAATTTCAGTTTTTATACCCAGAAGGAGATACCTTTCATTTTATGAATGTAGAGGATTATAATCAGATTACGTTGCAAAAAGATACCATAGACTCTGCTGAATTATTAAAAGAAGGAGAAGTGGTAACGGTTTTGATTAACTCAGAAGACCAAGCACCCTTATCTGTAGATATGCCAGCCAGTGTTATTCTTGAAGTAACCCATACAGAGCCAGGTGTTAAAGGAAATACAGCCACCAATGCGACAAAACCCGCTACGGTTGAAACAGGAGCTTCGGTAAACGTTCCTCTATTCATCAACGAAGGAGATAAGATTAAGATAGAAACCGCCAAAGGAACGTATAAAGAAAGAGTTAAAGAATAATTCTTTCTCAGTCTATCTACTATTCTTTAATACGAATGTATCCTTAATACATCAACTGTGAAATTTCCTCAAGCACATACTTTACAGCAAATCGCTACCATCATCAATGCAACACCCGTTGGTGATGCTGATTTTCCCGTGTTAGGAATGAACGAAATTCATGTGGTGACGCCAGGTGATATTGTATTTGTAGATCATCCTAAGTACTATTCAAAAGCATTAGAAAGTGCGGCAACTATCGTCCTTATTAATAAAGAGGTAGACTGCCCAGATGGGAAAGCATTGCTCATTTCTGATGATCCGTTTAGAGACTTTAATGTGCTTACCGATTATTTTAAACCTTTTTCCGCTTCCGCGAAAGCGATCTCAGAAACAGCAAAAATAGGAGAAGGAACCATCATTCAACCTAATACTTTTGTCGGAAACCACGTGGAGATCGGTAAAAACTGTGTCATTCACGCCAATGTGAGTATCTATGATCATACCGTGATAGGAGACCATGTCACTATTCATGCAGGAACCGTTCTAGGATCTGATGCTTTTTATTATAAAAAACGCCCAGAAGGATTCGATAAACTAAAATCAGGAGGACGTGTGGTCATTAAAGACCATGTAGATATAGGCGCTGCATGCACGATAGATAAAGGAGTGACGGGAGATACCACCATAGGAGAAGGAACAAAAATTGATAATCAAGTGCATATTGGTCACGATACGGTGATTGGAAAAAAAGTATTAATTGCCTCACAAACAGGTATCGCAGGCTGTGTGATCATAGAAGATGAAGTCACTTTATGGGGACAAGTCGGTATCACTAGCGGTATTACGATAGGAGAAAAAGCAGTTGTCTCTGCGCAAAGTGGTGTGAGTAAATCTTTAGCAGGTAAAAAGAGTTACTTTGGAACACCAGCAGGAGATTTTAGAGAAAAATATAAAGAGATTGCTAACCTAAGAATGGTTCCAGAACTTATAGAACAATTAAAGAATAAAAAATGAATACAAGCGGTAAAAGTGTCGTAAGTGGTTTCTACACCTCAGATTTCTTTAACGAAATTGAAAACATAAAAAAATACCTTCATCCAGAGATGGAGCTTTTTTGGAATGCAAGAACGGGGTACTCTCATATGAATAGGGATGAAGTATTTGCCATGGCTTCAGAAGCGTCTAAGTCTTTTGAGAGTGTACGTTGCGAGATTACACACTTATTAGAAGATGGAGATGACGTCACCATACGATATACGTACTTTGTACGAATGATTGAAGACCCAAATGAAGAAGTTCCTGTCGCACATTTTATGGCTATTTGGAAGATCAAAGACGGTCAGATGTATCGTGGATATCAAATGAGCCAACCTGCAGAAGAAGATAAAGAAGCGATGATTTCATATCAAGGTGTAAATTTGTAAAAATACCTTCGGCAAACCCATACAAAAAACTATTTTTGCAACAGCAAAACTTAAAAACAAACAATGAGCGTTTTAGTAAATAAAGATTCGAAAATTATTGTTCAAGGATTTACAGGTAGTGAAGGAACTTTTCACGCTGGTCAAATGATTGAATACGGTACCAATGTAGTAGGTGGTGTGACTCCAGGAAAAGGAGGACAAACCCATTTGGATCGCCCGGTTTTTAATACCGTAGAACAAGCCGTTAAAGAATTAGGTGCAGACACCACTATTATTTTTGTTCCACCAGCTTTTGCTGCCGATGCTATTATGGAAGCTGCAGATGCAGGGATTAAAGTGATTATTACGATCACAGAAGGAATTCCTGTCGCAGATATGATTAAGGCATCTAATTACATAAAAGACATCGATTGTCGCTTAATTGGCCCTAACTGCCCAGGTGTGATTACACCAGAAGAAGCAAAAGTAGGCATTATGCCAGGTTTTGTCTTTAAGAAAGGACGTGTAGGAATTGTTTCAAAATCTGGAACACTAACGTATGAAGCGGCTGATCAAGTAGTAAAACAAGGATTAGGTATCACAACTGCTATCGGAATAGGAGGAGACCCAATTATAGGAACGACAACAAAAGAAGCTGTTGAGTTATTAATCAATGACCCAGAGACAGAAGCTGTGGTAATGATTGGTGAGATAGGAGGGCAGTTAGAAGCAGATGCTGCCAACTGGTATAAAAATAGCGGAAGCAAAAAACCAGTAGTAGGATTTATCGCAGGAGAAACAGCGCCAGCAGGACGTACTATGGGGCACGCAGGTGCGATTGTAGGAGGAAGTGATGATACCGCTCAGGCTAAAAAAGAAATTATGAGAGCTTGTGGTATCCATGTGGTCGATAGCCCAGCAGAAATTGGAAAAAAAGTAGCCGAAGTTTTAGGCTAAGCCTTAAAACTAGGATGATAAAATTATCTTAAACTTTAAAAACCTCTTGAATTTTCAAGAGGTTTTTTTATGTAACCCCCTATGCATTTCCTTATATTTGATAACAAACAAATTGTATATATTAAATAACCAACCTATATGAAATTACTCGAAGGAAAAACAGCCATTATTACCGGAGCCAGTCGTGGTATTGGAAAAGGGATTGCCGAGGTTTTTGCGCAGCACGGAGCCAATGTCGCATTTACATATAGCTCTTCTGTAGATGCTGCAAATGCACTAGAAGAAGCCCTCAAAGCAACAGGCGTAAAAGCAAAAGGATATAAAAGTAATGCTGCCAATTTTGAAGAAGCACAGCAACTTATAAAAGATGTCGCTGCAGATTTTGGCGCTATCGATATTCTAATCAATAATGCTGGTATCACAAAAGATAACCTTTTAATGCGTATGTCTGAAGAAGATTTTGATAAGGTGATCGAAGTCAACCTGAAATCGATTTTTAATATGACCAAAGCGGTACAACGTACCATGCTTAAACAACGCTACGGAAGTATTATCAATATGAGTTCTGTGGTAGGAGTGAAAGGAAATGCAGGACAAGCTAATTATGCCGCTTCAAAAGCTGGGATGATTGGATTCTCTAAATCAATGGCACTAGAATTGGGGTCACGTAATATTCGTACCAATGTGATTGCACCTGGATTTATAGAAACAGAAATGACGGCCAAACTAGATGAAGATACCGTGAATAGCTGGCGTAATGCGATTCCTCTAAAAAGAGGAGGGAAGCCAGAAGATATAGCCAATGCGTGTGTGTTTTTAGCCAGTGATTTAAGCGCATACGTAACAGGACAGGTACTGAACGTAGACGGCGGAATGTTAACTTAAGAGTCTTTAGAAGACTATATGTATATGACAAGTACGACCTTATTTTTGATGATTGGAGCATGTATTATTGCCTTGGCAGTGGCCATATTTCAATACTTTTATAAGGCTGCTTATAAAACGAAACGCAATAAAGTCTATGCTTTATTGCGTTTTTTTACTGTTTTTGGACTTTTGGTATTACTGATCAATCCAAAGTACAAACAGCAAACCTATTACACAGAAAAGCCCTCTTTGGCAATTGCCATAGACAATTCGGCAAGTATTCAGTATCTGGGATATGAAGACAAGGTAAAGGATGCATGGGTACGCTTTCGCGAAAGCAACCCCTTAAACGACGCCTTTGATATTCAGTATTTCAAATTCGGTACGCAAGTAACGACACTAGACTCGTTAGATTTCGCCGAAAGGCAAACCAATATCGCATCGGTTTTCTCCTCATTTACATCTTTATACAGAAATGAAGTAGCGCCTGTAGTGCTCCTATCAGATGGAAATCAAACCTTTGGGGAAGCTTTTGAGTACACGAGCAAAAACTTTGCACAAAACGTATATCCAGTGATTACGGGGGATACGATTGTATATGATGATTTGATTGTAGGTCAAGTAAACGTCAATCGATATGCGTACATCAATAATAAATTCCCTGTAGAAGTCTTTACGAGCTATAACGGCACGCGCGAAGTGTCGTCTAGACTTACCATACGTTCTGGTAATACAGTGGTGCACCAGGAAAATCTCACTTTTTCTGATCAAAATAAATCACAAATCATCACGGCTTTAATTCCTGCAAATAGTGTAGGAGTGAGGCAGTATACCATTCGTTTACAGCCGATAGAAAATGAGATTAATACAAAGAATAACACTAAAAATTTTGCAGTAGAGGTCATTGATCAAAAAACCAATGTGCTTTTGGTTTCTGACATCGTACATCCTGATCTAGGAATGCTTAAAAAAAGTATTGAAAGCAACCGGTTACGCACGGTTACCTTTGCAAAACCTAATGAGGCTGTCGGTAAACTAAATGAATATCAGTTGGTGATACTGTATCAACCTACGGGTAGTTTTCAACCGATGTATAGAGAACTTGAATCGTTAGGAAAAAATAGCATGACCATTACCGGCCCTAAAACCGATTGGAATGTGCTGAATCAGCTTCAAGCAGGCATTTTTCATGAGATTACTACGCAAGATGAAGAGGTGCAAGGTGTGGCCAATCCTAATTTTTCGACGTTTGTTTTAAACGACCTTGACTTTTCTAATTTCCCTCCTCTACAAACAAGTTTTGGCGATATTACGCTAAAAACGGAAGCAGATGTCGCTTTATATCAAAAAATAGGGACCATTACAACAGAGGCCCCTTTATTAGTGACTACAGATCAAAATGGTAGGAGAGGGGTATATCTTTTTGGCGAAGGTCTTTGGCGATGGAGAGCTCAAAGTTTTGTAGATACGCGGAGTTTTGAAGCCTTTGATAATTTTGTAGACAATCTCATTCAGTATGCGGCTTCCAATAAACGGAAAAGCAGGCTTAATCTGGAGTATGATTCTTTTTATTACGGAAACGGATCTGTAAAACTCTATGCGCAGTATTTTGATAAGAATTATGTCTTTGATAACAGAGCGGCTTTAACGATGCGGGTGGTTGATAAAGCCACCGAAAAAGTATATGAAGCTCCTTTTTTATTGCAACGTAATGCCTATGAGATAGACTTGAGTAATCTTGTGCCTGGTGATTACGCGTTTACGGTGACAGTGCAAGATCAAGGGCTCGCTCGTTCGGGGTCATTTACGATTGTCCCTTTTGAAGTAGAACAGCAATTTTTAAATGCAGATGTCACGGCCTTGTCACAAGTAGCCACCAATACCGATGGAGCGCTTTTTGATATTTCAAACATAGATCAATTAATAACATCATTGGTCGCAGATACTAGATACAAACCTGTGCAGAAAAGCACTGAAAATGTTGTACCTTTAATAGATTGGAAATGGCTTCTAGCTGTTCTTGCGTTATTGCTTGCGATAGAGTGGTTTATGCGAAAATATAACGGTCTTACTTAAAACTAAAAATTAACTTAAAAAATAGATTATGGATAAATTACCTAAAATTGGATTGCCTATTATTGTGATCCTCATTCTTGTTATTGTTGTACTCGCTAAGTCGGCGGTTACTATAGATGCAGGGCATGCAGGTGTCTTGTATGAAACCCTAGGCGATGGTGTAGATCCTGACAAAGATCCATTAGGACCAGGTTTTCACTTAATCGCTCCTTGGAACCGAGTCATTGATTATGAAACACGTCAGCAGCAATTATTTGAAGAAATGAGAGTACTTTCTTCTAATGGTCTAGAGATTCAAATTGATGCCACGGCATGGTATAATCCTATAGAAAAAGATATAGGAAAACTACACAACCAAAAAGGGAAGAATTATTTGGAGCGAATTCTCCAACCTGCGATTCGTAGTGCTGCACGTAGTGTGGTAGGACGTTATACTCCGGAGCAATTATACAGTAGTAAACGAGATGCGATTCAGGAAGAAATCTTTCAAGAAACTAAAAAAATTGTTGAGGATCAATACATCCAATTAAACAATATATTAATCCGTGATGTGACACTTCCACCAACGATTAAGCAAGCGATTGAGCGTAAATTAAAGCAAGAACAAGAGTCGTTAGAGTACGAGTTTAGATTGGTAACAGCATCAAAAGAAGCAGAAAAAGTACGTATTGAAGCACAGGGAAAGGCAGATGCTAACAGAATTTTAAGCGCTTCCCTTAATGATCAAATATTAAGAGACAAAGGAATTGAAGCAACATTAAAGCTTTCTGAATCTCCAAATTCTAAAGTCATCGTGATTGGTTCTGGTGAAGGTGGATTACCTATTATTCTTGGGGATAACTAAGCATCCAAAAAATACTTTTTACAAAAAGCCTCTATATCATAGGGGCTTTTGTTGTTTATAGCATGCCTTGCTTTATACGCTTTCGTATTTCGGCTTGGACTTCGATTAGCTCAGTATGGCAGTCAGCTTAAACTTCGGCGTTGTTATACGCTTTCGTACTTCGGCTTTGCTTAGCATAAACCTCTATGCCGTTATACGCTTTCGTACTTCGGCTTCGCTCAGCATAAACTTCTGCGTTGTTTACACTCCTTGAAAGCGTACTAAGTAACATTAAAAACGTTTGAAAATCACTT
>CAYGQJ010000048.1:0-2580 GCA_964351845.1 uncultured Flavobacteriaceae bacterium | reverse complement strand
GTTTACACTCCTTGAAAGCGTACTAAGTAACATTAAAAACGTTTGAAAATCACTTTAAACCACGTCTGTAGAGCCACAGTTTGGCGTATCGCATCCAGATGGCATACGAGTGCATATAGCTTATGACAAGGCCTATAACGCCATCTCTGAAGCCCATTTGTACAATGTAATGTTTGAAGAAGCCCCAAAAAGGTTTAATCACAAAATGATAGATATGAAGACGTCCCGTTTTTTTGTCGTAATCTCTTGCTTGCCAGGTGGCATATCGGTTTAGTTTTTTGATATGACTATCTAAACTGATATAGGTATTGTGATGAAAACGATTCTTTAAAAAACCTACGTTCCCATCGGCAATAATCTCTGCATGTACCATTTTATCTTCATAGGCACATTTGCTTTTACGAAACAAACGAATCACTTTATCATTTTGCCATCCACTGTAGCGGACTCGTTTCCCCATAAAATGATTGGTGCGGTAAATCCAAAAAGCGACCGTATCGTCGGTAGGTGGATTTTTAAGAATAGCCAAAATTTCCTCTTTTAACTCAGGAGTGACCCGCTCATCAGCATCGACAAGGAGAATCCATTCGTGGGTAGCTTGCGGAATCGCCCAGTTTTTTTGAGAGGCGGAATAATGGTATTTTCTGTGTAGTATTCTATCGGTATATTCCTTAGCAATTTCGACCGTATTATCCGTACTCATGGAGTCTACCACCATCACTTCATCAGCAAAGGACACAGATTCGAGCACCTCTCGAATGTTGTGTTCTTCGTTTCCTGTAGGGATTATAGCGGTTAATTTTTCCATAAATTTAGTAGGATAGCAAAACTACTAACTTTTTTATAATATAAAAGTTTATTTTTGTAGTAAACCAAACGAATGCAAAAACTACCTAAAATAACGCTCATTATAGCCACATATAATAATGTGAAATGGCTTGAGAAAGTGTTGTATGGCTATAGTAAACAGACGTATACCGACTTTGAGGTCATTGTCGCTGATGATGGCTCAGGAAAAGAAACGGAGGACCTTATTGCCTCCTTTCAAGATGACTATCCGGTGCCTTTGCGTCACATCTGGCATGAAGATAAGGGCTATAGAAGGCAAACCATACTCAATATTTCCCTCACAAAAGCGGCTCATGAGTATGTTGTTTTTACCGATGGCGATTGTATTCCAAAGGAAGATTTCTTAGAGCGCCATGCCAATTATGCTGAGAAAGGGAAGTTTTTATCTGGAGGCTATTGCAAATTAGACATGGATTTAAGCGAAGGAATTACCAAAGAAGATATCTTATCTGGGAATTGTTTTAATGTGGAGTGGTTAAAAGAAAATGGTTCTTTAGGTGCTTCTCAATATAGAAAACTCGCCAGTGGCGAAACGGTTGCTAAATTATTAGACACTGTAACACCTTCTAATGCGTCTTTTAATAATTGCAACTCCTCTGCTTGGTTAGAAGATTTGATTCGTATTAATGGGTATGATGAGCGTATGCAATACGGTGGCCCTGATAGAGAATTAGGAGAACGTTTAGAAAATGCAGGTGTTAAGGGAAAACAAATTCGTCATAGAGCCTTGTGTTTGCATTTGGATCATCCAAGAGGGTATAAAACAAAAGAGTCTTTAGATCGTAACTTGGCGATACGAAAGAATACACGTAAAAAAGGATACGCTTACACATACTACGGTATTGTTAAAGGCGATGATATAGATTTATGAAAATTTTAGTCACTGGAGCCGCTGGTTTTATAGGCTCACATCTTTGTGAAGGTTTAATTTCAAAAGGCCATGAGGTCGTAGGAATCGATAATTTCTCTACGTATTATGATCCCAAGTTAAAAGCCATTAATGCCGATGACATCAAGTGCGTAGGCGTCACCCTACTTGTAGCCGATTTATTAGATGATTTAACAACCGTCTTACCTACAGATATTGATGTGATCTATCATTTTGCAGCACAGCCAGGCATTTCGGCTTCCACGCCTTTTGTAGATTATGAGCGCAATAATATTCAAGCGACTCAAAATTTGTTACAGTGGGCGATTCATCACAATACCCATACGCAATTACTTGTCAATATCGCTACTTCCTCTATTTATGGCTTACATGCGACTTCTACCGAAGAAGAAGCGCCGATGCCTGTATCTGACTATGGCGTGACCAAACTTGCCGCAGAGCAGCTTGTATTGGCTTCACAACGCTCGGGGAAGCTTCCTGCGTGTTCGATTCGGTTATTTTCTGTGTACGGACCTAGAGAGCGTCCGGAAAAATTATATACAAAATTGATCAAAGCCATTTATGAAGAAACTTCTTTCCCATTGTATGAAGGAAGTGAGCATCACGAACGTAGCTTTACGTATGTTGGTGACATCATTGATGGATTGGAAAAGTTATTGGACCATCAAGCAGCATGTAACGGTGAGATCATTAACCTTGGAAGTACCGATGTCTACACCACCGGACAAGGAATCGCACTGATTGAAAAAATCATAGGGAAGAAGGCTCACATAGATCACGTAGGCAAGCGCCCTGGCGATCAGCTAAAGACATCCGCTACGATTGACAAAGCAAGAAAACTA
>CAYGQJ010000047.1:37134-38577 GCA_964351845.1 uncultured Flavobacteriaceae bacterium | reverse complement strand
CTACCAATAGGTAACTAACGATCAATCCTTGGACAAACACTTACAAGAACAATTTGTGACACTTCTGGAGGAAAACCAGAATATTGTGCATAAAATCTGCCGATTATACACCAATAATCGCGATCAGCATAATGACCTTTTTCAAGAAGTCACGATACAATTATGGCGCGCATTTCCAAAATTTAGAGGAGATGCAAAATTTAGTACCTGGATGTACCGTGTGGCCCTGAACACAGCCATCACGCTCTACAGAAAGTCAAAACGTACCGTACAAACACAAGATTTTGACAATGTGATGTTCCGTATCTCATCAGAAGAGTATGACGATACTATAGAACAACAATTGAAGGTCATGTACAATGCCATCAAAGATTTAAATGACATAGAAAAAGCCCTAGTTTTTCTGTATCTAGAAGATAAAAATTATAAAGAGATTTCTGAAACGATGGGAATTACTGAGGTAAATGCCCGAGTAAAAATGAATCGTGTCAAAGGAAAACTCAAGAAACTAGTAAACCCATCATAGTTATGGTAGACGAATTAGAATTATTAAAAAAAGAGTGGAAAAAGCAGGATGAAACACTCCCGAAGCTCAGTAAGCAAGAGATTTACCCCATGCTCTTGAAAAAATCCTCCTCGATTGTCAAGTGGATTTTTATTATTAGCATGCTGGAATTTTTATTTTGGGTGGTCCTCACCTTTGCCTTTGGCGGAGAGGATACCAAACAATTTGAAGAAGAACACGGTCTTCAAACCTTTGACACCATCTTACCCATAATCCATATTGCAGCCTTGGTTTTCTTTGTGTTTTGGTTTTATAGAAATTACAAACGTATAGAAACCACTGATTCTTCCAAAGTATTACTAGAAAACATCATTAAAACGCGTAAAACGGTCAAATACTACATCTGGTTCAGTATGGCATTTCTCGCTATAAGTTCTCTCATTGCCTTTGTCATCTCTATGCAAAATGACCCAGGAGATTTTGCAGATCGCAGTATGACTGTACTCATTTTACAATTTGGAGCCGTTATTAGTGTCATTTTGCTCCTCATGTGGGGGTTTTACAAAATGATATACGGGATCCTTATGAGACGCTTAGACCGCAATTATAGAGAACTCAAAAAAATAGAATCATAGTCATTGATTTGTTAAGACTAAAAACCTGAATAGCTTTAACGTTATTCAGGTTTCTTTGTTTTTATATCGTTTGCTCCTGTCTGCCAGCGAGGCAGATTTGCGAAAGATTTCTCAGGTTTTTAAAAATTATTTTTTTGATAATTTCATTTCTAAAAGAGAACACATATCTTCATTTGACCAATAGAACGTTAGTATGAGCAGTATTACCTACAAAAAAGCAACCCTCTCAAATGCATTACGAATCTCTGTATTATTAAAAACAGTCTATATCCAGACCTATGCAGTAGATGGGGTTACTGATGA
>CAYGQJ010000047.1:0-37034 GCA_964351845.1 uncultured Flavobacteriaceae bacterium | reverse complement strand
TATTATTAAAAACAGTCTATATCCAGACCTATGCAGTAGATGGGGTTACTGATGAATTCGCCCATTTTATTACCCAACGGTTTTCGGAAGAACGTATCGCACAGATCATAAAAGAAACCCCTCACCAACTCTTGGTGGCATCTCTCAACGGAAACCCCATTGGAGCTGCCGAAGTACTATACGATAGCACCTGCCCTATCCAAAAAATAGCCGTAGCAGAATTAAGTAAACTCTATGTTTTAGAACGATTTTACGGACAAGGCATTGGCTATGGTTTACTCCATGAAGCAGAAAAAGAAGTGCTCAATACTGAAAATCATCTTCTTAATCTTGAAGTCTATATGGAAAACCACCGAGCTATTACGTTTTATGAACGGCAAAACTATAAGGCTATAGGTACCGTAGATTTCCCCATGGAAACCAATACGTATAAGAATCTAGTGATGCGTAAAGTTTTAAAAAGTTAATGTATTTATTTAATACCTTTAGTCAAACTTAATGTATCAAGTCCACTAAAAAATAACATATAACCCACCCATGAACATCCAACTCGAATATACAGGCACCATAGGCTCGGGCGCAGTCACCTTAGACATCAATCCCGAAGCTACGGTAAAAGAAATGCTAACGGCTTTTCACGAAGCGATTCAGAAAGAGGACTTCTATACCATCCAAGGAGGAGCACCCCCTAATAGACGTGCTATGAAAGTACGCTATGAGTATTTTATCAACTCTAAAATTCTAAAAACGCTAGACATACAAATGACTGATTTGGGAATTTCACTATCAGACACCATCACCTTGCAGATAGATAAAGGGATGCGCGTTGATTAAGAATGACTATCATACCCTAAAAGACAGTGCGTTTATAACACACTATAAAACAGCTCCTGATCAGTTAGTGATCATTGAGAACTTTCCAAATGACGATCAGCTATTAGAGACATTTCTTGCTTGCTTGGGAACGCCCATACAGGAATCGCGTAATCAAGAAGAAGGAAGTATTTTTCAGGTAACTGTAAAAAGCAAAGAGGACTGTTTTACCTCCTATGCCACCTCTAACCTATTCTTTCCGCTACATACCGATGGTTCCGATTTTGAGACACCGCCTACGGATATCGCTATGTTTTGTGTAACACCCAGTCAAGAAGGTGGCGAAAGCTTATTTATTGCACTTTCTGATCTTATGATGCATCTTCCTGAAGCTCTAAAAAGCCTATTAACCACAAAACTATGGACGTTTAATACCGTAAAACGAACGATAATCTCACAAACAACCACAGGTCCAAAGATTTGCTACAATCGACTGATGATCGAATCGTATAGTGACCTGACACAGCAAGAACTCGATATACTAGATCAATTGGATCGGATTTGTGAAGCACACACCTTTCGCGTCAAGCTAAAAGCAAATGATTTAATTGTATTCAGAAATGACCTATTCCTTCACGGACGCACGGGCTTTCCTATAGATGCAAACCGTTTGTTAAAAAGAATCCGCTTTCGCGAAAGCGTATAAAAGAAGAAACAAAAATCAAGTACTTATACGGTAGTATATACAAACATCTCATATTATATTGATTGTCGAATTTATACATCAATAGACCATGGCCAGTAATACAAGTATCTTTAAGACCTTATCCACCTTAAAAGGAGAGAAACTAGAAATAACTCTTGATAAAAATTTCAGCACGTCGTTACAAAGTTTTCGCAGTGCAACCTCACGTATTCGACGTATCAAAAATGAAGCCTACCCAGCGGTATATCTAACGGCTAGTGATTTTGGAGGGTTAACGATTACATTTGGTGACCAAAAAAAATTACAACTGATTATTAATCTTGAGTTTTACTACATATATGGGTTTCTACTTGGAGATGATGTGTATGGCTTTCAAGGAGAAGGTATTGAAGGATTGGAAAAACTTGGTTTTACGGTGACTCCTATCTCATACGGAGATGGATACTCAGCGATTAGATATCAGTCACAACAAAAAGGATTACCTGATGTTACCACGATGAAAGTACGCTTAAGCACCCTTCTTACAAGCATGGAGAATTTAATAAATCCAGCGATCTCTTTTGATCTAAAAAGTAACGATATCCTGATTACTTTTTGGTCCCTTATCGAAGGAATTCGTTTTGCCAAAATATCTAATACCATAGAGGATCTTTTAGAAAAACAACCTGTACATAGTGTGTACGATGACTTTTACAAACTAGCCGTTATATGGGCTAAACTCTCGGTCGCTGCGGCTGACCAAGGTGTCTTAAACCCTGACATCGCAGTGTATGAGTTACATAGAATACATAGTCATTCTGGAGAGCTTAAAAGTTAACAGCATACATATGTATAAAATCAAGTAGAATTACGTGGTTTTAAATTCATATAAAATGAGTATTTTACTATTTTAAAACAAACCAATTTTCATACGTACCCATGGATACCACAGCGACAAAAACTCAAAGTAAAGATCGAATTAAACTCCCTTTTTCATTTGATGCGGCAAAAATGCTGGAAGAATTTGAATCTCTAAAGTTGGGGCATTTTGAATATTACAATGTGATCCCTTTACGGGCTCCCGCACACGAAGTCGATAGATCCTTGCCCTTTCCACCACCTGCCTTAGATTATGCCGATGGTTCTTGGACGGATTGGATGGACACACCGCAACTCAATGCATCCCCGTATTTAAAAAGTGTGATCGATACCTTTTCTGCCATTACAGATGTAACGCTTGTACGTGTCTTACGTCTCGCACCAGACTCTGTTGTACAAGAACACACAGATCCTACCCTCGGATTAGAAATCGAACGCTCTGTCATCAGACTTACCATTCCTATTCTAAATAATGATCAAGTAACCTTTTTCCTTAACGGAACGGAAGTCCCGATGCTCCCAGGAGAATGTTGGTATCTCAGACTTACAGATCCGCATCGCGTGGTCAATGCTGGCGCAGAAGAACGTATCAACCTCACCATTGATATGATTCCTAACGAAGAAATCCGAAAAATAATTGCAGATAGCCAAGACGCTTTGTAGTTGCGTTTTTTACGTACGACAGAAGCACTCATTACAAAACAGGTGTGTATCCATTTGATTTGTAGTATATTTAGGTAGCTATAGCAATAAACATTACGGCTTTATCAACTAAATACACCATCACCATGCCTACAATTACACAAATTGACGCGTACCAAAAAGAAGCCTTTACAAGTACCTTACGTAATGGTAAAACGGTCACTCATAACGTGTACACCCAAGGCAATGGATCTAAAGTGCTCATCCTTATACAAGAATTACCAGGAATTGGTCAAGAAACACTAGCATTAGCAGATCGGTTTGTGAGTGAAGGCTATACGGTTGTATTACCCCATTTATTTGGAAAAATAGGAAAAACAGCAGTAGTAGTGAATACCTTCAAAGTATTCTGTATGCGTAAACAGTTTCGGGTGTTTGCAAAAAATGAATCCAGCCCCATTGTCGATTTTTTATCCCATCTCTGTACCGCCACAAAAGAAAAATACCAAGTACAAGGAGTTGCTGTGATAGGCATGTGTCTTACGGGAAACTTTGCCATCTCCCTTATGGCAAATGAGGCTGTATTAGCTGGTTTTGCGAGTCAGCCATCGCTTCCCCTTGGAAAACAGAAACACATCCACATGAGTACTGACGAGATCACGGCTGTAAAAAATAGATTAGACCAGGTAGGACCTATGCATTGTGCACGCATACAAGGAGATAAGATCTGTACTGCAGCGCGATTTGATGTCTATCGAAAAACCTTCAACGCAGACAAAGAACGCATCATTTTACACGAGCTTCCCGGAAAAGGACATTCGATTCTTACCTTAGATTTTGTGGACAAAGACGGCCACCCAACCAAAGACGCTCTTGAGAATGTACTCACCTATTTTGATAGTCAGTTGACATAATCGCTAAGGCATCCTGCGTTTCATTTCTTCAACAATATTGAAAGCCGCTGGACAAATCGCTACATTTTTAAGCGTAAGATTCGAAATCTGCTGAAACTTTTTTCGATCCGTATGTGGGAATTCTCTACACGCTTTAGGGCGTACTTCGTAGATAGAACAATAGCTATCGGCACCTAAAAAGGTACAAGGCACACTTTGCAACACATAATCGTTGTCCTCATCAATACGCAAATAGGTATCAATAAACGCTTGTTCTTTCATTTTAAAATGCTTAGCAATACGCGTCACATCTTTATCTGTAAAAAGCGGACCCGTGGTTTTACAACAATTGGCACATTCTAGACAATCGGTGCGTTCAAACTCGGCTTCATGCAATTCTTGCATGATATAATCCAGCTTTTTAGGTGGTTTTTTACGCAGCTTTGCAAAGAACTTTTTATTCTCGTTATGTTTATCTTTGGCAAGCTGTGGCAATGATTTGAGTAGATCGTCCATAGTACAAATGTAAGAATAAGTAGTAGTATGAACATAGACATATTTGGACAGGCGGTTAATGATTATTTTGAAGATCGATACACAGAGGATATCATTGTACACTCTTCGATTGCCGAAGATGACAGCATTCCCATCCCCTATTTATTTCGCACCTTTCCTGAAATGCCTATCATAGAGCAAAAAGCGTTACAGCTTTGTCAAGGAAAAACACTCGACATAGGGAGCGGCGCCGGAAGTCATAGCCTGTGGTTACAAGAAAACGGAATAGACGTTACCGCGCTCGATCATTCTGAGGGGTGTGGTACGCTTTCGCGAAAGCGTGCCCTTAAAAATACCATTACAACCAACGTGCTAGATCACAAAGAGTCGTATGATACCTTATTAATTCTTATGAATGGTACAGGAATTTTTGAAGAAATTTCAAAAGTAGATACCTACTTACAACATCTTAAAACGATGCTGAAACCTGGTGGCCAGATTTTGATAGATGGCTCTGATATTAAATATATGTATGAAACCGATGATGGAGGGTATTGGATAGATATCCATAGCAACTACTACGGCGAAGTGATTATGGGCATGAGTTATAAAGGACAGCGATCTGAGGATTTCAAATGGCTATACTTAGATTTTGAAACCCTTGCCTGGTACGCAAAAAAAAATGAGTTCGATTGCGAACTCATTTTAGAAGGGGGGCATTATGATTATTTAGCAAAACTTACTGTGGCATAATGAAGCCTTTATTGGCAAGTTTGTCTATAATACTTCTGTACAAATCGCGACTCCAAATCTCAGAGACTTCCCCTACACTACGTGCAATTTGTTGCTCAGAGGTGAGGATTTTTTGACCTGTCGGTGAATTATAAAACGCCGAGGCGGTCTTTTGTTGTTCGTTGTCTAATGCGGTCTTATCTGCCAGTAACTGCTTGCCGGTAGGGGTTTCATAAAAAGCTATCATCTGTTGTATATCTTCTTGAGAATACGTCCCTCGATAAGCAGAGACGAGCATATTTAAAATTTTATTTAACTCAGGTGTCGTTTCTTTTTTGAGTTCGGTCCATACGGTATCGGGTACATTTTGAGAGGTATACTGCTTTCCTAATAATTCAAATAATTGGTCGATCGCTGCACTGTATTGATTTGCAGTACCATTCATCGTAAGATACCTCAAAACATCTTGTTGATAGGTAGATTCTTGCGCATTAAATTGTAACGAACTTAAAAAAAATAGCACTAAAAGTAATTTTTTCATCTTTTTTACGATTAAATTAGAGGTTTAAATATATAAAAATGATATTGAAAAGATTACGTTTCCCTATTCTTATACTTTTATGTGCTGCTTTTACCGTTGTAGGGTGCGGAAGTGACGATGAAGCGACACCTCCTGAGACAAATTCTAATGCAACTGCAAACCAACAACCTTTAGGTACTTCGGCAAATGATTTGCTCGCTGCTACAGCATTTAGAAGTCTACGTTTAGAACTTGCCTATGCAGACGGTTTTAGACCCACACAAACCACCATTGATTTAATACAAAGTTTTTTGGAAGAACGTTTAGATAAACCAGATGGGATTACCATTGTAGAACGTCTGATCACACCTACCGAAACCGCTCCTTATGACATTAATGAAATTGTAGCCATAGAAGATGCCAATCGTACCGTTTTTAATGACGGAGACGAAATTGGCGTATGGATGTTCTTTTCTGATGGAATATCTGAATCAAACTCAGGAAATTCTTTTGTATTAGGAACTGCGTATCGCAACACCTCTATGGTCGTATACGAAAAAACATTTATAGATTTAGCAAATACCTCTCCTACGCCTATTAACAGAACATTACTAGAAACCTCCACACTTCGTCATGAGTTTGGTCATATTTTTGGGCTTGTCAACGTAGGAACGCCTCTTACATCCGAGCATGAAGATGAAGATAACCCTAGGCATTGTAACGTAGAAGGATGTTTGATGTTTTTCCAAACGGTTACGAGTATCTTTAATACAAGTGATGTCGCCACCATTCCAGATTTTGATCCACTCTGTATTGCAGATTTGCAAGCCAACGGAGGGTTATAATTGATATAAAAAATAACAAAAAAAACGGCAATTACGCGTACGTAATTGCCGTTTTTTTTGTGCCGTGAACGTAGTTTAATCTTCTATTACTTCACCTATTTTTGAAGGCGTAATTTCTTCTAGCATCAATCCTTCAGAATATTTCATAAGGTAGATGGCATTATTATAAAATCCTCCAGAGGACTTTTGATCGTATCGAAATTTATTCTCGATATAACTGGTCTCAATTCCTGAACTGGCGGCATCATATAAATTTTCTGCAAAAGCAAGACGCAGTAAGGTATCATAGGTAATATCAAAACCTCGTATTGCTTCTTCACTTGGCGTAATATCGTAACGATCTTCATAGGCGTCTACAAATTCTTTGGTGAGTGAATACACATACTCTCTATTCATAGAAGGAAAGTGAAAATTGAGATTCATCAAGTGCATATGCTGTATGGCATCACTATCATAAGCAGTTCCTTTATAGGTGGTAAATAATGTTATTTTATTGTTCGCCACAAGAGCATTAAGTTTTGTTGTTACAGTACTTATCAGAGGGATATCATTTGTTTCTATAATGACCCAGTTTTCTTGAAATTCTGATATCTTATCAGAAATATCATAAAACCCTAAAGATATACCATCATCACTCGTTCGTGGCTTCACCACTTTTGCACTTGGAAAAAGTGCTTGCAATTTTGCTCTAGCACTACTATTTTTTCCGTCGGCGATGATGATGATGTTTTTACCTACCCCATTATTTTTTAAATAATTAAGCATCACGTCACGTAATTGTGCCTCACTAGGGCGCGATTGAAAAACATTACGTCTAAACTGAACTTTTTGCGTAATGGGTGAAATCAAAGGAATATTCTGACGTTCTAATACGCTGGAGGCTCTATTGAAATTACTTGATAATAAGGGTCCTATCACCACATCTACATCAGAAAAATCATTTGCAGTAATGATACGTTCTACTTTTCTCGCATTGGTTGCAGTTTCTCTTTTTACATACTCTGTATCATAGACACGTAAATCTGTAGAGATCCCTTGTTCCTTTGCTTTTTCTAGGGCAAGTAAAACTCCGCTATGAAAATCTAAAGAAATACGCAAAGCTCTATCACTTTTAATCACATCTTCGGCACTAGACAAGGAATCTGCAGTTGTACGTGCTAGTCCAAAAGGCAGCATGAGTACTATTTTCTTTGTCGAAAAATCAGATAAGCTATCCACCAGACTTGCTTTTGTCGTTTTTGACAAAATATCCACGGTATTTCCTTCATTTCCTGTACTCCCTGTAATGCTTCCAGAAACGCCTTTAGGCACTTTTAAAATCATTCCTTCTTTAAGTCCATCGCCCACTGCAGGATTAAGTTCGACTAATGTATCTGCACTTATATCAAATTCTTTAAGTAAACTATAAATGGTATTTCCCTTTTTGACTTCATAAAAGGCATATACCTCTTCATTAATCACCGCTGTATCTGTATTCTCAAGCTGGGTATTTGGCACTTTGATCCTCTGTCCTAGTTGTAACCCATCTTTCATTTCTGGGTTCATTGCTTCCAACTCGGCTATGGTAATGCCATAGAGACGTGCAATTCCGTACTTGGTTTCTTTGGGTTGTACCACATACAAAGTGTATGCAGGACCGCCATCTGTTGGAGCGCCTTCTTGTGAAATTCCACCTCCAGTGTTTGTGATGGTTACTTTTTCTTCTACAACACCTACATAGTTAAGAGGAATTCTAATTTTATCGCCTTTACGGAGGGTCTCACTATATAAACGTTTGTTGTATTTTTTGATCACATCTTGAGTGACATCATACTTCTTTGAAATACTGTACAACGTCTCTTTACGTCTCACCTTGTGGGTTTTAAAACGTAGATCTTCTTGGGCAACAGAAGCCGTTTCTGTTGATGTATTTGCAGATGCAGGAAGGATAAGTACAAGGCCTTCATACACTCGTTCTTTTGCATCAGGATTCAGTTTTACAATCTCTTTTTCTTTAAGATTATATTTTTTGGAGATACTATATAAAGTTTCCCCTTTGGTGACTTGATGTGAAATAAATTCCTGAAAAAATGTGGGTGTGAAAGGTTCCGCTTTCGCGAAAGCGAACGACAGCACACACACGCATACCAAAAAAAGATGTTTCATAATGTTATTTTATTCCCACTCTATAGTGGCTGGTGGTTTGGAGCTAATATCGTATACTACTCTATTAACGCCTTTTACTTTGTTTATTATATCATTGGACACTTTTTGCATGAATTCATACGGTAAGTGTACCCAATCTGCGGTCATTCCATCGGTACTTTCTACAGCTCTCAAAGCGACACATTTTTCATATGTACGCTCATCGCCCATGACGCCTACAGAGTTAACAGGTAGTAGCATTGCTCCTGCTTGCCATACTTTGTCATAGAGTCCCCAATCTCTGAGACCTTTTATAAAAATATGATCAACCTCTTGTAATATACGTACTTTTTCTCGGGTGATATCTCCGAGGATACGTATGGCAAGGCCTGGTCCAGGAAATGGATGTCTCCCTAATAACTCTTGTGAGAGCCCCAACGTAGCCCCTACACGACGTACTTCGTCTTTAAATATCATGCGTAACGGTTCTACCACGTTTAATTTCATATAGTCAGGTAATCCACCTACATTGTGATGTGATTTTATCGTGGCACTTGGTCCTCCTGTCGCACTTACCGATTCTATCACATCTGGATAAATAGTGCCTTGGGCTAACCAAGTCGCATTTTCTACCAGTTTACTTTCGTCATCAAATACTTCTACAAATACACGTCCAATCGCTTTACGTTTGGTCTCTGGGTCACTTTCTCCTTCCAGCGCATCCAAGAAGCGTGCCGAAGCATCTACTCCTTTTACATTAAGCCCTAATCCTTCGTATTGTTTCAGAACCTCGGTGTATTCATTTTTACGTAACAACCCATTATTGACAAAAATACAGTGTAGGTTTTTTCCAATGGCTTTATGTAATAAGGTTGCTGCTACTGTACTATCTACGCCGCCAGAGAGTCCAAGGATCACGCGATCATCACCTATTTTTAATTTTAGGTCGGCCACGGTTGTCTCTACAAACGCGTCAGGCGTCCAGGTCTGGGCAACGCCAGCGATTTTGACTAAGAAATTTTCTAGTATTTTTTTTCCGTCGGTAGAGTGATATACTTCTGGATGAAACTGTATGGCATAGGTGTCTTCCCCTTCAATACGGTATCCTGCATTCTCTACATCATGGGTAGAAGCAATACGAACCGCACCTTCTGGTAATTTTTTTATGGTATCACTATGACTCATCCAAACTTGAGAGTTTGCAGATACACCCTCTAAAAAAGGCTCTCCTTCTTTGATCATAGAAAGATTGGCTCTTCCATACTCACGCGTATTGGATTGCCCTACTTCGCCTCCATGAAAATGAGCTAAATATTGTGCTCCATAACAAACACCCAACAACGGTTTTTTGCCTTTGATTTCAGAGAGATCCGGGTGTGGCGGGTTTTCGCCTCTCACCGAATGTGGCGATCCCGAAAGAATCACTGCTTTGTAGATGGATAAATCTTTAGGAGGGTTATTATAAGGTTTGATTTCTGAGTAGATGTTAAGTTCACGAACACGGCGTGCAATTAACTGTGTGTACTGAGACCCGAAGTCTAAAATGAGGACGTTGTTTTGCATAGGCAAAAATACCAATTTTAACATCAGTAATTCAAAATTCTAAACGACAAAATAAATGAGTTTTTAACAGGTCTATTGACATTATTTTTTATCAAAAAAAAGACTTTTTTGCGCAAATACCTCATACAATATATGTAAATCATTAGCATATAATCAAAGTAAAAACTGAGCTCATGGATAAAGCGAGTTTTGATATGTTCCTTTTTTAGAGAAAACTACGGGAACTGAGTATAGGTTCCTAAAAAGAAAAAGAGTCATTACCCATAAGTAATGACTCCCTTTTAAAAGATTTACATAGCTTTTATATTTCATTTAATAAATGATGCTATGTACTGTGTTTTTATTATAATTCTTCCAAAGCGAAAGCTAATTCTTGTGTATCTAACGTGTCACATCCGTCATTAAGGCGTCCTACAGGAATTGTCTCTGTGATTACGGTTTGGAAACCATCAATCTCTATTACTAAGGTATACGACCCTTCTCTTTCAATAACACCCTGATAGGTACCTGGAGACGTAGAAACTTCCATAAGAACTTCCTCAAACGTATTACTCTCTCTAGCGGTTATGGTTACGCCAGGTAATGGCAATGCTGTATCTGCATTTGTTACTTGAACGCGAAAAGCAGCAAGAGCGATCTCTACGCATTCGATACCTGGATCGGTATCTCCTCCATCATCACTTCCACAAGAGAACAAAAAAGTACAACAAATAAGGGCAAATAAGATTCTCATAATTTATTTTTTTGCTAATATAATCGTTTACACATATACATAGTAAAATAATTAACTTAAAAAAACTAACTTTAGTATCTAATGCTAGGATACAAACAGCATCATACACTATGAAATTAATAGTATACATATGTGGTCTTTTTTTACTTATTTCTTGTCAAAAGGAAATAACACCAATATTACCTGAGGGAGATTTTGACTATCTGATCGGACATTGGGAACGTACTAATGAAAAAGAAGGAAAAAAAACATTCGAAATATGGGAGCGACCAGATACCCTCACCTACAAAGGAATAGGATATACACTAAAGGATACGGATACGATCTGGAAAGAACAGATGCAGTTAATAAAACGAGATACGACTTGGCAACTAAACATACAAAGTGCTGAAGAACCAATGGTCTCCTTTAGAATACTCAAAAAAACAGCGTCTACGTTTTTAGCGCATAATCCTACGCACGATTTTCCTACGCACATACAGTATCGCTATTTTGACGATACTATTACGGCGATCGTATCGTCTGAGGAAATGGAGATTCCATTTATTTTTTGGCGTGTAGAATAATAGCATCCCAACTTACAAATTCTTACATACCTACGCATTCTATAAAAAGATATCTTACTATATTGGGAGAGGTCTAAAAGTAAACTATTTTTGAGCGTCTTTTAAAAACACAAACAATTCTCATAATGCGCTATATCATTCTATTTTCAAGTATTCTTATGTGTATAACATCCTGTAAAGAACCGGCTTCATACACGCCGCAGACACAAAGTTCGTATACCGATTATAAAGGGCCTGAAGACAAAAACTTATGGTTGGAGTATAGCAAAGAGGCCACTACTTTTAAAATTTGGTCACCAACGGCTACAAAAGTACAGGTGCATTTATATAAAAACGGTCACGAGGGAGAGGCTTATGAAACTCATGAACTATCTCCTTCTATGAATGGAAAATGGACCAAAACGCTTACAGGCGATTATGATGGCACCTACTACACCTATCAAATACAAATAGATGGTGAATGGCTAAAGGAAACGCCTGGTATCTATGCGAAAGCCGTTGGGGTAAATGGCAATAGAGCTATGGTATTGGATCTAGAACGCACAAATCCTAGCGGGTGGGCAACAGATAAAGGACCTTCCTTAAAAAGTCCCAACGATGCGGTGATTTATGAACTGCACATACGAGATATGACCATCCATCCTAAATCAGGATCCTCCATGCCCGGTACATACAAAGGACTGGTAGAATCAGGAACAAAAGGGCCCAATGGTGTCACCACCGGTTTTGATCATATGCGCGATATGGGAATTACACATGTACATCTTTTACCTACCTATGACCACTACTCCATCGATGAAACCAAACTAGACAGTTTACAATTCAATTGGGGGTATGACCCACAAAATTATAATGTCCCTGAAGGCTCCTTCTCGTCAGATCCGTACAATGCCGAAGTGCGTATCAAAGAATTTAAAGAGATGGTGGTACGTTTTCACGAAAGTGGGATAGGCGTTATTCTCGATGTGGTGTATAATCATACAGGAATGCCGAATGATAAAGGCGATACCAATGGTTCCAATTTTAGTTTAGAATTTCCAGGTTATTATTATCGTCAGAATGAAGATGGCTCTTATGCGGATGCCTCTGCATGCGGAAATGAAACGGCTTCAGACCGGGAGATGGTGCGAGAATTTATCGTACAATCGGTCAAGTATTGGGCAGAAGAGTATCATCTAGACGGATTCCGTTTTGACCTAATGGGAATTCATGATATAGAAACCATGAATACCGTTACCGAAACCTTAAAAAAAATACATCCTGAAATTTTTGTGTATGGCGAAGGCTGGACTGCAGGAGACTCCCCCCTCCCTATCGAAGACAGAGCGCTGAAAGCACATATACAACGAATGCCTTCTGTTACCGCGTTTAGCGACGATATCCGTGATGGATTAAAAGGGTCTGTGTTTGATGATCAAAGTACAGGGTTTGTCAGTGGAGCAAAAGGAACCGAAGCGTCTATAAAATTTGGCGTAGTAGGCTCCATCCAACATCCACAAATTGATTATAAAGCGGTCAACTATTCGGATGCGCCGTGGACCAATGAACCCTGGCAAGCTATTTCGTATGTGTCCTGCCATGATAATCATACGCTTTATGACAAATTACACGTCTCTCGAAGAGATGCCTCAGAAGAAGCGATTATTCAAATGGACAAACTGGCAAATGCCGTAGTACTCACTTCTCAAGGAATTCCATTTATTCATGCAGGGGCAGAACTCTTACGTACAAAAAATGAAGAACATAATTCGTATAACTTACCGGATACCATTAATCAGATAGATTGGCATCGTAAAACCACCTATGCGCCTGTAGTAGACTATTACAAAAACCTCATCGCCTTGCGCAAAGCGCATCCTGCCTTTAGAATGTCAACAGCAACGGAAGTTCGCGAGAATCTTGTGTTTAAAACCCAAGAAGATGGGCTAGTGAGTTATCAACTTAGCAACCACGCAAATGGAGATCCTTGGAAAACGATCTATGTGATCTATAATGCACAGGCACAACGGTACAACTATCCTTTAGAAGGCCGCTGGAAAACGGCTGTTCTTGGGGATCAATTTAATTCTGGAGCAGTGGTTTCAGGAAGTATCGCTGTTCCTGAACGCTCTATGGTTATTTTGTATCAAGAGTAGTAGATTCTCAACACTTTTAATTTCAAAAAAGAACCACTATGGTTTATCATCCATAGCGGTTCTTTTTTGAGAAAATTTATTAAATTATCAATCTTCTTCTAAGGACTTTAGCAATGTTATTGCTTGATCTTTAACTGGTTCTTCTGTCATCACATCATACGAATAATAGGAATCTAAAAGTTTAAATTCATCTAGATTGGCAGCGTCTTTTTTGACGACTCCTAGATATTTTGTTATTGACGCTTCTTCTTCTTCCTCCTCTGATATTTCTGTGAAAGAGGCTACATACACATCATAAGCTTCTTCTTCATACATGATGGTCTCTTGATACTCCATTTCATTTGGATAACCATGGTATTCTCCTAAATTATAATAAAGGGATAGCTTACTAAAAGGAACGGGCTCTAAATAGGTTTTGGGTATGAGATCACTTTTTCCTGCGGTTATAAGTAATTCCATTGCTTCAAACCTATAATATAAATCGTCTAGTAAAACAGACACGGTAGCTGCCTCTGGTGCTTCTGTATGGTTGATATAATAATCATATATCCTGTACGTATACCAACTTCTCTTGTCTGCAACAGCTAATAATTGTTCGATAATGGGTTTCGTGTTCTCAGTATCCAAATCTAATGTGGACATCAAACTAATGTAATCAGCAATAATCCCTTCATTGGTTAGATACAATGGTTTTTCTGTTAGTGTCGTATCTATGAGGGTGCGTGCATCACTCTCAAAATATTCAAATACCAGTTCCTTTTTACTTTTTAAATAGTCAATAGCCGTTGAGTCTTGCGCTACTACCTCGCGCCAATAGTCAATGACATGATCTCTAAAAAGTGGGTTATGATTCAGTTTTAGGACGTTGTCCCCGTATATTTTATAATTAAAAACAGAATCTGAAACCGCTTCTAAAACGGGATATGGATCCTCTTTGGTTCGTACAGGAGGGTTTGTATTTAATAGTTTAAAATAAGCTTCTTGTGCTGCTGCTGTTTTGATGAGCGGTAACGCAGAAAGCGTCATAAGCCTATTCCTATTGGTAGCCTTTGATGAGTTGTAATACGACACTAATTTAGAAACAGAAGTATCATCCCCTACAAGTCCTAGATTGTATATAATCATGTTTTTTATTCCATAATAAGACGTGTCTTGTATATATGTTTTTAAAAGGCCTTTCTCTAGCACTTTCTTTTCAGAAGGTTCAAACGTGTAATAATCCAATGCACCAGTTGCCTCAAATCTTGTGAGCGTATCTTTTGACTCCAAGTCTTTCAATATAAGTTTTGCCTTAGAAGAATAAACATCAAAAGGATTTAAATCATCGACTTGTATCCCATTAAAAAAAGAATTTGTTATTTCTGAATTCACTTCTTTTTTTCCTAAATAGGCACCCAAAATAGTCATTTGATTTTCAATCAAATGAAATTTATATTTCTTAATAATAGGTGTTTTCTTAGACGATAGGTAATATGTTTTTGTTGGATATTTTTTATAAAACCCTTTTTCAGTTTTATAAATCGTATCACTGTACTCTTGGAATTGATATGCGAAATCATCAAACAAAACGTCGACATCCTTTTCTTTTACTCTAAAATATTTTTTTAAATCACTTAAGTACACACTATAACTTCCGCCTGTATCTTCATTCAAACCAAAATAATCTATGGCATCTCCATAGTAACTATTATAAATAACTTCTAGATTCTCTTCTTCCCTATTCTTTTTAGGAAGCAAAAATGAAAGTTGATGATGTGCATTCTGTATCCTGTCAAAATCGCTTTGAGTATAGGGATCAAACGTAAATGAATTAAAAAGAGGATTATCCGCTGTGACTGTTTCGTTTTCAACTAAAGACTGTGCTAATAAAACATACGTACGATTCCCTCTGGAAATATATCTAAAAATAGCTTGGTATTTATCCTGAATCATCACCTCAAAATCATACGCGACATGTCCATCAAATTCAAATTTCTTCTCATCAATGATCGTAGCACCGGTTGTTTTTAATTGATTTAACAATGCATCATAGATATCTGATATATCCTTCAAATAGTAACCAATAGGAAAATTATTATACCGAATGAGGTAATTATGATTCTTCTTTGCATCCTTGACGGCTAAGAGGGTCATTTCATAAGGATCCCCATCTGGATTTTCAGGATTGGGAATGACTCTGGACATATCATTTATTTCACCAGGTACTTGAACTGTAAAGGCTCCTTTTGGATCTGTATATGATTCCCAAGAAGTTTCCTTCACTTTTGGTTTGTCAATAACGATACTATTAAAAAAGCTTTCTGCAGTAGCTTTAGCGATACTCGGACTGTATTCGACACCAAAAATATAAAAATACCCATGCTTACTTAGTAACTCAAAGTGTGCAACTCTTTTTCCTGAACTCTTTATAACTACTTGAGAAAATTGGTGCTCATTTCTTTTTACTTTACCTGAAGAAATAACGGCAGTTGTATCACTTTTTTTCACATTCTCCACAAAACTATCTGCCATTTCAGCTTGAAAAGCTTTGTCTCTATCGGTCATATCTATTGAGAAATGAAAGAAGTTAGCCCCAGATTTAAAATCGATATAGGCATTTTCACCTGAAAATCCTGAAAAATTGAGCATATCAAATTTTTGTGCAGAAATAGGTTGCTTTAAGCTATAGCCATTAATGCTATCCTTAATGGTTTCCCACTTTTCAAGATTAGGCGTAAATGTATAATTGTTTGATTTCCCTGTAAAGGAATTTTCTACGCTTCGTACCGTATAGCCTTCCTTTTTTAAAAGCTCAATGACTCCCACCTCGCCTGGTAAGTGTGCGGCACCAATGGCTGCAAAAACACTTTTGGATTTCATTATTTCTTTCATGCTTTGCACCATCTTTTCATTTCGGCGTTGCATGGTCGCTTTATAAAAACCTATTGACTCAGCCGTATACGCTTGTATCTTAGCTAAATCCCCAGAGACATAGATCTCTATCAGATTCTCTATTTGGGATACATATTCATCTTTTGAATGATTGATCAATCCCTTTATGGTTCCTGTTATTTCTCTATTAGACGCTTTATCATAGTTGATCTTTTGATCTTCTAATTCTTCCAATCCTTGAATTTCCTTGTCTAAAGAGGCTGCTATTTGATACAAGTAGAGATCTAAAAAAACATCTCTGTCGTCGTCTTTATTTAAATCTGGACGCAGGACACTTTGAATATACTCTGGATTATTTTCTGATAATTCTTCTAAACTTTTCCCTGTAGCGTTCTTAATTTTTTCTTGTAATAATGCATAATCTTCCTTCGCTAAAATATCTTTATAGGTATCTGAAAAATCCTTTTTAGACAAGCTCTCTATGTACTTTGTCGCTATATTTTCTGGATCCACTTCAAGCGCGAAAACTTCGCTTTGCTTGATAGATGGCAACAATGCGTCTGTAAAATTAAACACGCGCTTATCTCTTAGGTGCATGGTTCCAAACAGGTAAGATTTCTTATCACTGTCTTTATGCTCAATTTCCCATAAGAGAGCATAATTAGAGCGATCTTGCGCAGTTATAAAAGAAAAAATAAAGAATGAAAATAAGACTGTAAGACCTATTCTCTTAAGTTGTAAACGTATCAAAAACATAGCAAAATTTATAAAACGGAAATATAAGTAAGCGGATCAATATAAAACAGAGAATTCAAAAGAATTTTTCTTTTTAAATGGAATACCTAACAAGCCTATATTACACTTTATAAAGCGAGGCATACTACTGTCTACATAAAATCTGATGCTATGCGACTACTCGTTTTACTTTAAATTTTTAAGAATAAAATCCAGTTTTGTATTTGTATTAAGGTTTTGAGCATAGGAATCTGTGATATGCTTACTAGGTACGGCAAGACCTAGTTTCATCATCTTTTTAATAACGGGCAAGTTTTCTAATGTTACTTTTCCTGTAAGTAATAATGATAAATCTTCTCCTTTTTGGTAATACTCATATACTTTTTTAAGTCCGGTCAAATACAAAAAGTCTTTTGTGAAACCACCTCCTCTATGAACTCGTAACGTAATTTGCCATGCTTTTTCTTTAGGAACTTTATATTGATTAAAAAGCAAATCAAACGTATCTACAAAGCTATACCCTTTGATAAGACTATCGGCTGCAATAACGCGATGTGCCAATTCTTTAAGACGACTCAACGTAAGATTATTACTCATGTACTCACTCAATACGGCTAATCCTTCTTGCGTTTCTGTATTCTTTACAAAACCATTAGAAAAAATCTTTAACGGCTGTGATTTTCCATTGTGGGTTGTTACAAGATGAACACCCACTTCATGGTTGGCAAGGACTTCAATTTGATTTTTACAAAAACGATGATTCTTTTTTAACAACAGCGTATCAGAGGCATTGAGTACCATAGCTGCTGCAGAGATATGACTACTTTGTTTTATATTAAAATCAAAGTCATATCGTTTTCCAAATTCTTCAAAATAAGCTTGCGCTTCTTTTGCATCGTATTTTGGAACCATTTTTTCTCCCTCGTCCTCATCTGCAAAATGAAGGATGAAACGTGCATTTTCTACATCACGCTCTTTAGGAGTTCCAAATACTTTAAGATTATTGTAAAAGAACTTCTTACCCCTTCCTATCTTTTCTATACACGCAATAAGTCCCGAATACTCGTAAATAATGTCTCTATATAAACGCCGTATATCATCATCTTCTATCCGTTCTAAACGTTGATTAAAAAATAATCGTTGAAGCTTAAAAGGACTGAATTTAATTTTTCGATAGTTAAACTGAGGTTCTACCGTGTATTTACTAGCAAAAAAACGTTTTTTTTCTATCTCTATATTCAAAGGATTGAGATAGTTAAGCAACTCTATATCATGTACGAGTCGATCAAGGTTTTGATCAATTTCAAAAATGGCGGCGTGGGTATCAACTACTGAAGAATGCATAGAATTTCTTGGATCGTCAAAAGTATAAAATCTTACCGACTAGTGAGGCAACAAATCATTTTTTAAAATAAAATCATTGTAAAATGTCGTGGCGTGATTACGTAATGTAAGTTTCAGCTGCTCTTCAATGGCAACTACGACTTCTGGATACAAAATATAATCATACTCATCACAATAAATTTTTGAGAATTCTGTGGCAAGAACCAACGTATTCTTTGTGTTTTCTGTGATGTATTTTAAGAAATAACCATTGCCTTGGAAGGTGTCATTAATACCTGCCGTGGTTTCAATATCATGTGGTAACGTGATGGTTTTTAATGAATCGCACCACGCTTTCGCGAAAGCGGAAAAACGATCATTATCAATATTTTTAGTACCGAGATTAATTACAGGAACAGGTCTATCCCAACGTTTCCAGTTATAGGAATGCATATCATACACAATGGCAGCACCAAATTTTTCTTCCATTTTTGAGATGAGTGCATGGACTACTTGGTAAAAACGTGTGTGCTTGTCTAGACTTTTTTGTTTCTGGTCTTCGGGTAGAGGCGTGCGCCAAAGTTTTTTACCCCAAGCATCTTCATAAATAGCGGTTTCAGGCGCTCGGTTTAAATCATACTCAAACCGGCTATCCATTCCAGCAATGACCATAGGATTGCTCTGCACCATTTGCTTGGTACAGGGGTCCTCTTCATACCAGCGTTCATATTCTGTGTGTAAACAATTCTCCCAGAGTTCTTTTCTAAACTGATGACCATCATGCACTGCTCCACACAAGAAATAGGTATATTCTTCTATTTTGAGTGTAAAGGAATAATCCTCAGAAACGGCATGAAAAGGTACTTCATTTTCAATTTTTGAGATCATCTCTGTGGTAGAAAGTCTAAGCATCTGCAACTGTTTTTCTGAGTTTTGCTCTACGCTCAATACGACTGACTCTCTCAAGGACTTTGTCTTCTATAAAATTGATTACTTTTTCTTGAAGTTTTACCTTGTATACTTTATTGATATAGGTAATCCCACCTGGGCTCATCACATTCACCTCCACGAGCATCCCATTAATCACATCGATGCCTACAAAATACAGCCCGTCTTTTACGAGTTTAGGCCCTATACGGCGACAGAGTTCTTTTTCTTGTTTAGAGAGCGTATGCTTTTGGACAGTTCCACCAGCAGATACATTTGATCTATGGTCATCATCTCCGGGTACACGCTTCATCGCACCTATAGGCTTCCCATTAAGAATAAGAATGCGTACATCTCCCTGATCAGCACCAGGAATATAATCTTGAAGGATCACATAATTGGTAGTACCGTCTTTATTATCTATATAAAAATCGAGTAAGGAACGGATACTCGACATCGCTCGTTTTTCTATCAAAATAACTCCAGACCCTCCAAAACCATTCAGAGGCTTTAAGATCATTTTATCTTGATCTGACTCTCTAATCATTTTGATTAAATAGTCTTTGTTTTTGGTTACATGGGTGCGTGGTATAAAATCACGTGTATTGTCTTCAAAAGCGGCTGTATATAATTTATTATTCGCACGACGTATCCCATCGACATCGTTCATGATAAATACATCATCTTTTACAGAGTCTAAGAAATTTAACATAATCATGTCCAATGGCGGATTGCTACGTAAAATAATCACATCAAACCCTGCAAGGGGAAGCATTTCTTCTCGTAAGGTTGCATTTTTATGAAACGATTTAAGGTTACCAGGCACCTTATCCATCCGATTAATCGCCTTACAAAACACAAAGGTTTCACTATCTCTAATCGTAAGGTTTGCAGGTGTCGTAATAGCAACACCGTGGTCTCGCTTTACACATTCATGGATTAAGGCAAGAGTGGTATCATTTTCAGGGTCCATTTCTTCCCATGGATACATAATATAGCAAACATTCATATACAGTTATTTAGATAAATTAAATATACTAATTATGATTAAAAAATAAATATGTTTCCTTGTTTTATGTGTAAAAATCATTCGAATACTCTAAAATTATCAAATCCGGCTTTATCCTCGTTCCCATTTTGATTGATAATCACTGTGATGCGAACATTCACGACGGTCGCAGGAATATTAATCGTCACTGTGCCACGTAAAGATGCATCACTATTTCCCGCCAAAACGGTAAATACACCTTGACTCACATCGTCATAAAATAACTCATAAGAGACACTATCGCCGGTATCAAATTCAAAAATATCGTAATCAAAACTTACTTTCGCCGCAGTCGCTGCGGATATATCTATATTATCAAAAACAATTTGATGATCTACATTAGGGCCAGCTATAGGATTATCCAAATCGCTACACCCTAAAAAATTACCTGTAAAATCTGTGATGTTATCTAATTCGCTAACTACTGCCCAAATATCCTCTAGCGTTGCTTCATTATACGTTACGGGTGATAAGGTATAATTCCACGTCGTGTTTGCATCAAAATCTTGGGCTGCAAATACCGTATATCCTGGAAAAAAGGGATCATCGGTACATACCCACGTCGTGCCTGTAAAAAACTGCAAACACTGTATGCCCTCGACAGAATCATTAATAAAGACGAGTAAGCCTGCATCTGTTGTAGACGTGTTTATCAAGTTTCGTTGCGCGATGGTCATTACAGGAGGCATGAACCCTCTAAAAGACGAACCCCCATCAGAAGTGGGACTGACTTCGAGCATAGACGCAGGTGAAGGAGTTGTGGTTCCTATACCCACTTGCCCATAAGAAATTGAAATAAATAATAAGAAAATAAAGTGTGCTATATTTTTTTGCATGGCTATATACGATTAAGTAACGTCCACGCATATAGACATCTACATTATTGAATGTGCAAAATACTAATAATTTTGATTTATACTAAAACATTATGCAACTTTCTGCTTCATTGTTTTATAATAGCATGTTGACTACCAATAAAAAGGGCACTCTAATTCAGAATCAAGTGTAAAAAGGTTCTATTGCACAGCCTAATACTATTCTGTATAGCATCAAAAATCCTCATTATTAAAATAATAAACCACTAAAAAACTAAGGTAATATCCTAACGACTACTTCTCAGGATCAAACGCATCATCAGGATCTTTTGTCGGATCATAGTTGAGCATTCCTTCGCCTTTGGCAATAATAGAAGAAACAGTGGCATCTCCTGTGACATTTACGACCGTACGACACATATCTAAAATACGATCTACCGGGAAAATAATAGCAATCCATGCAGGATTCAATCCTACAGAGCCTAATACCACAATAAGCATTACCAACCCTGCACTAGGTACTGCTGCCGATCCTATGGACGCAAGTGTTGCTGTCAACACAATCGTAAGTTGTTGCCCTATAGTTAAATCTATCATGTGAAACTGCGCTAAAAACACCACTACAATCGCTTGATATAATACCGTACCATCCATGTTTACGGTAGCACCAATAGGTAATACAAAGCTCGTTATCTTTTTGTCTACACCAATATTATCCTCCACACATTCCATGGTTACAGGAAGTGTGGCAGCACTACTTGACGTAGAAAAGGCCGTCGTTTGTGCCAATCCCATCGCTTTAAAGAAACCACTATAAGGCACCACACGAACGATTAATTTCATCAGTAAAGGGTATATGATAAAAACCATCAACGCAAGTCCAATTACGACCGTAAGAGAATACCAAGACAAGCCTTTAAAAATCTCAATCACTTTTCCTACATCATTACCTGCCATCTTACTAATCACACCCGCTAATAAAGCAAAAACGAAAAATGGCGCTGCTTGCATCACAAAATCAATCATCTTCAAGAAGGTCTCCATCAAGCTATCCACAATCTTTATCACGGGATTCGCTTTTTCTTTCGGAATAAATAATAAACTCACCCCAAAAAAGAGCGCGAAAAAGATAACTTGAAGCATCAATCCATTATCTGTTAATGACTTAAATATATTTTGAGGCACTAAATCAACCAATGGTTTTAAAGGGCCTTCTTTCTTGTTTTTCTCTACGGTTTCAAGACGTGAGGCGACCTCTTCATCTATCGTTTTATTTTTTTCAAGTTCAGTAACAGCGGCTACTCGGTCTTTGTATTGAGGGTCTTGCAAAAAGTTCAACCCGTCCTTTACATCAACGCCAGCATCTTGTGCCCATAATTCATAACTAATCCTGTTATCGATACGACTCGCTTCATCGACCATTTTACCAGGTTGCATCACATTGACCAGTACGAGGCCTAACGCTACCGCTAATAAGGTAGTTGCTAGATACGCAATAAGCGTCTTCCCTCCCATTCTACCTAAACTAGATGGGTCTCCGATACCTGTTACCCCATTGATAATAGAAAATAATACCAGCGGTACCGCAATCAATTTCAGAAGATTGATAAATATGGTTCCAAATGGCGCAATCCAATTGGTGGTAAACTCACTCCAGCCTAGTGAACTAGAGACTAAAGCCCATATAATTCCTAATACCAAACCAATAATAATCTTCCAATGTAATGCTAGTTTTTTCATATATCATTTGTTTCCGCGTAGGCGGAAATCTCATCCAACCTACTAAAATTTATATTTACAATATACCTATTCGTGAGATACTTTGCGGCGGAAATCTCATCCACCTTTAACGTATTATTCTATTTTGTTATCAAGTTTCCCATCTTCATAGAAACTATTTGAATCACAGAGGCGGAAATCTCATCCACCTTAACGTATTATTCTATTTTGTTATCAAGTTTCCCATCTTCACAGGAACTATGTTCTTTAAAACAACTTTGACAAATACTTACGTACTGCAATTAACACCAATCCCAATATAATACTTACACTCGCATGTAGTAAGCTATCTGTATTATACGTAGTCTCAAAAAGACCTGTAACCCCTTGGTATTCTACTTTGCTCTTAAAAAGGTAGAGCCCATTTATGACAAGGGCTTGCAGGTTATCAATAATTAAATAAAGCGCCATAAGGACGACTCCAATTTCTAACAAACTCTCTTTCGTAATCGCACCAAAATCAATGGTAGTACTTTCCAGTCCTTTTTCAGGCAGTACAAATTTCAAAATGATATCGCTGTATTTAAATAGTATAAAAACGATAATCATCATCCCTAATAATGCCGCTAATGTATAAAATAGCGTACTATAATTATCCTCCATTGCCATCAAAGGGATATAGGATACTACAGATTGTAGATTTACCAAGATGATGTAAACACCTAGTAGTTTCAAGAAAATGATAAATAAATCTTGAACTTTCATACTACAACTTAATCGATTTATCTCTCAACATAAAATCAGCAATCACCAGTGCTGCCATGGCATCTACGATAGGTACGGCTCTTGGCACGACACAAGGATCATGTCTTCCTTTTCCTTGCATTTCGACCACATTACCATCAGCATCGATGGTATCTTGTTTTTGCATGATGGTTGCGACCGGCTTGAAGGCTACTTTAAAATAGATATCCATCCCGTTGCTTATGCCACCTTGCACACCACCACTAAGGTTGGTTTTGGTACTTCCGTCTGCATTAAAAATATCATTGTGATCACTTCCTTTCATTTTGGCGCCTTCAAAACCACTGCCGTATTCAAATCCTTTCACCGCATTAATGGAGAGCATTGCTTTTCCAAGTTCGGCATGAAGCTTATCAAATACAGGTTCGCCTAATCCTACGGGTACATTTTGGATCACGCAGGTAATCACGCCTCCTATGGTATCTCCTTCTTTACGGATTTCTTTGATTCTATCTATAAACGCTTTCGCGAAAGCGGTATCAGGACATCTCACATCATTACTATCAATCTTACTCAAGTCAAGGTCTTGATACGGAATATCCATGGTCAGTTCTCCCACCGAAGAGGTATAGGAATGAATTTTAATGTCTTTTAAAAGCTGTTTTGCAACGGCGCCTGCCACCACTCTACTGGCTGTCTCCCGTGCCGAAGAACGACCGCCACCGCGATAATCGCGCGTACCATATTTTTGATCATAGGTATAATCGGCATGGCTTGGACGGTAGGTGTCTTTGATATGGGAATAATCTTTGGACTTCTGGTTGGTATTGACAATTTCAAAACCAATAGGCGTTCCCGTAGTTTTTCCTTCAAATATTCCAGAGAGAAAATCTACGGTATCAGGTTCTTTACGTTGGGTTACAATTTTGGATTGCCCAGGTTTACGGCGTTCGAGTTCTTGCTGTATCGCATCAAAATCGAGTTCCAGTCCAGCAGGACATCCGTCGATGATACCGCCTATCGCTTTTCCGTGTGATTCTCCAAAAGTCGTCAGTTTAAAAAGGGTTCCGTAGGTATTTCCAGCCATAAAGTAAGAATCGTGCGTTCAAAACAAATGTAATTTTAATATCCGACACTTAAAAATGGATTCTAAGGAAAGTGCGCATTAAAATAAGTCATCATCGTATCCTTCTTTTCTTACAAGAAAAATAGATTTTCGTCAAAAATATTAACCATTTGTTACTGTGAGACCTTCATGAGCAAGCTCTAAGGTATCAACCGCTACTTCATTCCCATCTGACTTTAGATCTGTGCTGGTGATCTTGGTGGGCCATGCATTGTCTAACTGCCATTGCATGGTAACTGCCCCAGATTCATCTAAGAGTTTAATCACAACAGTCCTTCTTTTAATGGTATTCATTTGTATTTCTGCATGCCAGTCCCAGAAGGTAGTGTCATTTACAAAAATACCTCGTTTCATAGTCACGTTTCCATACTTCGCAATACCTGGCATTTTCTCTGTTGAAAATAGAGGGCTATTACTTTTCCGATACTCAATAATTTGAGTATCCTCATCTAGTCCAGATACTTCCTGAAAAGCAACTCCTTTTAATTCAGTTCCTAAATCTACTTCAAATCGAAATTTTGGCATAGGCCATATTGAACCTTCTGCACTTCCATCATCTGCCATTAGTGTATGTATTTTACATGATTAATTACTATGTTTTAAAATCTAAAGTTACTACGAACCAGAGGTTGGCATTTGCTGGGTAAATGTGATCACAATAAATTCTGCGGGATGTGTGACAGCTACTTTAATAGTGACATTCATAAATCCATTAAGGATATCTTCTCCGGTCATAGTGGTACCTAGTCCACATTCCACAGAAAATGCATCGCCAGCGCGGGATCCTTGAAGCCCTCCTTCTTTCCAAATACTTGTTAAGAAACTTCCTATCATTGCTTTTACGGCTTCCCATGTATTTTTATCATTAGGTGCAAATACATACGCTTGCGCTGCAAGCTTACAGGATTGCTCTAAGAATATCAAGGTTCGTCGTACGGAAAGATATTTCCAATCCTGACTATTCCCATCTAACGTTCTGGCGCCCCAAACTAAAATCCCTATTCCATTAAAAAATCGAATCGCATTAATCGATTTTCCGGCAATAGCATCTACGTTCAAATCTGCTTGTTGTGCTTCAGATAACGTAATAGGCAAACTCGCAACTCCTACAATAGACGTGTTTGCAGGCGCATTCCAAACACCTACTTGATTGTCTATTGTCGTAATCACACCTGCCATTCCGCCGCTTGGGGGCAACATGTTTATATCAGTCAATACATGATTCATCATCGTTGCATAGATTGGGCTCGCGTTGATCAAAGCATTATTGTATTGACTTACTGTAAGCGGACTTCCCGTCGGATTCTCTATCTCTGAAAGTATTTTTGCCGCATTTTGATTAGGGTGAGATGGCGGATTTAAAAGGGGTCCTAATTGCTTCACATCCCCTCCGAAAAGATTTGTATAATCTATATCTGTATGCTGCATGACGGTAGTTCCTACAAAAGGATAATAGGCGGTTCCGTAATCGAGTCCGTTGTTTCCTGTATTATTTCTAAATGTAGTAATGTCACCTGTATATAGAATCGGGTCTGGATTCCGCCCTCCTATGATGTCAAAAATACTGATCGCAGTTTGCATTTCAGAACATTGTAATAACATCGCTTCCATTAACGTACCGTTATCAGCGACCGATAACAATGTCGCTTCAGGACAGATATATAGGGTAGGTTCTTGCTCATTTTTCAACAAAGCAAACCCATGTGTAAGATCATTTAAGTGTACATTAGGATTCACTATCTGATCTCCTGGTTTCATAGGATTGCCAGAGGGAGCTCCATAGGTACCTACAGAGACGATATATGCATCTCCCCCGCCATTTTCATAAAACAAACGGATACTGTTGTATAAATAATACACCGTATTCGGATCAGGAACTACCGAATAATATGCATCTCCAATAAGCATATAATCGCCTTTTTCAGGCTTACTTTTTTGTTTTACCAAGTAATACTGAGGAGCATATTGTTTGACTGGATCTGCAGGTGGTGGTGAATCTGGATAGCAAAATATAGTCTGAAACTCAGCAAATGATGTAATCTTTTGGGGTATATTTATATATGATTTTCCTTCATACATCGCTTGCGGTGTATAGCCCACAAATGCAGGCACCGCAGTTGCAACAGGCACTACGGAACTCCCAAAAGCATTGATTTCATTGATATACACGCCCGGTGTTTTTATGTTTGATTCTTTCATCGTTGTATGTTTTTTAATATACTATTTACTAGCTTTTGTAAACACTCTTTTAAATCCTTGTAGACAACATCCAGTTGTAGTACGTTTTCTAACTCATCTGTTTATTGGTGTAGCATCCTAAGTACTATATTAGTTACTATACGTCATAAACATTTTTTCTATATCATCTAGATTTGTATTCTCCCACTTAAAATAGGATAATGCCGTATTGGGATTTAACTGATTAGCCTGTAACATATCTAAAGCAGAAGCTTGGGCTGTCGTGCTTATAGCATTGGGAAGATGCACAGCATCGTGATGAAAATCATAGTCAAAAAAATCAGCTGCCCAATCTCCTTTTTGAGTATTCTTGCTGATTAAATCACTCATAAACGCATCGATTTTTTCTTGTTGAACCGCCAACTTTTTTGCCTTGAAAAAAGAAGGTTTTCTTTTGGTCTCCTTATGGTAATACTCAATATCTTTCGCCTGAATGGTTTTTGCATTGGTATCGCTAAAGATATCTACCAAGCCGAAATTCTCTGATTCTGTTGCTATTTCTAATTCTGCATTATCAGCTCCTGCGACAGCAAGTGTCCACTCAGAGGCTGTCGCACTTTCTGTAACCACATATACTTCTCTGAAAGAATAAATGGTTTGCGTAAGTTTAATAATAAGCTGTTGCGCAATCTCATTCCAGTTAGCGATTTTCACAGCTTCTGGATCTTGGCCTCTAAAGAAAAAGCTCCCCGTAGTCTCAAAAGCCAAGGTCTGTTTTGAAAATTCAAAATCGCCTTCTATAACATTATTTCCTTGATCTCTTCCAGAATAAGGCTTCGTAACACCTTCGCTAAAAATCCATTGCGATGCATTCAAGCCAATCCCATATTGTAAGACACTTTCTTCTGGTGCCAAAATCCCGTCACGGAATATATTACCAAATACGATGATTTCTCCATGCTGAATTTGAAAAAAATCTCCTGGATATAAAGATTGACTCAAAGGTTTTGCAGGGATAAATCCTGTTGATCGTTTATAAAAAGTGCTATAAAATTTTTTAAATATGTTATTCATACTACGTTACTTAGCTACGGTTTTTAATTTTTATTTTTTCAGTGTCCGCTTTCGCGAAAGCGTATAAAACAGCATTATCCACATGATTAAGAAGCAAATGCTGCAGCATTTGCAGCGGCTAATCCTGCTTGTAATGAACCTAAATTCATTTTGGCTTTATCTAAATCTGCGCTAGCACTGTGTAACTGCTTTGCGACATCATCACTAGCTTCTAGTGTACTTGTGTATAAAGCTAGCGAATCTTCATACATCTGATCAACAAGCTGCTTCATATTCTTTTGAGGGGCTTCTCCTTCGCAGGAAGTAGACTCCTGAGTCATCACTGCGTATAATTGTGCTACTTGTGTGTTTTCTAAAACAATAGTTGCCTCTGACTCCATCGTAATTGTTTGCGATGCAAATACCGATTCTAACGCAATAAGCGTTAATGCTACCGCATTATTTGCATCGGCTCCTGCTTTAGAAAGCATTTCAACTAACTCATCAGAAATAAGCGGGTTCATTGCTTTTTTTCTAACCACTAGATTTGATAGCTTGTTAACGACTTCTCCGGTGTATATTAATTTATTCATGAGCGTTGTAATATCCACCGCGACACGTTTAATTTTTACATTAGAGTCGTCAATTTGTGATGCCACTATTGTTGACGTATCACATAATTCTTTAACTTGATGAAGCACCGTGTCAAATAGTTTCTTTGTACTCAACGCCCTTGCTTTATTGGCATCTCTTGAGGTTAATGCTGCTTCTATTTTTTCATATTTTTCAGTGAGTGATGTAACTATTGCTTGTAATTTTTCAACGGTGCCTTGCGCTGTTAACACCTTTGATTCTAATGTCTTTATTTCTCCTTTTTTGGCATCTGTAACGCCAACTATATTTTTAGAACTCATATATACTATATATTATAATAGATTCGTATCTCTTTATAATTACCCGATATAGGTAAATGACGGTGTATTTTTAAAATCTGATAATGCATTTGAAATCGTCTTATTGATAAGCGCTGTATCATCAGAAATTGATATGATCACAGGGATATATTTTTTTCCATTAAGCAATCTGTTTCCAAAATTATCTGTCATAGAACTTGTAATCGCCAATGAACCACGCAGTATAGTATCAGCTTCACAATCAGATGCTACATCATCATTTTCTAAAGAAGGGGTGATATCGGCTACGAGGGTGTAGCTGCCAGCTGGGATGACTTCTGCTATCATAAGATTAAAACAAAATCCTGGTTTTTCATTTTTCTTCTCTGTAGATTTCAAAGCATCTACTGTTAATAATTCCTTTGTAGATAGCACATCATCAGGAAGAAAAACACATCTATATGCTACTCGAGAAGGTAATTTATTCAATAGTGTAAAATTTACTTGTTGCGCATTGGGAGGTGTAGATGATTCCGGCAAGAGATCTACAGTAATAGCATACGCTGGAGGCAACTGATTGGTTATCGAAAAAGGAAAAGAGGGTGCTGTTACATAGTCATCAAATACATTGATCGCTTTTTTATACACATTTGATAAAATAGCATACACAAAAACAACATAGTTCTCTCCCAACTGAAAAGGGTTGCCATTAACATCGTTTAATTCATTTGTAGAAATTAATTGGGAGTACGACGCTACAGAATCTGTAGCTTCTATTTTTATATAGCGATTATCCGTATCATTATCAATAATAACCGCTGCGTTTTCACTAGAGAACGTTGTCTTTAAAGTGTCTTTTACTAAGAGTACATAATACGCATCTACAGGATATGGGGGTGTTTCGGTATTTGACTCTTTAAAAGCACTTCTAAATGGAGAAAAAGAAACCGTATACTGGTGTTCTCCAGGCATTGTCTCTTTTGTTTCTGAAACACATATAGCGAGATTAAGCGCTTTATTGCTTAATGCATAAGCTGTTTCTGAAGCTTGATAGGTCGCATGTATATTTTCAAGGTTTCCTTCGGCTCCCTTTTCTATTTTATTTGCGCTTTGCACTACCTGATTTGCCGCTGCTAAAGCAGCATTTGCAGCATCAAAACTTGTCGTGACTTCACTCAATATATTTTTAACTCCTGCATCTGTAGTCGTAGCTTTATCTGCCAAACTACTTGTAGTTACCTCAGCTATTGACATAGAAGCCTCCATACTTTCTTGAGATACCCGTTCTGCAAGATACGCGGTTTCCCTTACTAGAGTTTGTGCTTCTTTGGTCAAGTCATAGATATCTGTTTCAAAATTTGCTGCCTGAACAATAGTATAAATAGCACCTATATCACTCGCTAATCTTAAAATTGCATTGCTAGCCATTTGAACATTAGCTGCAGCAACTGCTGTATGAGAAACAGCAGTCCCTACAAATGCATTAGCATTTGTTGCTGATTGTAAGACATTTGTAGCCACATCACTATCCATGATAGCTTGCGATACAACATCCTTTTGAAACGCATAGGTTTCATTTGCTATTTCTAATGTATCGACAGCAGTACTATACCCCCCTTGCGCATAATATAAGGATAGCATAGCGGCATCATACTGTCCCTTTAACTTATGGAGCTCAAGTTCTTGATGGCATAATAAAGAACTAATTTCAGCGTGTAATTGATCATTGTAAGAACTCATAAAATGGTGATGTTAGTATTTTTAATAATTATATGTATACGTATATAGGAGAAGCAACATGCGTGGTTTCCTCCGCTGTATAGGTTTCTATAGAATTCCCTGCCATAGGCAATCCTTTTACAACAACATGAGTACGTGTACTTCCAGCGTCTGTCTTGATATCTACTAAACTAAATTTGTGTGTAGGAGCCTCCTCCAATGGAATTTTCATACTCCCCGAAGAGAATAAAAGCGCCGTAGTCATAGTGGGTAATGTTACTTCTACAGGATCTTCAAACTGAATAGCAGAGTCGGTTTGAATCGTTAATTTTTCAAAATGTTGCTGACTATTGTTTATAATGTAATAGCGCCACTGTGTTTTTCTAGACGTAAATTGAATGGTGTAGGTAGGGTTATTTCCGCTTTCGCGAAAGCGTATAATAGCATCATAATCAATGGTAACAGTAAAAGACGTATTCCCTGTGTTAGTAGGGGCAAAAACACCTTTCAAGACTGTAGCACCATCTATACTCGTTGTATCCCCAGTATCAAAAGAGAATGTACCTAGTGTAGCAATAGGATACTCCGTAAACAGTGTAAAGTATTGATTCATAGAGGTGACATCAAAAGAAAAGGAAGTCGCATCATTTGTCGTTTTGATATCAGTTAGAAAGTCAGCAACAGATTGCACTGAATTGTAGTAAAATGAAAAACCTTCAGGGGTCTTTTGAAGATACAAAGTATACCTGTCCATTAATTGTTGCGTCGCTAATGATGGCGTATACTGTAAATCTTTACAAATACCATCTGCATAATAGGTATGCGCTATGCGTACAGAAAATAATAAAGTTAGGCTTGAAGTCATACGGTAGAAGGTTTTGAAATAGGAGTTATGTTAGCATCAAAACCCGCTATCTCATCTGATGGGACTGTGATCAATCGCATTTTATAAACAACAGAAGGCTGGTATTTTGCCCCCATCGCAGTCCACAAATTGTGCATTTGCGCATATCCTCCCTCCACTTGTTTTTCAAAAGTTAATTTCTGAATACTATCGGGTATAGAGGCAGAATTGCTTTTATCAAGTGATGGGTACATTTGAAAAAATTGTATGGATGCATCTAAGAATTTTAAAGTTTCATTATAATCATCAAAACAAGAAGTAACTAGCATGTATATATGATACGCTTCTGGTGGTGATGAAACGACACCATCACCTTCTGACCGGTTCATGTTTCTATTATAAAAAGGTTTTGAAGTCTCATGCTCTACATGAATTAAAGACAGAATAACCTTATTCTGGTTCTCTAAAGGAATAGCACCACTTTGATCTACTATTTTATTTGCAATGACGGGGGTCCCATCTAAACCGTATTTATTAGTAATATATTGATTAATGATATTACGTGTATATTGAAATGCTTCTTGTATCATATAGGTATTCGTTTGTATGTATAAAAATTAGTTTCTCTAATGCTATTATTTACCAAAAAGAGAAGGTATGCGTACTAAAAAAGAGGATACGTAGTGCAACAAACGTATCAAACCATCTTACTTAATATGGCCAGGTAACATGCAATGGCTTTGACATCCATGGGAGTTTAATAATAGAAAATGAAAATGGAGATCTGAGCATTAGTATATCATACGCTCTTTTCTCCACTGTTAAGGTCCATTGTGTCACTTCTTCTCTTAAAATACCATCTCGTACCAACCAATTCCCCCTAAAACCATCTATAGAAGTGTCTCCTATTGCTGACCAATAATTTATAGTAGCTTGTAGTAGTCCTTCCAACAGAGATTTGTGATCTTGAGAAATTGGTATTCCATCGTTGATAGGTGTTTCTATAGAAATCCCACATAGCACTTTATTCAGGCCTACTAGTGCTTCTTCTGTTTGTGCCTCACCCGTAACCAGATATTGTAAATAATGCACCGCATCAATGCGAGCTTCATCCGAAACAAAAGCACCTGCTTTAACAAGGTTAAGTCTTTCAAAAAGCATTAGAAAGTAGCTATTCATAATCACTAAGCCTGCGTTATGAATAGCAATCCCTTCTTCCAATCGTATTGAGGATGGTTGTTGCATAGGGTATATAAGGTCGTAATACGTCTAAATGTACCAAAAATATAAGATATTTAACATTTACATACCCGTAAAAACCCCTAATCTCCATGCATAGAGAAGAGACTTGAATTAAAAAAAACCCCTAAAAGGGGCTTTAAAATCTATCGAATTAGATCGTTATTATTTTACAATCAGCTTTTTAACAATCATTTGCGCATCACTTATGATTTGCATAAAATAGACGCCTTTAGAAAGCCTACTTATGTCAATTTGTTGTGACTGATTGAATGTTTTCAGATCAAGTTGCTGCACACGCTGTCCGTTTACATTGACAATGATCAATTCTTGTAATTGATGAGTTCCAGTATAGCTAAGTGTTATTTCGCTAGAAGCTGGATTAGGATATAGAACAATTGCATTTGCATCTATCGTCGCTTCTTCTGTACTCAGCACCTCTCTGTCTTCAAACACTACCGTAAAACGATCTGGTTGAATTCCTCTAGTTGCTGTAAAGACATACGATGTTTCCTTAAGGTTCGTGATCGTGTTAAGCACATGATCAATAAGCAATATAGGTGCATTTTCAAGACCTGATCCCTCAAAATGATCGATACTAATTGTATAGCTTTCTTGCGTTTCTACAGTAGTAGAGAATCCTAAAGGAAGTTCTATTTGTGTATCAAACGCCTCACGTCCTTGAATCGCTAAATACTCCCCATCTAGGTTTGTAAATAAAGACAAGAAAGTTCCCAATCTTCTGGTATCATACCCATTATCAAATGCAGGGGTGGCAAGATCTGTAAATCCAATTCCCGCTTGTGATGTTGCATTATCATACGCAGAGGTTGTTAGATTTAGCCACAGCTTATCAAAAGCGTTGGTAGATCCCACTTCATTATTTCTAAAACCGTCATTATTCCCCGTTACACGCATGGAATTCGTAAATACAACTGGCGTGTTACTTCCTGCTTCTGACTGTAGTGCTTTGATACCAAACCCTTGTGTAGATGACATAAATTGGGTAGGTGGTGTACCGCCATTTACAGCAGCAGTTCCCATCATTGCATTACGCACAGAAATATCATTCATAGAGAAATTACTCGTTCCTGCACCTGGTAAGGCATCTGTAGGGTTGGTAAGATGATCCCAATAGAATACTTCATTCACAGCTGCATTGGCATTAATAAACGCAGTCACGTCTATCGCAGATGCGTACGGGTTTCCTAATAAGTTATAGTTATTTACTGTTGCTGGTCCGTTGTAATTAATAGGCACGGTGATGGTACCCGAATTTAATGTCCCCGGATTCATCGTATTTTGTGTGTATGTAAGTGTATAGGATCCATCGCCTACATTAGGTGCTGGCTGAGGAAACACTAATTGTCCTATTCCCGCAGCAGGTAATGCTGTACTTCCCGTAACAGGTAGTAAATAGTCATTATCATCATCTAAGAAGTTTTCTGCTCCTGCAAATTCCGGGAACGTCATTAAATCAATAGGAAACGGCACAAAATTAGCAGGAATAATACTAAATACAGCTCTGGAGTTTCCATACACACCATCTCTAGCTTCGGCTGTTACAGGACTACTCATCGCCACATAATTACGATCATCTATGATTGGTGTGATTTTACTAATACTTATAGATCCGTTATTGGTGGTGATTGCGTCTTCATCAATCTGCACCACACTTCCTTCATTTTCAACAATCAAAGTACCGTTTACGACGATATTACCTGCGACACTAAGATGATCCCCATCGCGTACCGTCAATGTTTGATCAGCATCTACCTGACAAGAACATGCTGTAATACTTCCTAATCCTGCTGCTGCTGTATCATAATCATCACGTATCATCGCCATGGAGGTTCCCGTAGGGTCTCCATTATTCCATGCACCACCGATAAACTCTGTTGTATTTAATGCACTTCCTGTAACGGTTACTTCTGCAGTACACGTATCTGAGTTACCAAGACTATCTGTCACTGTAACTGTTACGGTATTTGTTCCTAAATCTTGGCAGGTAAAAACACTCTGACTCAAACTTGTCGTGATATCTCCACAAGAAACCAATGAAGGAGCTGGGGTTCCTGAAAAACTTGCGGTCCCATCTGCTTGTTGATTTACCGTTTGCCAATTTGCTACTGCAAATTGACCACTATAGCCTGGAGAAAAATTACTCACCGTCGCGGTGGCGGCTCCAAAAGTGTTATCTGCTGTAGAAATAACAAAACCAAAATTCTGCCCCGCTGGGACTTCAATACTAAATGTATCACTTTCTACAGCAGCTGCATCTGGAGAAATAGTAAATACTGTAGTACCTAAAAGATATCCAAAAGAATCAAATGCTGGTAAATCGGATGCTGCGGTAATTAATTCCCAATCAAAAGAAACTGTTGTTGTTTCTATTATAGAAGTACCAGGAACAAAGAATGCTGTAAATCCTTGTAGACCACTCTGATCATCACCTCCAACCATATCTACCACTAACCCCGGAGAATCAAAAGGATTGTAAGTAGCTGTTCCGTCTGCACCAAGAGCAATCGTGACATCTGGACAACTTGAAATTTCTGGAAGAATTTCTGTGACGGTGACGGTATCTGTATCTGAAGCCATCACTCCATTACAATCTACGGCGTTGTATGTGATTGTGTGTACTCCTACTCCTGCTGTTACAGGATCAAATGTAAAGGTAGCACCATTTCCATCGTCTGTAACACCAGGTCCGCTGTACGTTCCTCCAGAAACAACACCTCCACTTAAGGAAGTGGTTCCATTAGCCAAACAGACATCTGTATCTGTTACATTTAATGTGATTGGGGGTACGTCAAAACCATTTGTATTATCTGTTCTACTGTTAGATGACCCTTGAGTAGCACTAAATCCTAAACCACGATTTGCAAAGGTCTCCCAAATAACACATTCATTAGCACCTCCATATAAAGCTAAGTCAGCTGCCAAAATAGCATCTCTACCATCGACAAATCCGGGACTTACGGGTTGTAATTTAAGCGCCTCTGTTACGAGAGCCAATGAGATATTATTACCACCAGTTCCATTATATAAATCAGCATCAAAACCATATTCATCCATCAGGTTTTGAGTAAGGTCATATAAAAACGTAGCCCAAACTTGCCCCCACGAGTGAGGCACATTATTTGGATTTGGTGTCGAGTTTCCTGGTAATATATTGATAGAGGTATGTACAAATTGATTGTCTCCCGCAACATCTCTGTCACTTGTATAGGCTGCATCTCTTATTCCATCACCATTAATCCCTCCTAGGGTAGATCCACCAAATAAAAATGTTCCAACCGTTCTATCTTGGTTAAAGTTAGTCGCATCCATGGTGAGCATGTATCCATAATAATCACTCCAGCCCTCTCCCATTTGCTCAGCATTGTTCAAGCCTCCAGCATTGGAAGCTCCTCCTGTTAAACGTGTAGAAATTCCATGTGCATATTCATGCACAATCACTAAGTTATCATAATCACCGTCATATCCAGGGTTTACAATATCACATATATACATTTGCATTCTAGCATTCGTACCATCGGGAAGCGTGAAAAAATTAGCATTACACGTACTTCCTCCATCTTGAACTTCAGCATTGACACTATCACTTCCAGCACCTCCATTACCATAGTTATTCTCTTGAAAATTACCACTAGCTTCGTCAAAACCATATTGATAGGCTATATCATGAATAATATTGGTCCAATAAAACGTATTGGTCGTTGCTGCATCTAAAGATCTATTTGACGTGTTGAAACGAGGTATTGTAAATCCTGAATCAGCATCAGCTGAAGTTAAATCAAAAGCGTAATCAAACACAAGTGAGGCTCCTCCGTCAGGGCTTGCCCCTGGAATATCTGTAGAAGGATTTGTATCGCCTGGGAGATCATTATTATTAGCTATATCATCATAAGTATGTGTATTATTCCCTCTGGTGATTGTAAATTCAGCACCCGCAGCTCCATTGGTATCATGCCATCCAAAAGGAGAAGCAGTAGCATCCGCAGGATTAGTGACCAACGTTCGATTTCCAAAATAAGGGCTTTCTAAGGGTAAAGCATACACTCTATAGGTACCATCCATAAAAGGTGCCGCTTCTGGAGCTGCTTCAGCAAGAGGTCCAAAAGATGTATTCTCAATGGCAATATCTTCACACTCTTCTTCTATAAATGTCT
>CAYGQJ010000046.1:36421-39121 GCA_964351845.1 uncultured Flavobacteriaceae bacterium | reverse complement strand
TGGTAGTTGAAAAATATTTAATTATCACCTATGTTTTCGCTTTCGCGAAAATATAGATACAGTAAAACATTTCATACCGTACAAGTAGCTACCTTCTAACAGCGACCAACTAATAGCTACCGACTAAAAGCCAATAGCCAACAGCTAATACCTAAAAACCTTTTCGCAAATGCATAACCCGTTGCAATAATGTAGGGTGTGAGTAATTCAGTTGTACGTATAATGGGTGTGGTGTAAGATTGCTTAAGCTATTTTTAGAAAGTTTTTTAAGCGAACTAATCAGTGATTCGGCTTCATAAGTTTCGGCGGCATATTGGTCTGCTTCATATTCATGCTTTCGCGAAAGCGCACTCATAAAAAATCCAGTTACTGCCGAAATAGGTGCATACAAAACACCAAAAACCACCATTCCCACGTGAAAAGAAGGCGTTGCAACACCCACTGCTTGGGCAATCATAGGCTGAGCGAGACACAAAGAAAATAACCATAAGGTACATCCTGTAATCGCTATAGAAAGTAATAAATTGGTGATGATATGCTTGCGTTTGTAATGTCCAACTTCATGAGCAAGTACAGCTACAATTTCTGTCTCCTCTAGGTCGTTTATCAAAGTATCATATAAGGTAATTCGTTTCTCACGGCCTAATCCTGAGAAATACGCATTGGCTTTGGTACTGCGTTTAGAACCATCTATCACAAAAATATGGGTGAGGCTAAAACCGACTTGGGTAGCATAGGTTTCTATTTGGCTGCGTAAGTTTCCTTCTCCTAAGGGTGTTTGCTTGTTAAATATCGGAACGATAAAACGGGCATAAAACATATTCATCACCACCGAAAATACAGTGACCACCCCCCAAGCATAGATCCAAAATAGACTTTGGGTCGCTTCATAAATCCAAATAATAAGGGCTAACAACCCACCACCTATGATAATACCCATCGCCCAACCTTTCAACTTATCGACAAAAAAAGTAGTGCGATTCATTTTATTAAATCCAAATTTCTCCTCAATCACAAAATGACTATAGTACTCAAAAGGAGTATTAAGCAGATCACTTACGAGCATAATCGCCCCAAAGAAAATAAGCGCTACACCAATGGGGTGCTCTGTAAACGTACGTGCCCACTGATCTAACATCGCAAACCCATCCAAAAAGAAAAAAGCAAGCGTGAGTAATAAACTAAATGTAGCCGTATAGGTACTAAAAAGATCTTTGGTGATTTTATAGTCCTGAGAGGTAAGGTATTCCTGTTCTGTATAGACATCATTGAGTAGTTCTGGAATCGGTTTTTTTGCATGTCTCGCATTGAGAAAACTCATCACAAGATCTACGATATAACTGATCACAAGAATGGAAATAATGATGTAAAATAAAATAGGTGCGGTCATAGCGGTAAGAGAAATATAATCTAGGTAGTACTATTTTGAGTTGTATAAGATTTCTGTTTTTTTTTAAGATTTCCGCCTTCTTTTGAGATTTCCGCCTTCGCGGAAATTAAATGAAATTTCGTTGTCGTTTGGCTTCAAAAATAAGAATTCCTGCGGCAACACTCACATTCATACTATCAATAGCACCTGCCATGGGAATTTTAATGTTTTGTGTACTCGCTTCCCGCCACGCTTCGGTAAGTCCTGTAGCTTCTGTGCCTACCACAATGGCTGTGGGTTGTGTGTAATCTTGCGCATGATACGGTTGCGCTTCCTGTAAAATAGCACTAAAAATCTGAACCTTACGATCCTGTAAAAACGAAATCACCTCGGCTGTTGGTGCCAAAGCAATTTGCGTGGTAAATACACAGCCCACACTTGATCTGATGATATTAGGATTGTATAAATCGGTTTTGGGATTGGCGATGATAACGGCATCGACCGCGGCAGCATCGGCAGTGCGGAGTAAAGCGCCTATATTTCCGGGCTTTTCAGGAGCTTCTGCGATCAAAATCAACGGATTTTCGGGTAATTGTAACTCTTGTAAGGAGGTGTTTTTTGCTTTCGCGAAAGCGATCACAGACTCCGTCCCATCACGATAGGCGATCTTACTATACACCTCCTCAGACAGTGTGGTGACCGAAGCATCTTGCAACGAATTGATGAGTTCCTTTATAGAAATATCTTCTGTAGACCCTTCTTTTATGTAAAGTTCTGTTATCATATACTGACCCGAAACCGCAAGACCAATCTCTCGAAGTCCTTCAATGATAAAGCCCTCTTCTTTTTTACGTGTACGCGATTTCTCTTGTAGTTGTAAAAGTCTTTTTACTGCCGAGTTTTGTGTGCTTGAAATATGTTTTAACATAAAATATAAATGCGGTTTTACGAGACACAAAGGTATTATAACTATTTTTACTTCTAAACTACTAGACATGAATAAACTATTACTTTATCTTTTTGTATTTGGGTGCTTTTTTACAACATACGCTTCTTCTCCAGAAGCTATTGAAAACCCGCCTATTGATCTTTTTACTTGTGATGACAATAATGATGGAGTTGCCACTTTTAATCTCACCCTTAATGATGCTATTGTTTTGGGGGCTCAAAATCCTGCAGACTTTCAAATTACCTACCACGTATCTCAAGCTGATGCCACCAATAACACCAATCCAATTCCTAATCCTGCAGCTTTTACTAGCATGACCGCTACGCTATTTGTACGTGTTGGAGAAATCGCTAATGGTGATATGTTTGATGTAGGAGTGTTT
>CAYGQJ010000046.1:34980-36321 GCA_964351845.1 uncultured Flavobacteriaceae bacterium | reverse complement strand
ATAGACACAGACGACGATGGAGTTCCTGATGCAGAAGAAGATCTGAATGGAAATGGAGATTTAGAGGATGATGATACAGATGATGATGACATTCCTAATTACTTAGACGATGATGATGACGGAGACCTCGTCATGACCATCGATGAAATCACAGGTATAGGCGCTGGTTTTGCGCCACAAGATTTTATTGATACAGATGACGATCTCATAGAAAATTACTTAGACGACGATGATGATGGGGATACAGTTCTCACGAAAGATGAAGATTACAATAATAGTGGTTCTCCGCTAGATGATGACACCAATGACAATGGAATTCCTGATTTCTTAGATCCTGATGTGGCGTTAAATGTCTCAGATTTTTCTTTGACGACTGTCTCCTTATATCCAAATCCAACAAATTCTGTAATGACTATAAAAAATATCGACTTAGGAGCATCGATCATCATATATGATATGTTGGGACGCACCGTTGGATCTTTCAATAACGACCAAAAAAATGTGTTTACGCTAGATGTAAGGGGTTTGAATAAAGGGATGTATTTTATAAAGATCGATCAGAGACAACCTATATCATTCATAAAAAACTAACTATCTCATGAAAAAAATGATGTTATGCATTGCTGTGGCAATTTTCGCTTTAAGCTGTAAAGAAACTACGCAACAAACGACACCGACGACTACAACTCCAGAAGTTGCAAAAACACCTGAAAAAGAATACCCAGAAACCATCGACGCCATATTTAAAGCACATGGGGGTATTGATACGTGGAATGCGCTAAACACCTTATCGTTTACATTACAAAAAGAAGGTGGTAATGAGCTTCATACGGTCGATTTAAAATCACGTAAAGCCACCGTCAAAACGGACAAGTATACGATTGGATTTAATGGAGAAAAGGTGTGGGTCACACAAGATTCTACCCATTTTCCTCTCCAACGCGCTCGTTTTTATCACAACTTGATGTTTTATTTTTATGCGATGCCGTTTGTATTAGGTGATGATGGGATTACCTACAGTGAGGTACCTGCCTTAGAATTTGAAGGTGTGTCTTATCCGGGAACTAAAATTTCATTTGGCGCGGGTGTCGGTGATGCTCCCGATGATGAATATATCATCTATCACAACCCTACCACAAAGCAAATGGAATGGCTAGCGTATACGGTTACGTATGGTAAAAATGAAAAGAGTGATCGTTTTAGTTATATCAAATACGATCAATGGACTACAGTGAATGGTGTACAATTACCGAGTGTTTTACAATGGTATAAAGTAGAAGATGGACAACCAACGACACTAGCTTCTGGACGTACATTTATAGACGCCACTGCGTCTCCCAC
>CAYGQJ010000046.1:29780-34880 GCA_964351845.1 uncultured Flavobacteriaceae bacterium | reverse complement strand
TAGGTCTTTGCGTATTCTAGCATTTGTGTTTCAAAGTCGGCAGGTTGTTTTACGGTGAATCCTGTAATTTCTCCATTTTCTGTGGTAGGAACAATCACTGGGTTCACAAAACCGCTATACGGAGCACTTTTAAACTGGCTGTTACGATCTAATACCTCTTTATGAAGTACTTGGTCAACTTTTACACCGTAGTCCTCTACAAGGGCTTTCGCTGCTTCGTAATCTCCCTCTGAAGTGATACGCTGTGTCTCACGTAATAGTTCTCCAAAGATGGTTCTCAGTTTCCCATAGTCATTAATGTTATAAAAGGTTTTGCCATCACGCGTCACTTTTTCGATGACATTCTCTTCTTGTCCTCTTTCAAAAGCCCAAGCACTCACCCACTGGCGATTCACCATATGCGCTTCTTCTACATCATCTCCTAATTCTAAACGAATCAGTTGTGTTACCAATCCGTTACGGATATAGCCGTCATACGCAGCCTTTCCTGTTTTCTCCCAGTCTTCAACCAATCCTATTTCTTGCAGTTTTGGATCCATCAAATAATAGAGTCCAAAAAGATCCGCACGTCCTTCTTCGATGGTAGACTTATAGCGTTTTAGGGTTTCTTTTGGCGTTCCTACACCTTCATTGATTTGTCCTGAGGCATGGCCTACTACTTCGTGTAAAGCTGTATGAAGTTTATCGCCTAATTGTCCGTATTTTTCTTCGAGTTCCACTTCTTCGGCATCATGTGCAAATTCTTGTAAACGTCCAGATCCTCCAGCACCTGCATAGGCACTAATGATATTTCCTAGCGATACTGATTTACTTCCGTGCGTTTGTCTGATCCAGTTATTATTTGGAAGATTCACACCAATAGGTGTACTAGGTGAGGCATCTCCTGCTTCTCCTGCAACAATCACTGTTTTGTAAGAAACTCCTTTAACACTGTCTTTTTTGTGTTCTGGCATTAACGGGGAGTTATCCTCAAACCATTGTGCTTCGTCCGAAAGTACTGCCATTTTTTTAGACATATCAAAGTCTTTGATCTGTACAATGGTCTCATAAGAACCTTTGTATCCTTTTGGATCGTTATACACTTCTATAAATCCGTTGATCCAATCAATATTTCCTTCGGTAGAGGTTGCCCAAGCGATACAGTAATCATCCCATGTATCTAGACTTCCTGTTTTATAATACTCAATAAGTAATCCTAAGGCTTCTCCTTGTTTTGGATTTTCGGCAACACCTTGTGCCTTTTCTAACCATCCGATGATTTCATCAATGGCCTCTCCATATAAACCACCACTCATATACACCTGCTCAACGAGTTTTCCATCTTCCTTCACCAAACGTGTGTTTAAACCTATTTCTATCGGTTCTTTTTTATCTACTTCTATCGCATCATAATACGCTTCTACCTCGGCAGTAGTGACATCTGGGCCATAAAAGTTAATGGCACTTTCTAAGACAATATCTGCTTCTTTAGAAAGGTTTACTTTTTTAGCATCTTTGTCATTAAAAATCACCTCAAAAGCTTCTCCTTCTAGAATGGCTCCTGAAGCAGCTAGAAGTTCTTTAAGATACGCTGCAGAAAATGCTGGCTGTAATTTTGCATTACTATAATGGTGATGGATTCCGTTAGAAAACCAAACACGCTTTAAATATTCTTCAAAATGCTTCCAATCGTCTGTTGTTTTATCTCCCGTGTACGAAGTATATACTTTTTCTAAAGCCGTTCTAATGGCTAAATTATGGCGATAGTTTTGTGCCCACATCATATCACGACCAGCAAGTCCTGCCTGCGTCATATAATAAACTAGTTTTTGCTCTTTCAGTGTCAATTCTTCAAAGCCAGGAATCTGGTATCGTAACACTTTAACATCTGCAAATTGATCTACTGGTTTGTCGAAGGCTACATCTGCTTTCGCGAAAGCGGACTCAACATCATCATTGAGTGCCGTTTGTTGATTTTGATTACAACTTACCGCTAATAATGCCGCGAAGGCAACACCGTATAGTATTTTATATTTCATTGAGATTGGTTTTTATAAACTTGCGTAAAGATACCAAAAATAGAAGTTTTAAAAATCCTTTATATTAGCCTATACTAACGAACCCCCTCTAGACTATGAAATTTTTAAAACTACTCTTCTTTCTTTTACTTATTTTTTTAATTGGTGGTACTATTTACTTTGCTTCAAAGGATGGTACGTATGAGATCAAAGAACGTAGAGCAATTCAAATTCCGGCAACAGTCTTGTACAACACTGTAAACGATTATACAACTTGGGAACACTGGGGGCCATGGAAAAAAGAAGATTCTACCATGTTATTTACGTATGATGCGACGACCATAGGTGTAGGAGGAGGCTATTCTTGGGATGGTGAATTTCCAGGGTCAATGAAAACAACAGCCGTTCAGGAAAACAAAGCGATTGAGCAAGACCTTTCAATTACGACACCTGGAGGTGAACGTTTTTCTAAGGTAAACTGGGCGTTTACACCTACCGATACAGGAGCCACCGAAGTTACTTGGCAAGTTATTGGAGAACATACCCTCATGGATAAAGTGTATTTTGCCTTTACAGGAATGGATTTTGAAGGTGATATGCGCACGATGTACACCACTGGCTTAGAGGGATTGGAAACCTATGTGAGAGAAAAAATGGAAGATCATACCATAACCGTACAAGGAATTACTGAGTATGGTGGTGGATTTTATCTATATAAAACGACGTCTGCTAGTGGTACGAACATCAGTGCTATTATGGGTCAGAATTATGGTGAAATTTTACAATTTATGAATCAAAGGAGCATTACGCAATCAGGCATGCCTTTTACTATTTATAACGAGATGAATCCTAACGGAGCTATTATCATGAGTAATGCGATTCCTGTTCCTAATGCGATAGAGATTCAAGAAGAAGGGACTATCTTAAGTGGGTATTTACCTCGAACCAAAGCCGTGAGGGTAACGCTTAAAGGGAATTACTCCTATCTTGGAAAAGCATGGACAGAGGCTATGCAATATATAGCGCAGTATAAATTGACGCAAAGTGAACAAAAACCTTTTGAGATTTACACGAATGATCCAGGAGATTTTCCTAATCCAGCAGACTGGACAACAGACATCTATATTCCGATAGAATAATAAAAGGTGTGAATCAATAAGGAGTAAAAAAGGGACAAAAATAGTATGAAACACTTATTACTTGTTTTTATAGGAGGTGGCACAGGAAGTATCGCTCGGTATATACTTGGAAAAGTATGGAATACGTCTGGTTCGGGTATCCCTTATGGAACGTTTACTGCAAATATTCTAGGAAGCCTCATTATTGGAATCGTATTGGGGTGGGCTATAAAGAATGAAGCCTTGTCGAGTAATACGACTTTATTGTTGGCTACCGGCTTTTGTGGCGGATTCACTACCTTTTCTACCTTTGCCTATGAGAATCACAATTTCCTAAAGACTGGTGATCTTTTTCCATTTGCTATGTATGCCATAGCGAGTTTTACTATTGGTATTCTTGCTGTTTTTGGAGGAATGTGGGTTGGCAAAGCATTGTAAGAGCCTAATATATAGTGGCTTAATTTTGGTCATCTAACCACCATCAGTTCATCTAATTAAAGGTAAAACTAATCTATTCCTTTATGCCTTTTATTTTAATAATCCTGATATTCGATACGTTCGTTGTTGAGTTAAAAAACTACTTTTACCGTAAATAATAAAGAGTATTAAACTCCAAGGCAAGCCCTGAACCCTAAAAATCGACCCAAGGGTCGATATATTAAACCATAGATCCCGCTGAAAAGCGGGATTAGCCTGCCTGCCGGCATAGGCAGGTTCAACTAGCTATTTTGAATTCGTCTTTGGACTTTTCAAAAAAGCGTTTCACTAAAAAGCAAAAGGGCCATTATCATTGATAATAGCCCTTTCTATACTAAAATTATATAATCCCCCTAGGATTAACTTTTTTAGTTTTTGATTAACTTTATTGTCTGTTGACCTTGATTTGTTGTAATCGTTGCCAAGTAAATACCTGTTCTTAGGTTAGAAGCATTGATATCAAATGAATTTGCATTTGGTGTTGCTACTGATACTCTTCTACCCGCAAGATCATATACTGCTACAGATGTAATGACATCTGAGTTTGTTGCTACTGTCCAACGCTCTGATGAAGGGTTAGGGTATACAGATACATCTAAGCTTGAGAACTCATCAGTACTAAGTGTTGTATTCTGGTGTAAGTATAAGTTATCTATAAAGATTGTTCTGTCTCCACCATCTGCTCCAGCTACTGTAAGTACAAATTGTCTTAAAGCATCTCTTTGTTGTGTTGGATCATCAGCATCAAAATCAGCGATTGGAATATCAATAGATACCCATTCTCCGAATGTATTCACAGGATTTGTTAATTGGAAAGCAGAAGTTTCTCCAGCATCTCCAACATGGTTAGACCATTTAGGGTTTGCAATTAAACCAACATTTAAGTCTGTTTGAATCCAGTAATCCATATGGAAATGAGTCATTGCTGAAACATCAACAGGAAGTCCCCAATCTACCAATAAAAACTCAGATGCTGGCTGATTTAGAGTAATCTGCTGTGTATCGTCTCCTTCTATTTGAATCGTTGTGATATCTTGCGTTCCTACTCCAAAAGCACCAAATACTACATCTGGTTGAGGTGTATATGCATTACTAAAAAGAGAGAATACAGACTCAGGAGCTCTGTTTGGAGGTGTAGGGGCTGCTGTCATAGGAACATCTGGATCTGAATTTCCATTCCCTAATACTAAAGAAACATTATCAATCACTACAATTCCTGTATCTGCACCCATGTCAAATAATACACGGCTATCTGTAGATGTGAAGTTTGCAACAAGTTCTAAAGTAAATGTTTGTGTTGCATCAGTTACTGTCACTTCTTGACTTTGATTTGTAAATGGATCAACAAAAAGACCAATACCAACAATCATCGTACGGCTTCCAGCATCTGTAGAAGCATCAAAAGTCAATGTGAATGTTTGTCCTTCTGTCATGTTAACACCTCTTTGACTTAAGTTTACATCAAAAGGGTTTCCAGCTGTTTCAACATCTACGAAGTTAAAACTGTT
>CAYGQJ010000046.1:0-29680 GCA_964351845.1 uncultured Flavobacteriaceae bacterium | reverse complement strand
AGTTTACATCAAAAGGGTTTCCAGCTGTTTCAACATCTACGAAGTTAAAACTGTTCCCTCCGTCTGTTTGCACATTAAAACCGTTACCTTCCCAAACAGTCATTCCTGCTTCAAAGTCACCGTTTTCTAATAATTCATCTCCTCCTCCTGGATCTTCGTTTAAAGTTAAAACTACATTATCAATCACTACAATTCCTGTATCTGCTCCCATGTCAAATAATACACGGCTATCAGTAGAAGTGAAATTTGCTACAAGCTCTAAAGTAAATGTTTGTGAGTTTTCAGTTACAGTCACTTCTTGACTTTGATTTGTGAACGGATCTACAAAAAGACCAATCCCAGCAATCATGGTACGAGTTCCTGCATCTGTAGAAGCATCAAAACTTAACGTAAACGTTTGCCCTTGATTAATGTTAATTCCTCTTTGACTAAGATTTACATCAAAAGGATTTCCAGCCGTTTCAACATCGACGAAGTTAAAACTGTTACCTCCATCTGTTTGTACATTAAAACCATTTCCTTCCCAAACGGTCATTCCGCCTTCAAAATCACCATTGGTGAGTAGATTTTGAGCTTGCACAGTTACTACACTGAGCAAGGCAAGGAATAATAAAAAAGTAATTTTTTTCATAATAGTATATTAAATTGTATTAAACGTTTTCTTAGAATATAATGAAGCACTTTGATCTACTTTACAGTTTTCGATATTTGTAACATGTGATGATTTGAAAGACACCTATTCAATACTTAGAAAATCTATACATTGAATACGGTTATAAATTTCACAGATACTACAAAACTTGTAATACTAAAAGAAGATGATTCTTCAATATTCTAATTTGATCAAATTTAAGTTCAAAAATTAAGGATTCCGCAAATAAGCACTATACAAAAAACATACATGCTAATTTTTAACGTTATTTATTATCAAATTACCAATATCAATGGTAGAATGTTCAGTATTTGTAGGCTATAAGATACGAGAGCGTGATTTTAGTAATCTATATTATTTTTTACAAATCACTCCAATGTTGTAGTAATGTTGTATTCAAAAAATAAAATGTTGTGTTAATTAAAGGTTAATAAAGTAGTCGTTTAGATTGACTTCTCTTGATAGATCAAGTTTTTTACGCAGTCTATAACGCTTTATTTCAACACTACGTGATGAGATATTTAAAAGAGGTGCAATTTCTTTTGAAGACATATTTAATCGCAAATACACACATAGTTTAAGGTCATTTGCAGTTAAAGAAGAGTGGATTTCTTTCACTTTTCTAAAAAAATCTTTATCTGCATGATTAAATGCTTCTTCAAAAAAGTTCCAGTCTTCTTCATTTTCAATCGTCTTATCAACCAATGATACGATTGATTTTATGTCTTCAACTTTTTCAGTTTTCAATAAAGCGCTTTTAATGGTGTTAAGCACCTTACTTTTATTGATCATATTCATGGTTGAGACCGCTAGTTCTCTATTACGGGCATCAATGTCTTGTTTAAGATTAGCATTGTTAAGTTCGATAATTTGTTTTTCACTTTCTAAAGTCTTAAGCTCCATATCCTTTTTAGTTTTATAAAGAGCTAGTTCTTGTTGCTTCTTATAATATCTCTTATAAAAACCATTTAAGGCTATAAATAATAGCGCTGTAAGAATAACATATATTATAATACTGACATTAGATAAATACCAAGGACGCTCAACGGTAAAAGCATACCCTATTTCATTTGTTGTTTCGTTACCTCCCACACGTGCTTTTGCCTTAAAGACATAAGAGCCAGGAGGTAAATTTTCAAAGTGAATACTTGAATCAGCATTCCAAGGGCTCCAAAAATCGTATAAACCCTCTAAAAAATAAGAGTATTCTGTTGTTAGAAATTTATCATATTCAGGAACTCCAAAAGAAAATTTTACATTGTTTTGATTTGATGGGAATTCTACATTTTCTTCAAAAGGGACTAAGCGATACTTCTCACCTAGTGTATGAACAAAAACAGACTTTAAATTAATTTTATACTCTTGAGTTAGATTTTCATTTTTAGAAATGTCTACAATAATAAAACCGTTTGATGTCCCTAAAATGTATTCATTCTCACGTATGTTGACAAAACTTTCATACCCTTCAACAGTATTACGAAGGCTAAGTGGTATAGATATCTTTTTAATTGTATAGGCCCCGTCTAGTTTATCGCGAGATATACTAATAAGGTTTTCTCTGGTAAACGTCCATAATTTATCCTGATCTTCAATGAGCTTCCCTGTAACGAAAGCATCTTCATTAAAAATAGCACTCAACCTCTCTTCTCGCTTGAAATTACTATCTTTTAAATTATATATAAAAATACCTTCTTCATTTGCATAAAAAATAGCGTCATCTAGTCTAGATAAGCTAGAATGTTTACCTATAGTAACATCTGTATGCTTAAATACCTCAAAAGCTTCTTGATATTGAGCATCTGTTTTTATTTCAAATACCCCTTTATATTCATGATTCACAAGAATTCGGTGATCTTTTGTGATTTCAAAATGCTTTGAAGAATTTACAAAATTTTTAATTTTATTTCTTACGCGCCATCCGTTTGATGATTTCTCTAAAACATATAGACCTCCATAATTCCCTTGTAAAAGCAGATCTTCCCTACCTGGAATTTTCTTAATATCCCAAGTCCCTTCAATATCAGCAATTAATTGTTGTTTATCATTCTCTATAATGTAGGTTCCATTGTTATGACCACAAAAAAGTGTCCCATCAATAATACGCAAATTCCACACTTGACCTTCAATACCTTGCATTCTTACAAAGTCTGACTTTGATCCTTCCATTTTATAGAACACCCCTTGGTTTGTGCCCAAATAAATATAACCATTCACGTAGGCTGAGGCATATATTGTACCTAATTTACCACTAACATCTGTGTATTGATAAAAAGGGCTTTGACTATTTACACAATCAATTCCGGCATCTAGACCGATCCATAAATTTTGATCTTTATCCTCTAGTAGTGCGAGCGCTGTATTATTATTTAAACCACTTTCTTTTTTAATTTGGTATTCAAGCACCCCATCTTTTGATAACTGTATAATTCCATTTTCAATAGTACCTAGCACAATAGACTTATTTCTACGCTGAATTGCACTATAAACGGTATACTTCATTATAGATTCATTGTCTAAAACCTCCCAAGGAACAACACTAGCTTCATTTATTCTATAAAACCCTTTATTTTCGGTGATACCAATTAATTGTCCATCTATATCAAAAAGGTTGATTAAACGTTCTTTAACAAGTACTGAATTTGAACTAAAAAGATTAGGCTGCCCCTTTTCAATGGTATAAAGTCCCTTATCTTTTACTTGAAAAAATAAATCATCATCAACCAAAAACAACCGAATCACCTGACCATCAGGAGTGATCATTTCAATTTTACCATCCAGCGTATCATAGATGTAAATACGATCTAAAGATTGAAAAAGTAGATATTGACCATAACGTTCTATATTCCATATATGCTCATCTTCAATCATGCTTACTTGCTGCTTTTTCACAATAGATGTATATTGAAAAATTCCAGTCTCATCCTTTTCCCAAACACCAAAATCCATGTAAGCCCCTGTATACAATTTATCATCTACCGCCTTAACTCCTCTAACTATAGTTCCATTGGGAGAGGGGTACAAATCCCATTGTGCTCCATTAAAAACTAATAAACCTTTATTATTAGCGACATAAATTGTTTTGTCTGGACCTTGGGTAAGCATCCAGTTTTGATTATCAGCATTATATATGTTTGGTGTGTAATTTACGACAGGAGGAAGCCCCTGAGCATGAATAAAAGTCAAAGAAAAAAGCAAAAACCCCATGCGTATTATTGACTGTATCATTCTTATAGTGTTTGTACTTATAAATAAACTAATGGCTGTATTTCTATGGGGGATAAATAGCAATAAAATACTTGATGCTTTGAGGTATTATGAGCATATGAAAGCAAAAATCACAACTTTTACAATCATCAATTGGATAATAACACCACTACAAGAAATAAAATCACTACAACATATATACAACATTAACATATAATTAACATAAAATAGCCGTAATCTGATTTTTTTTCAATTAACAAATAAGCGCTTAGAAATATTCATATTATCAATAAATTTGGGCTAAAAACATCAAATCCTTAATAAATTGCGCTAAAATATATAAATGTATAGTTTTTGTTGGCTTATTTTTACTAAGATTAACAATTCATAGCTATATATTTACTTGAAAGACCTTATACAAGTTATACAACAAGAAAACCATTAAACCCTGATGGGTTTAAAACATACTTACTAAAACCAATAATCTTATGAAACATTACCTGTTAAGACTATTTCTATTTTTAGCCTCAACATCATTGATCGCACAAGCAAATAAAGTCACCATTGATAACGCAAATGATGGCTCTCGATTAATGGTAGATGGAGAAGCGTTTATGATTAATGGTATGAACTGGGATTATATTCCTATTGGTGAAACAATAGCAACCACTTCATATCAATTCTGGAATCAGTCTGATGATATTATCAAAGCTGCATTAGACCCAGAAATGGAACTCTTAAAGAATATGGGAGTCAATACTATAAGACAATATGTAGGAGTACCCCCTAAATGGGTACAATACATATATGAAAAATATGGTATCTACACCATGATTAATCATGCTTTTGGGCGTTATGGTCTTACAATAGACGGTGCTTGGGAACCTACTACTGACTATTCAGACCCACGCGTTAAAGAAATTTTAATAAAAGAGACAACCGCAATGGCTAGAGAATTCAAAGATACGCCAGGTATACTCCTTTTCTTATTAGGAAATGAAAATAACTATGGTCTTTTTTGGGACGGTGCAGAAACTGAAGATATTCCAGAAGAAGACAGTAGAACAAAACCTCGTGCGAGAGCTATGTATAAGCTTTTTAACGAAGCAACTCTTGCGATGAAGCAAATTATTGACTCACATCCTATAGCGATATGTAATGGAGATTTACTTTTTCTAGATATCGTAGCAGAAGAATGTAAAGACATTGATATTTATGGTACCAACATGTATCGAGGTGTATCATTTGGTGATGCTTTTGAAAGAGTAAAAAATGAATACGGAAAACCATTTATGTTTACTGAGTTTGGATCTGATGCATTTAATGCTGTTCAAAACCAAGAAGATCAAAAAGCACAAGCTTTTTATATGGTAGGCAACTGGAAAGATATTTATGCTAACGCAGCCGGTTTAGGAAAAGCAGGAAACTCTATTGGTGGATTTACATTTCAATTTAGTGATGGTTGGTGGAAATATGGTCAAACGACCAATCTAGACAGTCATGACAATAACGCATCTTGGGATAATGGTGGATATGAATTTGATTTTGTTGAAGGTGAAGATAACATGAATGAAGAATGGTTCGGGATCTGTGCAAAAGGTCCTACCAATGAAAAAGGACTTTATACGCTATATCCAAGAGCTGCTTACTATGCATTAAAGGAAGCACACACATTTGACCCTTATGCTGCAGGAAATTCTGCAGGAGCCGTAGAAAGCCATTTTAATAACATCCAACTAATGGATGCTGTACTAAGAGCAAGAGGAGACAAAGCAGCATCTGGAGCAGGCGGTAGTAAAATTAAAATAAGTTCTTTAAGAGCTGAATTTACTACGTTCAATACAGGAGGTGATCGTATCACCACACCAGATGATCGAGATCCTACTGCAAATGTTTTTCCTGATCAACTTGGTTTTGATAATATGGAATCCTATTACATAGGTATCGAAGCAAACCCAACTCCAGGACTAAGAGCTAATGTTATCACTAACATATTGGGGAATGTAGCTAGAAACCCTATTGATGAAATTTTCTTTGAAAATAGAGGACGTCCAATAAATGTTCAAACTGACAATGGCGTTGTACCTATCACCGACAATAATAGAGTTCAAGTGTACCAAGCCGAGTTTGATTGGAATACAAAATATGCCAACGTTAAAGGATTTTACCGAACTGGGCATTATCATTGGGGGTATGAAGGAGATTTCTTTGGATTATATCCTGAAGCAAACTACGGACCAAACATTGACTTATATAACGGTTTAGCACCTTTTGGATTTGAATTTGAAGGAAAAAAGGCTTTTAAAGGATTTAAAGTAGCATTTGGTCCAGAACTATGGTGGGGAGCAAACCCTGCTGTTTTAGTCAAGTACGAAAAACAAGTCGGAAAATATAAAGTAGCTGGAATCTTTCACGAAGATATTGCACAACAAGGAGGCGCAGGAGTTACATCTGGAGCAATTCCTCAACCTAAAACTCGAAGATTTACTGGATATGCACAACGTAAATTCGGAAAGTTTGATGTTGAATTAGGAGCTATTTGGGGTGGACAACCTTTAAATGGAAGAGAATATCAAATCATAAAAACAGATGACGCTGGAAATACAAATGTATTATTAAACGAAGTAGACGCAGGAGATAACTGGGGAGGAAAACTAAAAATTAAATATACCGGTGGTAAATTTAATTGGTATGCTCAAAGTGCTGCACAAGGAGTGGTTGCCTCTGGAGGTGCCGATTACACAAAAACATTTACTGGATGGAGATTAAAAGATAGCGGAAGCGGAAACCAATATAATTTCTTAACAGGATTTACATATACAATAGGAAACTTACAAATCGCACCAAACTTCTTATGGCAAGAACCGTTAGTAGATCCAATTCCTATAGGATCACCAGCACCAGCAAGAGCAAGAAATATATTGGCAGATCCTTTTGTTGTAAGAGCCAATAGAAGAACTACAGCAGGTGAAATCCTCTTAACCTATGATCCAACACCAGGTTCTTGGTTTTATGAGTGGGATAATGATAGAGCTGAAGATGCGCCGTTTGCTGCTAGTTTAGGATTTGTATACCGTCACCTTCCTACAACACAAGATGCTGCCATTGGATTCTTTGGAGATAGTCGTCAACCTGTCGCATTTGAGTCGGCACCTTCTGCACAAGACTTGTGGGAGTTTAATGGTAGAGTTGTTTCTAAGTTTTCACCAGACTTTGGACTTATCGCAAACTTTTATGGCGGAAATGGCCAAGCTAACGGAAGTGATGACAGAGTTATTTATAGATACGGTACCGATGTACGTGTCATTTACAATAAACTTAAATTAATTACAGAAGTAAAAATAGACGATTGGGGACCTTTTGATTTCCATAGAGATTTTAACCTTACGTTCCCTTTCCAATTTAAAATGGATCTTTCTACAACTATTGGCAAACAAGATTGGTTCATTTTACCAAATACACGGATAGGGATTCGTTATACGTGGAGATCGCTTGATAATTTCTCTCCAAGATACCAATTCCAAAACCCTATTGATCTAGGATTTCCAAACGGAAATGAATGGGAAATCAGAACATACTTACATATTAACATTGGAAAATAAAAAATCATGAAAAATATATTCACAAAAATAAATTTTAGCTATTTGATTGCTACGCTATTTCTAGTGATTAATTATAGCTGTGCACCAGATGAAGGAGACTTACAAGAAGCAACATTCCCAAATATAGCAGACATCTTTATAGATGGCTTCAGTGCTGGCTTACAATATGATGCTTTTGGAGATTCTAGAGTAACCGCATTTGCTGTAGATAACGATGTCGTCTTCCAAGGAACCGCTGCGATGCGATTTGACATTCCTAATGGAAACGACCCACAAGGAGGGTATGCTGGAGGAATATTTTCTGTCGCTGGTGGTAGAAATCTAACAGATTATAATGTATTGACTTTTTATGCTAGAGCATCTCGAGGAGAAACCATCAATGAGATTGGGTTTGGTCTAACCTTCCAAGGAGAAGTCTTTAGAACGACACTTAACAACCTTCAAGTAGGAACCGAATGGCAAAAATATTTCATCCCAATTCCTGATGGTTCTAAACTAACACAAGAAAGCGGAATGTTATGGTATGCAGAAGCAGCAGATAATGGCGAAAGCTACCAATTATGGCTTGATGATGTAAAATTTGAAAATTTAAATACCGTTCTTCAAGAGAGTTCGGCTATTTTAAATGGGGTAGATCAAGTAACAGCTGCCTCAGCAGGAAATACGATCACAATTAATGGAACATCGGCTACCTATAATTTACCAACAGGTACATTACAAACAATTACCACAACACCTGCCTTTTTTGACTACACATCTTCAAACGAGTCGGTAGCAACGGTAAATGAGTTTGGTGTTGTATCGGTACTAAGTGACTCAGGTACAAGTATTATAAGTGCGACCTTAAGCGGTCAAGAATCAGACGGCTCTATCACTTTTATGGATGTAGATGCCTCTGGAAATGTAGATGACTCAGACGCAACTGAACTAGCACTACCCATAGGTTTTGAATCAACATCGCTTAACTACAACCCAATCGGTTTTGAAGGCGCTGGTCCATCAATAGCAGCAAATCCTATTGTTGGAGGCTTAAATAATAGTTCTAATGTATTAAGATCTTTAAAAAGTGAAGGATCTGTATTCTTTGCAGGACAATTTATAGATTTAGATGTACCCGTAGATTTTTCTACCGATCAAATTGTAAGTGCACTCGTACTTTCTCCAAATGCAGGAGCCATCGTGAGAGTTGCCTTTGAAAATAGCAGCAACCCTGCTTCTCAAATAAGAGTTGACGTACCCACAACAGTAAGTAACCAATGGGAAGAGTTAACGTTTGACTTTACGGGACTAATTGATAGTGGTGCTAGTTATGACAGAGTGGTGATCATTTTTGATATTGATGAAGCAAATCCTATGGCTGGTGATGGATCAGTATATTATATTGATGATATCCAATTAACAGACGGTTCCGGCGGCGGCGGTGGCGGCGGTGACAACTTATTAGAAAATGGTGACTTTGAACAAGGAATGACCGTATGGGAAGGAAACGGATTTAATGTACAAACAGATGGTGGAAATAGCTTTAATTTTGTAGATGTTGCCACAGCTGGAAATCCATTTGATGTCAACTTAAGCCAAAGAGGATTAAATATTACTGAAGGTGAAACCTACACCCTTACCTTTGATGCTTCTACAGATGCTGGATCGCGTACAATGTTTGCTGGAATAGGTCTTTTTGTTAGCCCTTTTACAAATGTCGTTTCAGAAATTACCGTTACAGATGTCACCGAAACATTCACAGTAGAACTCACCGCTAATTTTAGCTCGACAGATGGTCGTGTCTTATTTGATATGGGAGCAGACACAGGGGTGCTCGTTATAGATAATGTCGTACTAGTTGCATCAGGTGGAGGAAATTCAGGAGGTGAACTTCTATCAAATGGAGACTTTGAAGGAGGAATGACCGTATGGGAAGGAAATGGATTTAACGTACAAACAGATGGAGGAAACAGCTTTAATTTTGTAGATGTTGCTACCGCTGGAAACCCATTTGATGTGAACTTAAGCCAAAGAGGATTATCTATCGCAGAAGGACAAACGTTTACGCTAACTTTTGATGCATCTACAGATATGGCAACAGGATCCCGAACCATGATCGTCGGTATTGGCCTCTTTGTAGATCCATTTACAAATCAAGCTCAAGAAATTACCCTGACCGACACAACACAACCCTTCAGCATAGAACTCACAGCAAATTTCAGCTCTTCAGATGGGCGCGTGTTATTTGATATGGGAGCAGATACAGGCGTCGTTGTTATTGATAATGTATCATTAACGTTAAACTAAAACAATGAGTGTAATCTAAGTTTCCTTTGTACGCTTTCGCGAAAGCTATCCTAGGCACAGTCGAAGTAGCAGACTTTGAATTGAATACAAAGGAACCTATGATAACAATTATTAAATAATTATACAGTACAACTAAAAAAAAGAAAAAAGAAATGAAAAATGTAATCTTAAAAAGCATCCTATGTGGCTTTGTACTTATTACCGCGTGGAGCTGTAATGATGATGAAGGCACAAATATTGGACTGACAAACCTCAATCTTGTATTTGAAGATAATTTTGATGGACCTGCAGGAGCATCTGTTAACACAGATGTTTGGAACTTTGACATAGGAACAGGTTCTAACGGTTGGGGAAATGCCGAATTACAATACTATACCGATCGACCAGAAAACATTTCACTAGATGGTGAAGGAAATTTGGTAATCACGGCACGTAGAGAGGTTTTTCAAGGATCTCCATTTACTTCTGCTAGAATTAATACCAAAGGGAAGTTCGAACAACAATATGGCCGTTTTGAAGCACGTATTCAATTACCAGGAGGACGTGGTGTTTGGCCAGCATTCTGGATGTTAGGAAATAATATCGAAACAGAAGCAGATGATGATCCAACAACCGTCCCATGGCCTTTCTGTGGAGAAATAGATATCCTCGAAATGAGAGGACAAGAACCATCATTAAGTATTGGTAGTATTCACGGACCTGGTTATTCAGGAGGAGCAGCCATATCTGGTGATTTTGAACTTGAAGGAGAACGCTTCGATGCAGGTTTTTACGAATTTGCTATTGAGTGGAGCCCAGATTTTATCGATTATTTTATCGATGGAGTTCGTTTTAACAGAATAAGTAGAGAAGATCTTCCTGATGGGGCTGATTGGGTTTTTGATGACCAACCCTTCTTTTTATTACTAAATGTTGCCGTAGGTGGAAGCTTTGTTGGTTTCCCTGTAGATTCTACACCACTACCACAACGTATGATCATTGATTATGTGCGTGTTTACGAAATCGGAGAATAAATACTATAGAAACAAAAACTAAAAGCATACTCACTGGATATTGCTATATCGTAAAATGTAGTATAAAAATACTAGATACAAGATAGAAAAGAAATATCCATAGGTATGTTACATAATAGAATGCCAATCAATACGCATAACCTCTTATTCTAGAGGTTATGCGTATTAAAAATGACAAATGACGAAACAATCCATATATATAGGTAACAAACCAGCTTCTTTTAATGACACTGAGATTAAAGGAGAACTCATACACTTTGACAACGAAGTATATTATAAGATTTCTAACAGTGATCAAATGAGACCCTTCTTTATGAGTCTTATTAGTGATTCAAACCATTGGATGTTTATCTCTAGTAATGGAGGATTATCAGCAGGTAGAAAAGATTCTAACCATGCCTTATTTCCATATTACACCGATGATAAAATCACAGAGAATTATGAAAATACAGGGAGCAAGACACTCCTTAAAGTTCATAAAGATGGACATATATTCCTATGGGAGCCTTTTTCAGGGAAATATGAAGGCGTCTATGATATTACTCGAAATCTATACAAAAACAACTACGGTAATAAAGTGGTTTTTGAAGAGTACAATAAAGACCTAGGCCTTACGTATAAATATCAGTGGAGTTCTAGTGACACCTATGGATTTGTCAGAAAATCTACCTTAGAAAACAATCTTAAAAATACGGTCAAAGTAACCGTACTGGATGGCGTACAAAATATCATCCCTTACAGTGTTGGGGAAGATATGCAAAAACTAAGTAGTAACCTTGTAGATGCCTATAAGCGAAATGAGCTGATCCCTGATTCTGGAGTTGGTATTTATGCTCTCAGTGCTACTATTGTTGACAAAGCAGAACCTAGTGAAGCATTAAAATGCAACATGGCATGGTCTTTAGGGATGGATAATCCAACATACCTAGTGTCATCACTACAATTAGATCATTTTAGATCCGGAGAAGCTATCCATCAAGAAATAGATGTAAAAGCAGAACGAGGTGCTTATTTTATATGTTCAGATATCGAATTAGGAGCTGAAAGTCAAAAAGAATGGCTCCTTATTGCAGATACCAACCAAACGATTAGTTCGGTCATCAAAATTTCTGAAAAAATAAAAACAACGCCTAACCTGAAGGAGTTGGTACAGGAAGACATTGATGCAGGCACCAAACATTTATTAGAACTTGCAGGCGCTTCTGATGCAATGCAACTAAGTGCTAACAAGCTTAGAAATACACGCCATTTTTCAAATACACTTTTCAACATTATGAGAGGGGGTATTTTTGATCAAAATTACCTCATCGAGAAATGGGATTTCGAGAATTATTTAGCGAAAGCAAATACCGTCGTATATGAAAAAGTAAAAGCAATTGTGCATGCATTGCCAGTACAATTTTCGTTATCCGATTTAAAAACGGTAGCTTCTCAGAATGACGACCCTCATTTTAAAAGGTTATGTCTCGAATATATGCCTTTGAAATTTAGTAGAAGACACGGAGATCCTAGTAGACCTTGGAACAAATTTTCCATCAACACCCGAAGTGAAATAGATGGTTCCAAAGTATTAGATTATGAAGGAAACTGGAGAGACATCTTTCAGAACTGGGAAGCATTGGCTCTCGCCTACCCTGAGTTTATCGAAAGTATGATTCACAAGTTTTTAAATGCAACTACTTTTGACGGATATAACCCATATCGTGTGACCAAAGGCGGTTTTGACTGGGAAACTATAGAAGAAGACAATCCATGGGCCTATATAGGCTACTGGGGAGATCACCAAATCATCTACTTACAGAAGTTTTTAGAGATTATTGAAAATCACAACCCTGGGAAATTAGGCAGCTATTTTGACAAAGACCTTTTTGTCTATGCCAATGTCCCTTATAAAATAAAAAGCTACGCAGAAACGCTTAAAAACCCAAAAGACACCATTGATTTTGATTTTGATCTCGATCATAAAATTAGTGAACGCAGAGAAGCTATAGGCGTAGATGGTGCCCTCTTACGTACAGCAAGTGACACTATATACACTGTCAATTTTATTGAAAAAATTCTAGCGACAGTATTGGCAAAAGTATCTAACTTTATTCCAGAAGCAGGAATTTGGCTTAATACACAACGCCCAGAATGGAATGATGCCAATAATGCACTCGTAGGAAATGGAGTTTCTATGGTGACCTTATACTACCTAAGAAGGTTCTTACATTTCTTTGGAGATATTATTGCTAAAAGTGACGTCAAAGAAACGCATATTTCGGAAGAGTTAGAAGCGTTCTACACGCGTATTACCCTGACCCTAAGCACCCATAAAAATGTATTAAAAGGAACCATTACTGATACAGATCGTAAAAAGATTCTAGATGGTTTAGGAATGCCAGCTAGTGACTATAGAACCAACGTATATCAACATACTTTTACTGGAAAAAAGAAACTGATTTCACTACACAGTATCTCAGAATTTATTACCACGACCCTTACCTACATAGATCACACCATAGATGTGAATAAGCGAGAGGATCATTTATACCATGCGTATAATCTAATGACCGTGAAAAATGACGAGAAAGAAGTGGCGATAAGTCATCTAGAAGAAATGCTAGAAGGTCAAGTAGCCGTATTAAGTGCTGGATATTTGAGTTCTAAAGAAAATCTTCAAGTATTAGATGGTTTAAAAAGTAGTGCCTTGTTTAGGGAAGATCAGTATAGCTATATCCTCTACCCTAACAAAGATTTAGCTAACTTTTTAGAAAAAAATCAAATTCCTAAAGAAGCGGTTCAAAAGTCACAACTGCTGAAACAGCTTCTTGAAGATGGTAATACACAAATCATCCAAAAAGACATTAAAGGAAATTATCATTTCAATGGTATTTTTAATAATGCAAAAATACTTAATGAAGCTTTAGACAACTTAAAGTCATCCAACTATCAAGCGCTTGTTACCAAAGAGCGTCAATTGTTATTAGCTACCTACGAAACGGTCTTTAACCATAAAGCATTTACAGGAAGGTCAGGTACCTTTTTTGGATATGAAGGCCTTGGCTCTATTTACTGGCACATGGTTTCCAAATTACTCCTTGCTGTTCAGGAATGTTGCCTAAAAGCCATTAAAGAAGACAATGACAAAGAGACCATTGGTCGATTGTTAGAGCACTATTATGAAATAAATGAAGGGATTGGAGTGCATAAATCTCCAAAACTTTATGGAGCGTTTCCAACAGATCCGTACTCACATACTCCAGCAGGTAAAGGGGCACAACAACCCGGAATGACTGGACAGGTAAAAGAAGATATCTTAAGCCGTTTTGGTGAGTTAGGTGTATTTGTACAGGAAGGAAAACTTCAGTTTAGTCCAAATATGCTCCGTAAATCAGAATTTTTAGAGACCGCGACACCTTTTGAGTATACAGATGTTACACTAGAACAAAAAAACCTTACCATTCCTAAGGACTCTATATGTTTCACCTATTGTCAAGTGCCTGTGATCTATACAATTTCAGAAAAAGCACACATAGAAGTACATTCAAAGGACGGTTCAACACAGACATTTGAGCAATTAAGTTTAGATCAGGCAATAAGTCATCAAGTATTTAATCGTACAGGAAATATCGTTCAAATACACGTAGCGATTACCCCTGATTATTTAAAATAAAAAGGGTTTATGAGTATACGCTTTCGCGAAAGCGTATAAAGACCTTATCAAAAAATATGAATAGTAAATAACAACACAAGACACTATGAAAACAATAAAACACATCTTAATGCTACTCATTTTGACTATATGTGTTTTGTCTTGTAAAGATTCTATGAAAGCTCCTGAAACCCCTATACCGCAAAAAAAACCTAAACACGTGACAGCACAAGAAATCCTAGGAAATCCAGCGTATCTAGCCATCTCTTATGGTGGATATCGTATGACCTCACGAGATAGTCAACCCACAATAAAAGAGTTAAAAGATGATATGAAATTGCTCCATGCGATGAATATTCGTTTTTTAAGAACCTACAATGTCCAGTTGGCACAGGCATCAAATATCCTTAAGGCCATACACGAACTCAAGCAAGAAGATCCTAGCTTTGAGATGTACGTAATGCTAGGCGCTTGGATAGATTGTTTGAATGCATGGACAGGACATACGCCAGATCACTTTGTAGAAAGTCCTCAGAATGAAGGCGAAATAGGTAGAGCCGTAGCATTAGCACAGCAATATCCAGATATTGTCAAAGTAATTGCTGTCGGTAATGAAGCGATGGTCAAATGGGCAACCGCTTATTTTGTTCAACCAGATGTGATCTTAAAATGGGTCAATCACCTACAGGAACTTAAAAACACAGGCGAACTTTCCAAAGATTTGTGGATTACTAGTTCTGATAATTTTGCTTCTTGGGGAGGTGGCGAAAAACAATACCACGTCAAAGCACTTGAGGATCTTATAGGAGCGGTAGACTACCTTTCTGTACACACCTACCCTATGCACGACACACACTATCATCCTGTATTTTGGGGCGTATTTGGAAATGAAAACGAGCTCACGAAAGTAGAAAAAGTAGATGCTGCGATGAAACGCGCAAAAAACTATGCCATCTCACAAGTAGATAGTGTAGCAAAATACGTTAAAAGTCTAGGCTATGATAAACCTATTCACATTGGCGAAACTGGATGGGCAAGTGCTTCTAATGAATTATATGGAGCTGACGGATCAAAAGCGACCGATGAGTATAAAGAAGCGTTGTTCTATAACCACATGCGTGATTGGACCAATGAAAAAGGAATGTCTTGCTTCTACTTTGAAGCCTTTGACGAACCATGGAAAGATGCGCACAATCCAGGAGGATCAGAGAATCATTTTGGATTATTTACCGTAGATGGAAAAGCAAAATATGCCCTTTGGGATCTGGTAGATCAAAATACATTTAAAGGACTCACACGCAACGGGAATCAAATAACGAAGACCTATAAAGGAGATAAAAAAGCACTGCTTGAAGATGTAAAATTACCTCCATCAAAAGGAAAGGTCTTAATGAATCATTAAAACCATTAATTATGAAGCATGTAAAAATAACCAGTTTACTTATACTCATTACAACACTAATGGCCTGTACTACAGAAATAGATAATACACTAAAAGTTGAAGTTTTTGAAACTTCAGCCAGTGGAAATAATTTAACACCCGTAAATACCGTTTCTCAAGCAGAAGCGACAGAACAAATTACACTCTATCCTGAACAAGAATTACAAACCATTACAGGTTTTGGAGGCGCTTTTACAGAATCTTCAGCATATTTACTCAATCGATTAAGTAAAAAGAATAGAGATACCATCATACAGGCGTACTTTAGTAAAGAGGGCGCTAATTATTCGCTCACCAGAACGCACATGAATTCTTGTGATTTCTCCTTATCCCAATACTCCTATTCACCAGTAGAAGATGATATGGAATTGGAGCATTTCTCTGTGAAAGAAGATAAAGACGATTTAATTCCCATGATTAAAGATGCCATGGCAGCCTCTGAAGATGGATTTAAATTATTTGCCTCCCCTTGGACCGCCTCTCCATGGATGAAAGATAATAACGAATGGGTTGGCGGAAAATTATTACCAAAGTACTACGACACGTGGGCATTATTCTTTTCGAAATATGTAGATGCGTATAAAGCCGAAGGTATTGACATTTGGGGATTCACCGTAGAAAATGAACCTCATGGTAATGGTGACAACTGGGAAAGTATGCATTATACGCCTGATGAAATGACCAATTTTGTACAAAATCATTTAGGCCCAAAATTAGAAGCAGACGGACATGGAGATAAAATCATCTTAGGCTATGATCAGAATAGAGCGGGTCTAAAAGAATGGGTAGATTCTATGTATGCTACCGAAGAAACTTCAAAATATTTTGACGGTACAGCCATACACTGGTACGAAAGTACCTTTGAAGTATTCCCAGAGGAATTACAATACGCCCACAACAAAGCACCTAACAAGTTATTAATAGAGACAGAAGGCTGTGTAGACTCCGAGGTTCCTGCATGGAAAGATGATATGTGGTATTGGAGTAAAGAATCTACAGACTGGGGTTGGGATTGGGCTGCCGAAGATGAAAAATACCTCCACCCAAAATACGCACCCGTCAATCGTTATGCAAGAGACATTATCGGATGCTTAAATAATTGGGTAGATGGCTGGGTAGATTGGAATATGGTCCTAGATAAACAAGGAGGTCCTAATTGGTTTAAAAACTGGTGTGCTGCACCCATTATTGTAGACCCAGATGCTGATGAAGTGTATTTTACACCCCTGTTTTACACCATGGCACACTTTAGCAAATACATACGTCCTGGTGCAAAAGTGATTGCGCTAGATCAACCAGAAGACAAAAAATTCATGGTAACCGCAGCAAAAAACCCTGATGGTTCTATTGCGGTAGTGGTCTTTAATGAAGAGCCTGTAGCAAGAGACTTTACCCTTACACTTAAAGAAAAAACAGTGACCCTACACATAGAAGGGCAAACATTGCAAACCATTATGATCCCTAGTATTTAGTACACATCATTATAAAACGAGAGAATAGCATACAATGAACATATAGAGCGTAGGTACAAATAAAAACGGTTGTTGTATGCTTTCGCGAAACTGCCTCACCAGCAGAAAAAGCATATAAAACCTATATATATTTGAGCTATCACTAAAACCAATAACTAACCAAAAACGAAAAAAATTATGTCCACAATTACCCAAAAAGTTCCACTCGGTCAAAAAATTGCCTTTGGCGTCGGAATGTTTGCAAACCAAATGTTTCCTGCCATTTTAGGGATATTTATGGTTGTTCTTGTCCAAGATCTTGGTTTTCCGGGTTGGATGTGGTCTCTTATCTATTTTTTTCCGAGAATATTTGATTCAATAACAGATCCAATTATGGGGTTTATCTCTGATAACACCAAGTCAAAATGGGGAAGACGAAGACAATATGTTATTATAGGTGGGATCATTATGGGGATCGCATACGTTTTTATGTGGCAACTCTTCAAGGAAAATTCGTTACAATTTAATTTTTGGTATTTCTTCTTATGGTCCATCGTTTTTTATCTAGGACTTACATTTTTTAGTGTTCCCTATGTGGCAATGGGATATGAGATGAGTGATGATTTTCACGAACGTACCAATATCATGGCCATTGCACAATGGATTGGACAATGGGCTTGGGTGATTGCCCCTTGGTTTTGGGTGATTATGTATGATCCAGAATGGTTTCCTTCTGCCGAAGTAGCCGTTAGAGAACTCGCCATATGGATTGCCATACCATGTGCATTTTGTGCGATTGTTCCAGCGCTCTTTATAAAAGGCGAATCTACCCTTGATAAAGACTATGAACCTCTAAACAAGAATACTATTGGAAGTAGTCTCATAAAAATATTTATAAGCTTTAAAGAAGCTTTCAAAATCAAAGAATTTAGAAAACTATGTGGGGCTACCTTTTTAATTTACAATGCATTTAATACGGTTGCTGCGCTTACATTCTTTGTGATTGTATTCAAACTTTTTAACGGAGATGCAGGAGCCAGTGGTATTTGGGTATCTCTCTTTGGATGTTTAGGCGCCTTAGGAACTACCTTTTTGGTGATTCCAATTGTTGCATGGATGTCTAAAAAATTTGGAAAGAAAAAAGCATTCTTGTTATCGCAAGCCATCTCTATTATAGGGTATATCATGCTGTATTTCTTATTTATTCCTGGAAAACCATGGATGTACATTATCGCACTTCCTTTATTTTCATTTGGAATAGGCAGCTTATTTACCGTGATGATGTCTATGACTGCCGATGTAATTGATTTAGATGAGTTAACTTCTAGAAAACGACGTGAAGGGATTTTTGGGGCCATTTACTGGTGGATGGTGAAAGTTGGTTTTGCTATTGCAGGTGCGCTTAGTGGAGTGATCATTGGTCTAGTTGGCTTTAATCCAGACCTTGCAACCACAGATCAGCAAACTGCCGTAGACGGATTACATGCATTCTTTTGCTTTTTCCCTGTAGTAGGTACACTCTTGGCAATGTACATCATGAAAGATTACAATATTGATGAGGCAAGAGCTAACGAAATTCGAGAAGAACTGAATAAACGTAAACAACCAGTACAAAACCCTACCTCTTATTATCAGCTAGGCAAATTGTCATCGTTAATGGCAAATACAATCGATACACATGCTGAAAGTGATATTGACTTCAGCACCCTATCAGTTCCTGAGATTACAAACTTATTTACAAAGTCACTAGACAAAGGATTACACGGTATTTGCTTTAGCCCATATACAGAAGGCCAAAATATTGGAGATCAATTATCTCTCAGTCAAATCAAACGACGTATGGATGTTATTGCACCTCATACGCAATGGGTACGCTCGTTCTCTTGTACAGACGGTAATGAACTCATTCCTAAAGTCGCTCACGAAAAAGGATTAAAAACCATGGCAGGAGCTTGGATAGGTAACGATAAAGCTCAAAACAATAAAGAAATTACAAGACTTATAGATTTGGCTAAAAAGGGATATGTAGATATCGCTGTGATTGGAAATGAAGCCCTAATGAGAGGCGATGTCAATGAGCAAGAGATTATTGAATACATTCACACCGTAAAGAAAGCATTACCAGAAATTACAGTGAGTTATGTAGATGCCTATTACAAATTTCACGAACATCCAGCCCTTGTAGATGCGTGTGATGTGATCCTTGTCAACTGCTATCCTTTCTGGGAAGGATGTAGTATCGAAGAGTCATCTCGCTATCTAAGACAGATGTATGAGGTTACAAAAAGCATTTCTAAAGGGAAACCGGTTATGATTACAGAAACGGGATGGCCTAACCAAGGAGATGATAAAGGCGGTGCTGCCCCTTCATCAGAAAATGCAATGAAGTATTTTATCAATACAGCAAATTGGTCACAACAAAATGAAATACCAGTATTCTATTTCTCTTCCTTTGATGAGTCTTGGAAAGTACATCAAGAAGGAGATGTAGGAGCACGTTGGGGGCTATGGAATACCCAAGAAAAATTAAAATACAAATAAACATGTCATATAGAGGAGATCATAATTATCTACTTGAGAACGCAGCGTACACAGAGCACAAAGGCGTTGATTTTAGTAAATACACTGCCGAAGAATTAGAGAAGCTTTGGAGAACAACCTTAAAAAAAGGAATGCACGGCTTGTGCTTTAGTATGTATGAAGACGGGCAAAATCCTGGCGATATCATTACAGAAGCACAAGTAGAACGAAGAATAAACATCATAAAACCCTACACCAAATGGGTGCGCTCTTTCTCTTGTATTGAAGGAAATGAGTTTGTCCCTCGTATGGCGCACAAACATGGACTCAAAACCATGGTAGGTGCTTGGTTAAGTGACGATTTAGAAAAAAATGAAGAAGAAATTGATGCCTTAATCGCACTAGCCAAAGAAGGCTGTGTAGATATTGCTGCTGTAGGAAACGAGGTATTATACCGAAATGAACTTACAGAAGAGCAATTACTAGACTATATCTATACGGTAAAAGAAGCTTTACCTGATATTCCTGTCGGTTATGTAGATGCTTATTATGAATTCTCACATCACCCAAAAATCACAGAGGCGTGTGATGTCATACTCTCCAACTGTTACCCGTATTGGGAAGGATGTGATCTAGAACATTCTTTAAACCACATGCAACAAATGTTCGGGCAAGCAAGTCATGCAGCACAAGGAAAGAGAGTCATCATCACAGAAACGGGATGGCCTAGCCATGGTACCAACTTAAAAGGGGCATACCCTTCTCGAGAGAATGCCATGAAATATTTTATCAACGCGCAAGTGTGGTCTGCAAAAGCAGATATAGATATGTTCTATTTCTCATCCTTTGATGAATCGTGGAAAGTAGGTCCGGAAGGAGACGTAGGTGCCTATTGGGGACTTTGGGATAAAGACGAGAAACTAAAGTTTTAAATATAGAACTATAAAATAAAAAACATCCTTATTTAGTCACTACTAGATGAGGATGTTTTTGTTTACTGATGTATCAATCATCAATACTTTCCATAATCTTTAATCCCCGCCTCTACTCTAATTTTAATATCATTATCATCAGGAGGAATGGCACAAGAATATCCTTCAGTATATGCACAATAGGGATTATAGGTTTTATTAAAATCAATAATTAATTGATTTTCTTTTATATCTGATAGTACAACATCCACATAGCGTCCTCCTCCATAAGAGCCATCTCCACTGGTATAATCTGTAAAACCAAGCATCAGATGATCTGCATATTTATGATTTGGGGTTGCTGTAAATACAGGGTTTTGATATATAGCAAGTGTATGTGTTTTACCTAATAAATCAAATGTAACTTCTCCGTACTTTACATAATTTCTAGGAATACCTGTAGAGGTAGCCATTGGAAATGGTATTGAATTTGGAGTTCTCTCAAATGTTGCGCTTACGCGAAATTTCAAATCGATGGGATAGAATTCTAATCCATGAAAATCTTTTAACTGTTTCTTGCTCAAAATAGAAGTTTCTGGGTTTTGGTATACTTCTGATAACGAATCCTGATGTCTCTGAGCCTCCAACACCCAACGATCATCTTGATTTATTGAAGAAGTAGCTGTTTGAGAAATAGCGACTTTCGCGAAAGCAAAAACCACTAAAAAAATATAAAATTTCATTTTTCTTCTTTTAAGAACATACAAGTAACACAAATTTTTCCTAGCTTTGAGGAATCAAATATAGAAAAATGAAACGAGTCAATACATCATGCACAACCCAGAAGTGGAATTTCCACGGTCGGACGCTATGTATTGTCACGCTATAAAAAATAAGTAACAAATACAAAAAGTCCGACATTCTGTGTCGGACTTTTTACTTTTATAAAGTCGGCACAGGAATATACATCTCTTAAAAACCTGTGTTATGAAACTCATATTACGCAATTATATAAAAACCTTTGAAGGCCTCTCTAAAGAAGTATGGTGGTTGTCACTCATTACTTTTGTGAACCGTTTTGGAGCAATGGTGATTCCATTTCTATCAATTTATCTCAATGAAAGTATAGGAATTACAATCGCTAATGTAGGATGGGTCATGTCTGCCTATGGGTTAGGATCTGTAGTAGGTTCCTATATTGGCGGGAAATTGACAGATCGCATAGGGTATTATAAAGTAATACTTATGAGTCTCCTTTTTACAGGGATTAATTTCTTATGGGTGATGCACATCACTAGTTTCATAGGGCTTTGTCTCTCTTTCTTCTTTTTGATCACACTAGCTGATATGGGACGTCCTGCCTTTTTTGTGGCGTTAAGCGCCTACTCAAAACCAGAAAACAAAACACGGTCTCTTACCCTATTACGACTTGCCATTAACCTCGGGATGGGCGCTGGCCCCATGATTGGTGGACTTTTAATTGGAACTGTAGGCTATCATGCCCTCTTTTACGCCGATGGGTTTACCTGTCTATCAGCTGCTTTATTAATGATGTATGTTTTAAACCCTAAAAAAACAAAAGAAGTAGATACTGAGATCATTGTAGAAAATCCTGTAGCTCCAGAAAAGGATATTACCTATATTTATTTCCTGATAGGGCTCATGCTATTTGCAATGGCGTTCCTCCCTATATTCACCGTAGTACCAATTTATTATAGAGCTATATATCAAATAAGTGAATTTAATATCGGATTGCTTATGGGGGTAAACGCTTTTATGATTGTACTTCTAGAAATGCCATTAGTCGCTTGGTTGCAGAAAAAGAAGTATGATAATATCCAGCTTACGATGATAGGTATTATTTTTACTGGGGTAAGTTATGTCCTTCTCATATGGGAAACTTGGGTAGGGGTTGTTTTGATCTCAATTATACTCATGACTTTTGGTGAAATGATAGGCTTTCCGTTTAGTAATAAATTTGCCTTAGATCGTTCTAAAATAGGGAAACAAGGCGCCTTTATGGGATTGTATTCTATGGCTTTTGCCATCGCAAATATCTTTTCTCATAATGCAGGTATGCAAATCACAGCGAAATATGGCTTTAAAATTGTTTGGCTATTCATCGTTGGACTCACGATCGTTGCATGCTTTTTTATGTACCTCTCAAGACAAAAAGTAACTAGAGAAACAACGACAAATAAACTATCTTTAAAATCTAAATAATATACATGAAACGTCTATTTATACTCATAACCATATTCGCATGCTACTCTTGTACTACCAAAGATGGAAAACAAATAGAAACGGCGATACATCCGACAGCATCAACTAAGCAAAATAACGCTTTCGCGAAAGCGGAACCAATAGTAAAAGAAGGTCGTTATAATGTTGCTTTTTTAATCATGGACGGCACCTATAACACAGAACTCACCGCGCCATTTGACATTTTCCAACATACACAATATCGGGAAAACATCAAGCAAATGAATGTATTTACGGTGGCAAATACGCTAGCTCCTATTCGCACATTTGAGGGCATGTATCTCCTACCCGACTTTGATTATACCGCATCAGGCCTTCCAAATATTGACATTCTAGTCATTCCAAGTGCTGAGCATCACCTAGATACTGATCTAGATGATCAAGTGATGATTGACTTTGTTAAGAAAGTAGATCAAACTGCGTTGTATATGACCTCACATTGTGATGGCGCTTTTGTACTGGCAAAAGCAGGGCTTTTGGATGGTAAAGTATCGACTACCTTTCCTAGTGATATAGACAAGATGCGAGAAACCTTTCCACAGCTTGATATCCGCAAAGAAGTGCTATTTGTACACGATGGAAAATACATTACCTCAGCAGGAGGTGCAAAGAGTTTTGAAGCCGCACTCTATCTATCAGAGTATTTATATGGAGCAGAGATTGCGCGCTCTCTTGCAGGCGGATTGGTAATCGATTGGAAACTAGAGGAAGTCCCTCATCTGATTATTCAATAGGTATAGCGTTTTTATATTTTATCATTTTTCGCTTAAAGCGAACACTTAATGATCCCGTACCGCACTGATGGCTTTCCATATTCTTGCTTAAAAACACGCATAAAATCATTGGAGAGATCAAAACCTATCATAGGTTATTTTAGAAAGTCAGGTTTATATTTTGGCTTTCTTTTCTAGTGTAAAGCGAAATAAATTTCAGTTTTACACGATAATTCACTGAATAACAGGTTAAAATACGGGTATATAATTAAAATATTTTGCGCAACTTTACGCTGTCAACCTTCAGTGCTTCTCACAAAAAGCAACTGATTTTCCAATGAACCCACTTGTGACACATAGTACGACAACGCATATTGACAGCATTCAAACCCCGTTTCGGTTTTCTATAGACCATTCTGTTAAAAAACGGAATCTAGCACTACAACAAATCATGCCTTTGATAACGCCTATCCTATAAAAACATTACTTTCTAGTAATTGAGGGATTACTGGAACTTCAGGAGAAGTCTTACTCGTAGGACTTCTCCTTTTTTACGTAAAGGAAATAGCGATATACACATAAAATATAAACCCTATCCTTTAAAATGGATAGGGTTTGTTATACGCTTTCGCGAAAGCGTATGCATTCTTATTTTTATAATTATTGACATCCTAGATAAGGATCTGGAAATCCTTTTGGATTCTTCGCCCATGTCAACAGTGTTTTATCTCTTGAAGACATCGGGTTATTAGGAACAGGTGTCAGATAGGTATCCCCTGTGCAGTAGCCTCGGGTATCTAATTCTATCGATCCATCGCTCATAACCGTAATCAAGCTATACCCAAAAAATGGCGGTGAGTGCGGTACATGACGATTATTAACACTTCCTCCATGACCTGCGACTATTTGATACGTTCCGCCACCTAAAGAGTCATTTATAGGTTGCCAGCGTTCATAATCATGTTGATGTGCAGAAAGCATGGCGACCACCTTATTTTCTTCAAATGTAGGCCATAATTGTCCGCCTTGTGGTAATCCTCCATGGCTTGTGTCTGGAACTCCTGCTACATAATAGGGACGATGTCCTACCACAAAAATGTGATCGATCGCTGTATTTTTTTTGAAAGCTTCTACTTGATTGTTTACCCAATTAACAGGAACTTGTCCCTCTAATTTATTAGGATTATAGGTATCTGTATTCATCACCACAAACCCTACGTTGTGTTTGGTAAACGTAAAAGACAATCGATTGTCTAGTCCTAAGGTATCAGGAGCTGTTTTTCTAGTGGTGGGCATATACGCTTTCATATACTTTAACCAAACGTCTGTACTCCCAGCAAGCGGAATCTCTCCGTTGGGCGTATACGTTAACATCTCATGATTTCCAGGAACAGCCACGAGCTCAATACCAGATTTGCTGATAGGGTTATTCTCATACACTTTTTTCCAAGCGCTGAGTTGGGAATTAAGATTGATGGTATCACTTTCGGCAAGTACTAAATCTCCTAGAAAAAAGAATACTTCCGGTTTTTGAGCTAAGCTATCCATATCTTGATAAATACGCTCCAAAGCATATAGATTTGCTGTAGAAGGATTATTAGCCGTTTGATTGTGTCTATCTATACGGTTACAGCCTACAAAAGAGAAACTAAAAATAGGCTTGACAACATCGTCAGTGGTTGTTACTACTTCTTCTTGAGTGGTTTCAGAAGGCGTATCGGGATCAGTATTGGATTTACAACTGTGTAGTAAAATAAGAAGGAAACAGCTAGTTAATAGCGTATATATTTTCATATCATATGATTTTAGAGCTGTATGAGATCACTACAGCAAATTACACATAGTGAAAATATTAAAATTAAGTGGGATACACACGCGTACAAATACGGGTAATCACATAGACTTTATAAACGACACAAAACGTGGTGAAATTTAGTAGAACTTAGACTTACCGAGATAGGCTTTTATGATGGCATTCCACTCCTCACCGATTCGCAAGGCCGTCGTACCATCTATATTGTAAAGAAGTTCGTAGTCTGTAAAGCCACTTTTAAGAAGTTCTTCTAAGTAAAACAACGCGGCATTCTCATCCCCTTCTTTGGCACTCAAAGAAACAGCATTTATAAAGGCTTGCTGATTTGTTGGATCTACGAGCGTTCGGAGTACATTCATAAAGAGCAATTGCTCTATTTTAGAATTTTTTTGCAGTATCTCGCTGTATTTATCTTCAACCAATGTTTTGGCAAAGCCCTTTAAACGAATAGACGCTTTGCGCTCCTGATTATGAGAAGCCGTACTATCAATCTTTTCGTCTAGGTCATTCATTTGAAAATTCCACCATCCTAAGTTGTCAAAATAAGAATTTTTAGAATCTTCATTGAGGTAGTATTGAAAATCTTCTGCAAGAAGAACCTCTGCATATTTTACAGACGTTTGCCTTGAACGTTTTACTTTGAACGTAGCATTCCCCCGTATGGTTCGTAATAATTCCTTTTGTGAATCTGTATCCACACGTCCTTTATATTGCTTTCTTAAATCTTGTACAAAGCTAAATGCTGATAAATGTTTTTGTTGTTTGTATAATAACTCACCAAAAGCGAGATCACTATCATAATATTTTTGCACTTCTTCCTGAGGTGTTGTTTTAGTGAGCAAGATATCAACCATCGCTGCCGACAGAAACCCTGCATCAGGCCAATCGGCTCCTCCATTGTACTCATAATACCCTGCAAAACTAGTACTACTCCGCAGTATGTTTTGATACCCTCGTAATTTATAGTAATTAGGGTTTTCATCCCCAGATATTAATGTGAGTTTAATACCGGAATTCTTTTTAAAAATGGCATTATCTAGGTAGATATCATTTACAGCAATCACTCCTTTAATCTTTTGAGTGGTATAAGCCCCCGCACTAGCAACCAAAGCACCATCCCCTCTTCCTGCAAGAATAATTTTTGTGTCATCAATCGCATAGCGCTGATAGACGGTATTAATTAACTTTTCTGTTTTTTTAAGTCCTGTTTTCAGTGAATCTTTAATGGCAAAATTTGCGCCTACAATAATACTATTGGTAAGTTCTGATCCTATCGTAAACTTTTGTACAGCGCGATCTCCCGCACTTGTTTCATCAAAAATAAAAACGACTGGATAGCTTCCGTTTTCATCGTAATTTCTGGGAAGATATAAGGCGTATGTATCTGTTTGACTATCATCTAAAGCAATAGAAGAAACGATGGTTCCCGGAACAATATCTTGTCCAAAAAGGGTAGTAGAAATGAAGAGAAAAAGGAGAAAAAAACGCATAAGCAATTTAAATTTTCATCAATTATATCAAATATCGTGCAAGAAATAGTCTAAAAAAAATAAATGCCCTTATATGTAAAGGGTTTCTGTTTATTTTTTAATAATTTTAGTCAACTAAAACTTTGTGTATGAAACGTTCATTACTCGTTATTATTCTCCTTTTATCTGCTTTCGCGAAAGCGCAAGACTACTACTTCGCTAAATATGCTCCTTTCCAGCAAAACATTCCGACACCCGAGCAGTATCTCGGGTATGCAATTGGAGACCAACATACGCGACATGATCAAATTGTTTCTTACTTAGAAAAACTAGCCGAAGTATCCGATCGCGCCACCATCATGGAGTATGGAAAAACCCATGAAGGCAGAAAACTAGTGATGTTCACTGTATCAACGTCAGAAAATCATAACAATATAGAAAGCATCAAGCAACAACACCTTGCTTTTAGCAATACTTCCCAAAAAGTGAGTAATTATGACCAAGTGCCTATTTTCATTCAACTGGGCTATAATGTACATGGAAATGAACCTTCTAGTTCTGAAGCAGCCCTCCTAACGGCTTATACACTTGTCGCTTCTGAGCATCCAGACATGGCGAATTACAGAAAAAATGCCATCATTTTTATAGACCCAACCATTAATCCAGATGGTCGAGATCGTCATACCCAATGGGCCAATAGCTTTAAAGGATCGCCACTGGTATCTGACAATATAGATGCAGAGCACACTGAAATGTGGCCCCGCGGACGTACCAATCATTATTGGTTTGACCTGAATCGCGATTGGTTGCTAGGAATCAACCCAGAGAGCCGTGGTAAATTAAACTGGTATCACGAGTGGTACCCGAATGTAGTTACTGATTTTCACGAGATGGGCACCAACAGCACCCACTTCTTTGAACCGATGGTCCCTATAGGAAGTCTTGACCCTATTATGCCAAAAGAAAATTATAAGGACCTCAACGATTTGTTTGCTCCTTACTTTGCAGATGCCTTAGATCAGATTGGTTCTTTTTATTTTACCAAAGAAGCCTTTGATGGCACCTATCCGGGTTATGGGAGCTCGTACCCAGACCTTCAGGGCGCCTTGGCATTGCTTTTTGAACAAGCCAGTAGCCGAGGGCATTTACAAGACACCGATTTTGGAACGATCTCGTTTGCCTTTACCATCAGAAATCAGTATACCTCTGGCTTTGCAACCGTAAAAGCCGCTGTAGAGAACAAAGCGCAATTGCGTAAATACCAGCAGGATTTCTTTGTGTCCGCTGTAGTGAATACTGAGCGCAGTCGAAGTACGAAAGCAAAAACAAGCCAAGCCGCTGCCTATGAATTTGGAGATCCCAACGATCGTAATCGTACCAAAGCCTTTATAGACAAATTGCTTTTACATCGTATTAAAACCTATAAAAAAGGAGACGGCACTTATGTCGTCCCTGTGGCACAAGCGCAAAAACGAATGGTACAATCCTTCTTTGAAACCTATAGCAAATACCGCGATAGTGTCTATTATGATGCGAGTGCGTGGAGTGTGGCTAATTTTTACAACATGCGAGCCAAAGCATTATCTAGTGTTCCTAGTTTACAAAATGAAATCACGAGTACCAACAGTCTTGCTTCTGTAACGCCTGTGCCTAAAACGGGGTATGCGTACTTAATTGACTATAACGATTACAATGCCTCGGCGTTACTTTATCATTTACAGCAAAAAGGAATTATCGTCTCTACCGCTTTCAAACCCTTTACTGCCAAAACAAAAAGCGGAACGGTTGATTTTAATTACGGGACGCTTATGGTGCCAGTGAGTAGACAATCGCTAGATGCTAATGACGTATTTATGATCGTTTCCGAAGCGCAACAACGTTTTCAAGTACCGATCTATGCCGCAGATACTGGTTTTAGTGTAAAAGGTATTGATTTAGGAAGTCTCAACTTTGCCAAGGTAGACACGCCGAAAGCCTTAATGCTGATTGGTAACGGCACCAGCTCTTATGAAGCTGGAGAGGTTTGGCATTTACTAGATACCCGTGTCCATATGCCGATCACTAAAGTACTAATGAATAACTTTCGCTTTGTCGATTTAACCGACTATAACACCCTCGTGATGGTGTCTGGAAATTACAATAGTCTCTCAGAGAATGAAGTTAAAAAGATTAAAGACTGGGTTTCACAAGGAAATACACTTATTACGATTGGTCGTGCTACATCATGGGCGATTAATAAAAAAGTAGCCACAGGAAAACTCACTGAAAAGAAAAAGGATACGGCTAAAACCACAGCGCGCAAAAACTATGTAGATGCGAGACCTAACCGAGGCAAACAACGTTTAGGAGGTGCTATTTTTGAGGTGGACTTAGATGTAACGCATCCTTTAGGATTTGGCTATACCGCTCGTGATTTGCCTGTGTATAAAAACAATAATGTATGGTTAGCACCAAGCAAAGATGAATATAACACAGTCGCCAAATACACCAAAGAACCGCACATCGACGGATTTATTTCTGATGAGAACTTAGAAGACAATTTAAAACCTTCGGCATCACTGGTCGTGAGTCCGCAAGGTGGCGGTCGTGTGATCCTCTTTGCCGACAACCCCAACTTTAGGGGTAGTTGGTATGGTACCAATAAGCTATTCTTGAATGCATTGTTCTTTGGCAATCTAATTGATTGATCACATCTCAAAGCCAACGGGA
>CAYGQJ010000045.1:0-39347 GCA_964351845.1 uncultured Flavobacteriaceae bacterium | reverse complement strand
CCTAGCCGGCAGGCAGGAGCGTACCCAGTATCAAAACGATACCTAGAATATAAAAGAATCTTAAAAAAGAACCTAAAGGATCCCGTCACACCAAACGTACGAGCGTCTGGTAAGTCGTTGTAATTTCAGCAAAACACATAAATTGCTTATATATAATTAATTATATATATTTAGAATCTCCCCCGTTTTCAAAATTTTCAACCATTATAGCGATCTTAAATGAGTGTACGTGTTAAGAATATTTATCTAGAAGTTCCTGAATATGATTTTTGTGACGAGAATAAAGCTGCTTTTATTGGCAGAATTGACCAATGGAGAAAGATTAAACGAAAAATAATGCCACCTGATGGTACTAAAGAAAATGAAAGCACAAGATATAAAGGCGCTTATTTAATAGCAGGGTATAGAGGTATAGGGAAATCGTCCTTAGTAAGACGTATTGTTGACGACATTAATAATAAAGAAAAAGAAAAATCAAGAAAAGAACTTATTGATATCCCAGTCTTTCTCTCTCAGGGTGATCTTACCGATTTTGATCTTTTGCGCCAAATGTTTATTCAGCTCAACTCAAAAATTACTGATTTTGGTTTTAAGAAAAAAAAGCACGTAACTCCTTTAATTGCCATTCTAGTATTACTAATCATAGCTGCTACTCTTTCTATACCTTGGATTGGCTTTAGAGATGATATTTCCAAAAACACCCCTCTTATCCTCTTATCACTTGCAGCATTGTATATTATTTTAATTACACTCTTAAATAAGTGGTATGATCATTATATTTTTTCAAAAAATAAAGACAAAATACGTTTAACACAAAAACTAAACTCAGTAAACCGTAGAATTCATTCCTCTCTAGAAGTATCAGAAGGAGAGCAAAAAGGGTCCTTATTTAACGATATTGATTCTGGATCATCTATACTAACAAAAGTATTAGATTCTATTAACTCATTTGACAATACAGGTCCTTATCGACAAACATTTGAAAAAATTACTACCAAAGAATTAGAGTTTGAAATAAAAGAAATTATACATCGATTTAACGCACTACAGGAAGGTTACATTCTCTTTATAATAGATGAGCTAGATAAATTAGAACCTGAATTCAATAAAGAAACGGAAGACACGCATGAGTTAGGAAAATCAAAATACCAAACACGCAGAGATACCGTTGCAACTTTATTGGCTAACTTAAAAAGCTTCATACATACTTCGGAAGCTAAATTTGTTTTTATTGGAGGTGCAGAGATGTATGATGCAAGTCTTGCCGATATTGCTGATAGAGAGTCTTTTTACAGTAGCATTTTTCATGAAGTTATATATATTGATAGCTTTTTTAAAGATTCCGTAGGCGAAAAAAAAGGCATGAGCCAAATGACTGAAGATTATGTAATTAGAAATCTTTTACATAAGAAAAAAGATGCTGAAGAAGATTACAATACTCAGATAGAGATAGACGATTATTTCCGTGATAAACTGAGCAAAATTACTTATAACAATAATATCAACTTTACTGATAAAGACAAATTATACATTATCTACCATCTTCGAAGATTTATTATTTTCTTAACCTACCGTAGTAATGGAAGCCCAAAAAAATTAAAAGAACTTTTTGAATCGTACATCATTGGATCAGAAGCTACAATAAAAAAGACGTCAATTACTGAAGAACTAAAACCAAATGATTTATTAATTGCCTATGAAGGTCAAAGTGATGAATTAAAAGCTTTTGACACTAAGGAAGAGGTAAAACTTAATTCATTAAACACTGCGACTCATAAAAAAAAGTATTTGAGATTAAAATACATGGATCAATACCATGTTGGCTTATTATATAACATCGTGACGCCTTACCTCTTAAAAAACCAACGCCACTTTAAGATATTTAGTGATCGGAATCTATACTTATCAGCCTTTCTAATTGATCATGTTCTAAAATTTCATCGATCTGCATTTTCTTGGAGGGAACTTGAATTAATGCCCGATATTATTTTGGGAAACAAAGGCCCCAATTTAAGAGAAAGTATGAACGAAATCATAAGCCATCTTTCAGAAAAGTATATTATAAGGGAAACAATTAATGCTATGTTTCAATTTAAATTTAGAAGCAGAGCCGCACTTGAATTACGTTATGTTTCCAAAATTTCTGATGAAAATGCTGCTGCCTTTAACTTCACTTATGACGAATCATATCATCTTAAAACCTACTTTAAAAGAAAACTAAAGCAAAAAAGAATCTTATACTCTAACGACCCTTCAGCTATCGGAACAAGTAATCATGTTTTTACACTAGCCCATTTAAACTCCACCATAGCAGATTTACATTATTACGATGAAGAATACAAATCTGCCATAAGATATTATAATGATTGTTTACAGGGTCTCCATAAAATAATCTCGAGTACAGAGTATTCATTAGATAATCATCAAAAAATACAGTATATCAGAAACAGGCTCTTATTAAGCTTATGTCTTGAAAAAATGTACTACTATGACACTAGTTATTCAACGATACGTAGTTCTATCATTGAGTCTAATAATTGGGACTTTAAGGTCTTCAATAAACCTGATGAAGACAAAGACAAAGACAGAGAGAGAAATAATGACGGAAATATTAACAGCAATATAGAAAGTGAAACAGAAGGCGATCATGAGTTTTCCTATTCTGAACAATGGGAATCTCCATACAAGAGAATGCAGCTATTCTTAAGACCTCATTTAGCGCTACTAGCCTGTATAGAAAAAGGTCGTTCTGACGGAATCACAGAAAGCAACTTGAGAAGAAATATTCAAGAGTACACTAAATTTATGGGCTTAAAACCTTTGTTCCCGCTTGACCTATTTAAAACGGAATTAACCTACAGAAATTTTTTCTTAAACGACAAAATTATTGGTGACTACAAACGTGTCCAAACGCTATTAGCTGATTACTATCAAAATGTTGGTTCCATTCTATTTTATAAAAACAGAAATTTCAACTCTATCCATCAAAAAGGGAGTTATGGAATATGGTTTGAATACTTAAAAATCAAAGATATTGAAAAAGCTGAGATTGATAAGAAATGCCAAATTAGAAATACAGAACAAGATATTTTTATCAATGGACTCGGATACATGAATATTCAAAACATCCGAAATAAGATTAATAGAGGGGATAAGAATTCACCAAAAACTCCTACATACTTCTTTCCTTCCTACAGCTGCACCTTCTATTATGCTACAGCAATAGGGCATATACTGAGTCCTTATTTAGAGAATTTAGAGACAATCTTTGAAAACAGTGATTTTTCTAACAATGAAGTAGATCATCCAAATAGTAACGTAATCAGAAAAAAAGGAGAAGGAGAAGGAGATAAGATTAAGGTACATAATACTTCATATATTAAAATGTTAAAAACTATAGAGCACATGGTTTTTAAACGTGAGGCCTTGCATTTACTTAGCGGTAAAACAGCACAAAGCCTAGCTCTTATTTTAAGCAAACAGGCCGATGCAATCTTAGGATCTATTGGAAATATAAACCTAAAATTATCAGGTGATAAAAATATGGAGTTTGAGAATTCTATTTTTGAAAAACATGATACTGAGGTGCTAGGATATGAGTTTTGGAATCTTTATAACCCTGAAAACAAGGATACAAATAAAGAAAATGAAAAGGATGCAAACAAAGAAATTGAATTTGATCATTTTTTCTCACTAAACAATATTTTCTACCTCAACCTACTCAGCTACAGGGCTTATATGATGGCAGGTTTGTATTATGATGCACTTTTTAAATTAAAAAAATGTCTTTACATCATTAATACTCATTGTAAAAAAATAGATAATACTTCTACCGATTTTGTAAATAACTTCACTGCATGGTTACAAAAAAAATCATACTATTTAATAGAAACCTATACCCACAAACAAGCATCGACTGAAAAAGCATATCTTCAAAAAATTACAGAAGGAAATTATAATCTCAATGACGATGAAAATAGGCTATTTGTAATAGAGAAAGATGAGATCAGGTATCTTTGTAATCAAATAGAACTTAAAACAACCAGAGATGATGATACGCTTAAAACTCTCATTACTAGAAAACATGAATTCTTATCTAAAAGACACAATTACATTGACAATGTATACACCCGTATTCAAGAATTAAAGTACAATACTATAATTCAATATGATTATTTAGAAAAAATAAAAGGTGTTTTTAGTTCTAATTTAGTTTTTAACGAAAGTAATAGAGAAATATTAGTGCCATTTTTAAACTCATTGGAAGAGCTTGACCTGTCTTTTGACAATATGATTAATATGATCAATACTTATGGCTATTCTTATGTTATGACTTATGCATACACAGGAAATTTATATAAAAGAATTTATGAATTAAATGTCAAGATAAGTACTGTTATTGAAAAAATAGAAAATAGTAATCTTGATGATAAAAAGAAAATTATCAATAATATAAGAAATAAATGGAAGCTTACAAATGGAAGCCTATACAAAAGCTTAGCTATTGACTTTTTCACCAAGTCCGTAAATCTTCATTCCGAAGGGATAGAATATAAATCTATGATTAAAGATATGTATATTCTTGAAGATGATTATAATGATTCATTAACACATTTTTGTGCTGCCTTAGAGCGAAGTCTTATAAATACAGGTATAATTGAAAACAAACTCGAAACCCTTCTTTCTGAAGGTTAAAATGTAACAGATATACGCTAAAAAAAGAACCCAAAGGACCCCGTCACACCAAATGTACGGGCGTCTGGTAAGTCGTTGTAATTTCCTCTGAAGTTGACATCGATACGAAAGACCTTAAAAATATTACCCACGCCAAAACTATACTCAAAATAAGGCTCTGCATTAGGTGCAATATCTTGAGGTGTTAATGTGGAGATAGGAACATCATTTTGAATAAATCTAAGATTTTCAAACGCAGGTCTATTCAAATCTATATTTCCTTGAGAGATATTACCAATCACCCCTCGTATCCCTACAATTTCTCTCAAATTTAATTTCTTTAAGAATGGAATACGTGAGAATAAACGCCCTCCAAAATTGTGTTCTAATTGCACAGAAGCATACTCATCAGTAACAAATTCGTAGAAATTAAGTTGGCTATACGTATTAAAAATAGAAAATAACGATTGGTTTCCGGGTACAGGACTTAATAATGCCAAAGGTACTTCCCCAAAGGTTTTTCCAACCTCTGTAGAAACACTAAGCTGTCCAAAACCACCTAAACGGATCGCTTTCCTGAAAGAGAATTGCAATCTGTCATATTCAAAATCACTATTTAAAGTCCCTTCTAGACCACGTGTGTAACTCAAGAAAAAGCTCGGAAACCACTCATTAACTACACGTCGTTCTACCCCAAAACCAGAGGTTTTCTTTCCAGGTTCCCAAATGGTGGTAAATACCACTTCTGTTTGTGTGATATCCCCTTTGGTGGTGGTCTCAGAAGCATCTGTAAAATACTCCAGATTAAACGTATCTGATGCCGATTCTAAGTTCCGTAATGAAAAATCTGTTCGGAAGGTAAGATTTCGGATGGGTTCAATTTCTACGGCAAAATTAACTAATTGAATGGATGTCAATTTATCATTCGCTGCGGTGTTCACGAGTGAAGACGAAGCCAAGTTTCGTCCTAAAACATCTCGAGACGTCGTAAGACTCGCTCCTATCTGTTCTACATCTTGTCGATAGCCTCCAGAAAAAATCAATCGGTTTTTCTTATCCACAAGCCATTTTCCTGAGATTCCGAATTTGAATTTTTCATCTTTAAAACCATACGCCAAAAATCCTTCGGCTCTCCATAAATCATTCTGTCCAAAATAGGTGCGTGCTCCTGTACGAATACGTAATCCTTCTACTTCATTAAATCCAAAGGTGGAGAAGATAGGACCATAGTCAAGATTAAGGCTAGGAAACTCCCAATATCCTGAAGCCAACACCGAGCCTAAATTGTAAAGGTTTTTAAACTTTTTGACGGTTTTAAGGGTATCGAGCATTTTATACACCCCTTTCTCATCAGCGTTTAATTCTTCTTTTCTATTCTTGTCCCAAAAATCATCATCTCTATTATAGACATCTTTGTCATAATAATAGACTTCTTTTTCATAGAATTCCTTGTCTTTTTCCTGATTAAAGACATAATTATCATACAATGTGGTACGCTTCCCGTAAAGCCCTCTAGATTCTTCTTTTTTTCTGAAAGCAAAGTCAGATAAAAAGTAATCTCTTTTTAAAAGAAAGGTCGTATCGTTTACGATATCAAACTCTTGCTCTAAATAAATCTCCTTTACCCAATTGATGTTTGCACTCTTAGAGAGCTGCATATTGATTTCTTTGATCGCCCAGGTAGAATCATTTACCCAAAAATCTCCTTTAAAAGTGAGCTCATTGGTTCGGCGGGGGTAATAAATGATATTGTAACACCATTTATTATCTATGTAGGCACTATCTGCAAGCACGTAGTTATAGGTTTGAATCCCTGTTCTACTAATCGGACTTGTGAATGTTTTGTCAAAAAACTTTAGATAATTTTGATATACATTGTAATCATTGTATAGGTCTTTTACAAAACCAATAATCGTTTGATTTTCATTAAACCCGCTATTCTTATTTCCTAATAAATCTTCTTTTTCTTTTCGAGATTCATTATTCCCGTAGACTTTAGAAACAGCTTCATTGACAAAGATGGGCAGGTATGTTTTTCCAGTAACTCTAGACGTATCTGTTTGTTCAAAAATAAACTCCATCCCTCTAAAGAGTTTGCTGTTTATTAAAGCACTATCAATCGTATTGAGATCAAATTCAATTTTTTCATACTTATCATACTCATATTGTTTAAACTGTCGGAGCCCGTTTTGTTTTTTTCGAGACCAAATTTTACGCAATATGTCTATGGCAGGATTATTTTTTTTGGATGTTTTTCCAGAGTAAATAAACACCTCATCCATTTTTGCTGCTTCTTCGGCAAGTACTATTTTCATATCGTAGTTGACACGAGATGTAAGTGTCACTTCCTTTTCTGAAAATCCAATAAAAGAAATACGAATTTTTTCCCAAGTCTGATCAGATTCTAAATAAAATCGACCATTCTCATTGGTGATCGTTCCCTCGTTAGAACCAACGTAGACTACATTTGCAAAAGGAACAGGATTATCTTGTTCATCAAAAACAACACCACTTACCTTGGTTTGGGCAACCATCATGAAAGGGAAAAATACGATAAGTATAAGTAGTCTATATATAGTCATATTAAAAATGAAAGAGCTTCATTAATTGTTACTAATGAAGCTCCATTATGGTTACGTTAACGTACGTTTTATCTATATAGTACTTTTTTAACAGCTTTTATGACATCACTGCTATTTGGCAACCACTCTTCCAGTAAGACTGGGGAATACGGAGCCGGTGTATCTGCTGTATTTATTTTTATAATCGGAGCGTCTAAGTAATCAAAAACTTGTTCTTGTACTTGGTATGTGATTTCTGTAGAAACATTCCCAAAAGGCCATGCTTCTTCAAGAATAACTAAACGGTTTGTTTTCTTTACAGAATCCATAATCGCTTTGTGATCCATAGGACGCACAGTACGTAGATCTATAATTTCACAAGAAATTCCTTCTTTCGCTAACTCGTCTGCTGCTTTGTAGGCTTCTTTTATAATTTTTCCAAAAGAAACAATCGTTACATCGGTCCCTTCTCTTTTGATCTCAGCTACGCCGATAGGCAATACATATTCTCCATCAGGCACTTCTCCTTTATCACCATACATTTGCTCTGACTCCATAAAAATAACAGGATCGTTATCTCTAATGGCTGCTTTTAAAAGTCCTTTTGCGTCATATGGGTTAGAAGGAACAATTACTTTAAGTCCTGGTGTATTTGCAAACCAATTTTCAAAAGCTTGTGAGTGTGTAGCCCCTAATTGTCCTGCAGAAGCGGTAGGTCCTCTAAAAACAATAGGACATGGAAACTGCCCTCCAGACATTTGTCTGATTTTTGCTGCATTATTGATAATCTGATCGATTCCTACTAGAGAGAAGTTAAAGGTCATATACTCAATAATAGGGCGACATCCTGTCATTGTACTTCCTACACCAATACCTCCAAAACCAAGCTCGGCAATAGGCGTGTCTATCACACGTTCTTCACCAAACTCATCAAGCATTCCTTTGGATGCTTTGTAAGCCCCATTATATTCGGCGACTTCTTCACCCATTAAATACACAGACGCATCACGACGCATTTCCTCGCTCATCGCCTCACAAATAGCTTCTCTAAATTGGATTGTTCTCATATGAATGCCCGCAAAGGCGGGTATCTATTTAAAAGTTACCAGCATTAAAAATTGGCAACTATATTAATTATAATTTCCTCTAATTTTAGGATAACAAAAGTAAGCATTTATCACTGCTCTTTAAATTGCTTTTTTATAAAATTTTACTATGCATGCATAGTAAAAGTAAGTTTTTTACCGTACTTTTGCTACGAAAACGAAATAGTACTATTTCTAAAACTTATTTTCTCTAGAAAAAAGAGTTTGCAAAGATCTTTTTATTTCTTTTTCGACGATCATAAAAATGCAAAATATCTAAATATCAAATACTAAATTGTTATGAAAATATTAGTGTGTATTAGTCACGTACCTGACACTACTTCTAAAATTAATTTTACAGATAATGACACAAAATTTGACACCAACGGTGTTCAATTTGTGATCAATCCAAATGATGAGTTTGGATTAACGCGTGCCATGTGGTTTAAAGAAAAGCAAGGCGCCTCTGTAGATGTTGTCAATGTAGGAGGTCCTGAAACAGAACCTACGCTTCGTAAAGCGCTTGCTATTGGAGCAGACACCGCTATTCGTGTTAACACCGAAGCAAAAGATGGTTTACAAGTCGCTAAAGAACTTGCTGCTGTTGTCAAAAATGGAGGGTATGATCTTGTGATTGCTGGACGTGAGTCTATCGATTACAATGGAGGTATGGTTCCTGGAATGCTTGCAGGTCTTACAGGTGCAAATTTTGTAAATACGTGTATTAGTCTAGAAGTAGATGGCACTAATGCTACTGCTATTCGTGAGATAGATGGCGGAAAAGAAACTGTAACCACAACACTTCCTTTAATTATAGGAGGTCAAAAAGGTCTTGTAGAAGAGAGTGACCTTCGCATTCCTAATATGAGAGGAATTATGATGGCGCGTAAAAAACCACTCAATGTTATAGAGCCTACGGGAGCTTCGGCAGATTCTACATCTGTTTCTTTTGAAAAGCCAGCACCTAAAGGAGCCGTAAAATTAGTAGACACCGTAGACGAATTAATTGATTTACTTCACAACGAAGCAAAAGCAATTTAAACGTAGAATCAAGAGGTATACGCTTTCGCGAAAGCGTATACAACATTAAAAAAATATAAAGGTTATTTACTACACCACACATCTTAGTAAAAAACCCACTTAAATCTTACAAATTATGTCAGTTTTAGTATATACAGAATCAGAAAACGGAACGTTTAAGAAAACAGCATTTGAGGTAGCTAGTTACGCCAAAGGGATCGCAGATATGATGGGAACTACCGTCACTGCTATTGCCATACATGGAGGAGATAGCGCTGTATTAGGAGCTTATGGAGTAGACAAAGTATTAAACGTAAACGATTCAAAACTCGATGCTTTTAATGCGGCTAGCTACGCCAAAGCGATTGCACAAGCAGCTACTGCAGCAGACGCAAAAGTCATTGTCCTAAGCCAAACAGCGGATGCAAAATATATCGCACCACTTCTTGCGACACAGCTTGAAGCTGGATATGCTTCAAATGTAGTAGCACTTCCAGAAAGCACAGCGCCTTTCAAAGTAAAACGTACTGCATTCACAAACAAAGCATTTAACCTTACAGAAATCACTACCGATACCAAAATCGTAGGTCTTGGTAAAAATGCCTATGGTCTTAAAGAAACGAGTGGCGCAGGAGTTACTGAAGACTTCACCCCTACTTTTGACGATGCCGATTTTGGCGTAAAAGTACAATCTGTAGATAAGGCTACAGATAAAGTGTCTATCGCCGATGCTGAAGTTGTTGTATCTGCGGGTCGCGGTCTCAAAGGACCAGAAAACTGGGGAATGATCGAAGAAATGGCAGACATCCTTGGAGCAGCAACCGCATGTTCTAAACCGGTATCTGACTTAGGCTGGAGACCTCATGGAGAACACGTTGGGCAAACTGGAAAACCAGTAGCATCCAACTTATATATTGCCATCGGAATTTCTGGAGCGATACAGCACTTAGCAGGAATTAACTCTTCAAAAATAAAAGTCGTGATCAATACCGATCCTGAAGCACCTTTCTTTAAAGCTGCCGATTATGGAATTGTTGGTGATGCTTTTGATATTGTACCAGAGCTTAATGAAAAACTAAAGGCGTTTAAAGCAGCCAATAGTTAATCAGTTTTAAGCACAGATATATATAAAATAGGTGAGAATTGAACGATTCTCACCTATTTTTTCGTTTAAATATGATACTGTGACCGTTGCTATCCTATGGGAGTTAACAAGTTCTTATTAAAAAACGTAAACTCAACACTATATAAACTTCAAAACTCAATTAACTTTTATTACTTTTACCAACTATGAGTTTAGTACGTTTAAACATAAAAGGGATTTCCTATAGCCAAACGCAAAACGGAGCCTATGCCCTTATCTTGAGCGAAGTAGATGGAGATCGTAAATTACCTATCGTTATAGGTGCTTTTGAAGCACAATCTATTGCTATAGCTTTAGAGAAGGAGATACGACCCCCACGCCCTCTTACCCATGATCTTTTTAAGAATTTTGCAGATCGTTTTGACATCGTTATCAAACAAGTAATCATACACAAACTTGTTGATGGTGTTTTTTACTCTAGTATTATATGCGAGCGTGACAAAATAGAAGAGATCATTGATGCGCGTACAAGCGACGCTATTTCATTGGCATTACGCTTTCAAGCACCCATATTCACGTATAAAAACATCCTAGATAAAGCAGGTATATTCTTAAAAGGGAATAAAGAACCTGAAGAGTTGACCGATGAGGAAGAAATCCTGATGGAAGAAATTGTCATTGAGGAAGAAGAATTACTTTCCAGTGAAAATGATTATCAAAGAATGTCCTTAAAGGAATTAAATACCCAACTCGAACAGGCTGTTATCAATGAAGATTACGAGCTTGCTGCTAAAATAAGAGACGAGATCTCTAAACGTAATTAATCTACACCTATGCGTACCTTTATTCTGGCATTAGCCGTTGTATTTTCCACATGTTCTCTTTGGAGTCAAACCGAAGAAAAAACATGGTCTTTTCAGCAAATCACAGATGCTACGGGTACAGACCTTTTTACTGTAGATGCTACTAAAGATTCCCTTTCTCTTAATGCAGGTCAATTTTCTTATAGCCTTTCGGCGAAAGATGATCTATATGCCTCTGGAGATTACATAAAACAGAATGATCTTCTTATCTTTTTTTACAACACTCCCAAAGACACGATAAGACGCTACAGGGTACAAACATTAACCGACTCCACTTTTGCATTTTCTGAGCAGGGCGTCACTTACCGTTTTGCAACTAAAGAAGCACCACAACCCATTGTAGAAGCAGCTACTAATGAAATAATTCCTTCTCAAGGTTTCACTTTAAACGGCTTTCTTAGAGGGGTTTTAGGAATGGTTTCTCTATTATTCATTGCATTTCTTTTTAGTAGTAATAGAAAAGCGATTAACTGGAAAACAGTTGGGCTTGGGCTTGCTGTCCAGTTAATTATAGCGATAGGCGTTCTTAAAGTTCCGTTTATTGAAAAAATATTTGACTTCATAGGAGGCATATTTGTAAGCATATTAGAATTCACACTCGCTGGAAGTGACTTTTTATTTAAAGGTCTTGTAAGTGATATGAATACCTTTGGATATATTTTTGCTTTTCAAGTATTACCAACTATCATCTTTTTCTCAGCACTTACATCTGTGATGTATTATTTTGGGATTATCCAAAAGGTTGTAAAAGCTTTTGGGTGGTTATTATCAAAAATATTAGGCATCTCTGGTGCTGAAAGCTTAAGTGTTGCTGGTAATATATTTTTAGGACAAACAGAGGCACCTCTTTTGATCAAGGCGTATTTAGAAAAAATGAATAAGTCTGAAATCCTTCTGGTGATGATCGGAGGGATGGCGACAGTTGCTGGCGCTGTGCTAGCGGCTTACATTGGCTTTTTAGGTGGTGATGATCCTGAATTACGATTGATATTTGCAAAGCATTTACTGGCGGCTTCTGTGATGGCAGCACCTGGTGCGATCGTCATTTCAAAAATCTTATACCCACAAACGGAAGCTGTCAATACAGATGTAAAAGTTTCTTCAGAAAAAATAGGGTCTAATATCTTAGATGCCATTGCCAATGGAACGACAGAAGGTCTAAAACTAGCCGTAAACGTAGGGGCTATGCTTCTTGTCTTTGTGGCGTTTATTGCCATGTTAAATGGTATTTTAGGATGGGTCGGTGATATTACGTCTGTAAATGATTGGATGGCCGCAAACACTAGCTATCCTGAGCTTTCTCTCGAAGCGATTCTAGGAACTATATTTGCGCCTCTTATGTGGCTTATTGGCGTTGCTGAGGAGGATATTACCATGATGGGGCAATTACTAGGGATTAAGCTTGCTGCCAGTGAATTTGTAGGCTATATACAACTTGCAGATTTAAAAAATACAGCCAATGCTGTTCACTTAAATTACAACAAATCTATTATCATGGCAACGTATATGTTGTGTGGATTTGCCAATTTTGCCTCTATAGGGATTCAAATTGGTGGGATAGGATCTCTAGCTCCTGGACAACGTAAAAACCTCTCTAAATTTGGAATGAAAGCCTTAATAGGAGGATCTATTGCTTCTTTAATTTCAGCGACGATTGCTGGGATGATTATTGGGTAAGGAGTAGTGGGTTATTCGCGATTATATTCAAATCTATAAACTATCGTGTTTCCGTTTCCATCTGTATCTGTGTCTTCTAAGATTAATCGATTGTTTTCGTTTTCAAAGATCACGGTATCCATATAATCGAAATTATCACCATCAAAATTAAATTGATATTGCCCGTTACTTAGTTTTAACCAATCCCCATTCACTGTCTCAATTACGACACAAGCTCCGCTATTATTTGTTCCATAATACACATCAAGTCTGTCTCCATTTGCGCTAAATTCAATTGTAGAGGGCTCACAGTCATTATCAGTTACAGGGACTCCATTTTCAGATTGTGTTTGGTAAACCCATTTTCCTATGATTACATCGACATCAGTATTTGGGTCGGTGGTGTCGTCATCACTTCCACAAGAAGTAATCAGAATAGTAGATAAAATTAAAATTACACGTTTATAGTTCCTCATCACTTTTAGTTTATTTTTTATGATTATAAATGATTTATAGCACACAATACGAATTCTTCAAAATCTTCTGAAAAAAATTAGACCCTTTTATTTAAAGTAGTATATGCTTTCGCGAAAGCGTACAAAAATAACTCTAAAAAATATTTCTATACTATCGTAACTAGGAACTTAACCTAATGTCGTTTAGTTTTTGTTGGACCATATTTTTACCCAATATGCAATCGTTTCAAGTCGAGCATTTTGATCTTCTGTTTTAAAATTAAATGTATCAATTAATTCTAAAATTACTTTCTTTGAGAATTGTTTTGCTAAATACCAAGGAACTTCCTCGATACTAACCTCCCAATCATCACACATTTGACGGATTGCTTCTTGGGGGGAAAGGGGGCATTTTATGTTTAGTTTATAAAGTGTTAATGCTGAAATAAAAACATGACCGCCTTTAGATTGGGCTTTTATAGCCCTGTTCCAAAGAAGTTCAAATACCTCATCAGAATCATCCTGTAACTTTTCTACAGCATCAATCGCTTTAGAAAAATCTCGATGACTTGAAATTGAATCAAAAATTTTATCAATCTCTATTTTCTTATTCATAGTGTGACCTAACTTATTTGGAATACAAACCCCTACTATCGCTTAAATATATTCCGAACTTGGTAGAAGAAACGCTCTATAAGTCTTAGGTCTTCTGTGATAATTTCTCCAACACCTCGCATCTCTTGTTGGAAATCAATTTCTTTACCAAAAGTGGTCACTAAGGTATCGGGTAAAGACACATCTATAGCGTACATCCCTTCCTCATCCGTAATAACAGACATCTTAGTAATAACGCCTTCTAGCGTTCCAAACTCGGTGTCAGGATAATTCTCTAGACGTAAAATTACATTTTGGCCTACTTTTATTTTACCTGAATTTTGAGCAGGGGTTTTTAGTTTTGCAATGTACTCAGATCCGTCTTTAGGAATGACTGTAAACACAATATCCCCCGCGTTAACGGTTTGGTTTTCGCTCCAAAAGTTAAGAAAAGACACTTTCCCATCCATTGTAGAGGTTAATGCAAAGGCAAGCTCCCAATCTCTAATACTCTTCTTCAGTTGATTGAGAGACAAAATCACTGAAATCAATAGTGTTTTTTCTTCTCTAATTCCACTAATTTCTGTTCCTCTCGAAGTACTCTGTGCGCCACTAATACCTTCTCTAAGTTGAGATATGGAGGCTTCTAAGTTCTTATAATTACGTTCTATCTGAGAATATTCTATTCTTCTCCTTTCTACCTCTGAAGTTGCAATCACGCCGTTAGCATACAACTCTTCATAACGCTCTTTCTCCTTTTTAGCAAGTTCTAATTCTTCCTTATTTAATTGACGTTGCGCCTCTGCAACCTTCAATCTTCTATTTTGCTCAGAAATAGAAATTCTATTTGCAACTACTTGATTCGAAAAAGGTTGGTATTCTTTATTGATTTGATATAATAAATAATTATTTACAAAAAGAGCATACTCAGATTCTATATTTCCAAGAGACATTAAGGGCAATTTTTCATATGGAAAATAGAAGTCATCATCTTGTAATGAAATGGTATCTAACGTTTCTTTTAGTTTATAAATATGCTCATAGTTGGCTGTATTTTCTATTACAGCCAATGCTTGACCTTTGGTGACTTTTTGATTGTCTTCTACCAAAATAGCAGAAAACCTACCTGTACTTTTTGCTCGTTCTTTTTGAGGTGGAATTTGCGTGGTGATAATCGCTTGCGAAGGAATAATATCTGGGTATTTTATAAACCAAGAGATCGCAAGTAGCATCACGATCAATCCTAAAAAAAGCGCACTTCCCCATCGGATCATCCAATTAGGAGCCTCTGTTAAGATTTCCTGAACCTCTTCGCTACGTAATTCTATGTCGTCTATCTGATCTGGCATATTCCCACTTCTTTTTTATGATCCTAATTCTAATTGGTTTTTTACTAAGTTATAATAAAACCCTTTTTCACGGGTTAATGTTTCATGAGTTCCCACCTCTACAATCTTTCCTTCATCTAATACTACAATTTGATCTGCATTTTTAACCGTACTTAATCTATGCGCAATAACAACAGCTGTTCTGTTCTTAAAAAACTCATCGAGTTTTTCCATAATTACCTTTTCATTATTGGCATCCAGTGCACTAGTGGCTTCATCAAAGAATAAGAAATGAGGATCTTTATATACAGCTCTTGCAATAAATAGTCGTTGTTTTTGTCCTGTACTCAGCCCTACACCTTCCATTCCAATCTTCGTATTATACGATAATGGTAGTGACTCGATAAACTCTTTGATATTTGCCACATCTACGGCATGGGCTAGTTTTTTCTTGTCTACATAGTCGTCTCCTACAGCGATATTATTGGCAATGGTATCATTAAAAACATACCCTTCCTGCATCACCACTCCACAGGAAGCTCTCCAAGAATATTGAGAGATATTCTGTAAGTCGGCGCTTCCAATTTTTATTTGTCCTTCACTAGGTTCATAAAACTTAAGAAGAATCTTCATTAAGGTTGTCTTACCGCTTCCGCTCACCCCTACAATAGCCGTTACCTTATTGGCAGGTATATGGAGACTCAGGTCATTAAGCACCTTTACATCTGCTCCTATGTACCTAAAAGAGATTTCTTTGATATCAAAATCTGCATTTTTTGGAATTTCTGTTATTTTTGTATCCTCTCCGCCTTCTTCATCTTCTTTATTATGAATCTCTCCAAGACGATCTAAAGAGATACGAGCATCTTGTAATTCTCTAATAAAGCTTATTAATTGTGAAATAGGTGAATTAAGTTGCCCTACGATATAGGTTACTGCAAACATTTCTCCCAAAAGAAGGTCTCCATCAATTACTAACGTTGCTGATAAAATAGTGATTAAAATATTTTTAAGTTCGTTAATAAACCCAGAACCTACACTTTGATATTGCTCTAAAGCAAGACTCTCTATAGAGATTTTAAAAAGGCGTGCTTGCATGAATTCCCAAGACCATCTTTTTTGTTTTTCGGCATTATGGAGTTTAATTTCTTGCATTCCATTAATAAGCTCAATCACCTTACTTTGTTCCTGACTTACTTGAGAGAAACGTTTGTAATCAAGATCGGCTCTCTTTTTAAGGAAGATAACGATCCAGAAAAAATAGAGTACACTTCCTATTAAAAAGACGCCAAAAATCTGAAAGCTGTAATAGGCTAATACAAAACCAAAAACAACAAGATTTACCATAGAGAACAACACATTGAGGGATGATGTTGTCAAAATACGCTCTATACGCCTGTGATCATTAATACGTTGTAAGATATCTCCTGTCATACGCACATCAAAAAACGAAATAGGCAAATTCATCAATTTGATAAAAAAGTCTGAAATCAAAGAGATATTAATACGGGTACTCAAGTGTAGTAAAATCCAACTCCTGATGACTTCTACCCCTGTTCTACCAATAAACAAGGCGACCTGTGCGATTAAAATCAGGTAGATAAAATCAATATCTCCCGTTTTAATACCTACATCAACAACACTCTGTGTTAAAAACGGAAAAACAACTTGTAATAAACTCCCTGCAAGCAGTCCAATAATTAATTGAACAATAAACTTTTTATATCTAAATACATACTTGAAGATAAAGGCAAAACCAAAATTCTTTTTTTCCTCATCAAAATGCTCTTCAAAAAACTTAGGAGTCGTTTCTAGTAAAAGAGCAATCCCTTCTTCAGTGGCTTCTGTAGCATTATTACCTATCCAGAATTTAAGGAGTTCTTCTTTGGTATATTTCAAAATTCCATGCGCAGGATCTGCGATATGAAAAATACCTTTTGATATTTTATAGAGGACTACGTAATGATTTTTATTCCAGTGAAGTACACAAGGAAGCGGCACTTCTTCTTCAAGTTGACTTAGTGTTATTTTTACCCCTAAAGTTCTAAATCCTATCTTTTCGGCGGCATTACTCATCCCTAATAAACTACTTCCGGATCGTGTGGTCTCACTAAGGCTTCGTAATAATTGAATAGGAATACCCTTTTTATAATGTTTAGCAATCATTTTGAGACATGTAGGCCCACAATCTTTACTATCTGCTTGTTTATATAAAGGAAATTTCTTCAAAATACGTACGTCTGTTTTTTAACTACAATTACTTCTTTTTATTCTTAAATGTTCTGATCCCCCATGCAACCTTGTGATGCCTGTACAACAGGTCATATACCACCATTTCATGAAGCCTATTTTTTGACCTAAACATTCTGTTCATCAGCATATGAGCATAACTGCTTAGATAATTATCTATCAATTCACTACTTGCTGATTTTTTAAGCAACTCAATAGTAGGTTTACATTGCTCACTCTTATACGCCAGTAATTCCAAAAGAGGTTCATACTCTGGCTTATCTTCTACTTTGAAATCTATAAAGAAAGTTATTTTTTCTCGCTTTGCGCGAAATTTTTCATCTAATTGTTTCTTTAAGAACTTGTTCATTCCAAACTCCAGTCCAAACCCTGTTTTTAGACGCTCCATAAAAGTCAGTTTCTGGTCTTCTGAGTATCCAAAATCTGCTAACATCGTGTCTAAGGCTCTGATTCCAAAAAGCCATCTGAGTTCTTCTCCCTCTTCTCCATCGACCATATCTAAAAAATTAACGATCATATCACTCTCGTGAGAGAACAATTGTTCTGCCATTTCTATATGCTCTTCACCGTATCGCTCGATCTCTCGATTATACGTATCTATCTGTATTTTCCAGATTAAGTCCGCTTTCGCGAAAGCGTCTAAACGTTCATACACCGTCCTCATAATCATCCCAATAGCATCGGGTTCTTTGTAATGAAAACGAACTCTAATATGATGCTTAGGGTCTGCATAGCGTATAAAGAACCATTGATCTATGGCGCCTTTTGCGGTGAGTTCCTCTACAATAGGTTTGATCGCTTCTGCTAGGACAATATCAGATGTTTTTGTCCCCGTGTATATTTTGTAATACACCCACGAATCTCCTGGTATAAATGTGCGTTGTGTATTAGACATCTGATGCGTTTTTTAAAAGATTTTCATTGTAAAAAGAAAGGATGACTTGATTTGTATACGAGGCATTTCCATCTGAAACAACACTTTGATCACCGTGCAAAAACTCTTTTAATGTAAATCGCGTTCGTTTTTTTACTGTTGACAATAGCATTTGTACACTGGTAAGGTTTTTTAAGTTGACTAACAACTCATTATCACTGTCTTTTAAGAGTACAAATTGAGGTAATTGTTTTTCTTTAATGAATAGTTCCAATTTCTCCTGAAAATTACCCATATTTTTTTGATATTTTTCAAGTTCTTCAATATCAGACTTTAAAATATTCCATGTTTTTGATGCCAGTATAACATCTTTATACACCACTCTGGGTAAAAAAGGAAAGTCTTCTTCAAATGGTCCCCAATGAAAACCAATCCCACTTCGTTTATTTTGGCTTTGCATATTTGCCAAAAACTGATAAATAGGTAACGCACCACTAGAATAATTATGTGCATTACTTAAATGAGGAATCACTTCTTTATTGTGTTTTTTTGATCGCAAAATAACGCGATCTCTTTTTGCAGAAACCATTAAATCATCCAACGGTAACTGTGCTTCTGTACTCAAAACCGACTTTGCTAAATACGGAATCTCATACCCTCTTAAAGCAGGTCTCATTAAGATATTACCAACTCTTGACTCGGGAAGATGCACAATCTCTGCTAGAATTTTATTGGGGTTACTACGTTCTTCTACAGCGACAATTTCCTTGACATACTCGTGAATTTCTGGATCACTATGGCAAAATCTTCCTAATAAATTGGCGGCACTTGATCCTCCGGCACTAGACATGACGATTTGTTCCTGCCCATCTACCGTAATGACTTCAACCATCGTTGATATGGTGTCTGGAAGATCCTCCCAATTTTCATCAAATGTATTGAAATCTTCATCTTTCAATGTGAGTACTTGCTCATTTTCACGCAAACAACGCAATAACTCTTTGTGCAAGATCATATGTATGCTATTCCACTTTTGTTCTTTCGTTGCTATTTTTGACGATCTACCTGGAAGCATAATATCATCTACGAGGGCACTTACATCCCCTGAATCTTTATTTTGAAGAAACCCAACCCCCAACTCTACATCTAGTGCTTGTGACAAAGGCACTTCTCGGTCTTCATATCGTTCATAAAACGCGTTTCTAAACTGAGACAGCAGCGTTTCACTAGGCGCTTGTGAGATCTTATTAAGTAATCGCATAGCGCGACGCACCTTGAAGATCAATTGCTTATTTAATGTATTTGTCTTGGGGTGTAGCGACATATCTGTTTGAAACAGATACTTGAGTTCAAAACCTGTATCTAAGGTTTCTAGGGATGTGCTGATATCAATGTAATCTGAAGAAGGATTTCCTATGTTGGTATCCAGCTTTTTTATGTTGGCTTGGGCATCCTCTAGCTTTTCTACAAGAGTAGCAGTTCCTTCTAATGTTTTTAAAACGGGAATGATTTGATCTGTAAACTCTGGCCCAGAGACTGAGGGCTCTAATTCACTCACCAGCAACTGGCTATTAACCAATTCTTCAATAAATCCTGAAGCGACATCTAGTGTAATCTCATCATCTACCAAACATTCGGACAAGGTTGCAAGTGTTGCTCCTGTATGGGCAGTTTCTAATACTTTTTGCAGGTAGTCAGAATGTTGTACCCCAACAATATGGTGCATTCTCCGGCTATTCTCATAGTGATACTCTACATACCGTAATTGATCTCCTGCTTTGTAAATACTTGTATTGGGATAAAAACGAAGTTGTTTTTTTATTTTTTCGTCTTTGACAATATCTTGAGATAATGCAACGAGATAATTCATATCCAATCGCGTATGTCTTTTATTTTCTTTGGTGGGTTTCAGAACCATATCGGTTTGATCCTCGTACGTTCCTACGGCGGTCCCTGCAAACAACCCAAAAGGAGTACATCGAGACGACATTCTACTCAAATACTTAAGGATAGAATACGTCATACGTTCACTATCATCAGGTGTTGTATGACCGTCTAGCCATTTTTCAAAAGCAGTGTATAAGGAGGGGGATGCTAGAAAAAGAGCTTCTTTGATATGTGGTTCTTTACATGCACTTTTAAGAGCTTCTTGAGTTAATATTGGATCTTTTGTAAGCTCAAGAAAAAAAGTAAGCGGGAGTAAAGGTGTTCTTAAAACATATTTGGGGAAATGAGTGTATTGCATTCTGTAATGCGCTATTATTTATCGTTAATTTTATTTTCAAAAAGTTAACTACCAATATACTAGAATATATCGATCTAATCTAATTGTTTTTATAATTAAACCCTTATAACTTACAATTTGCGCTTATCTATTTCATTTTTGTTTTTTGCTTGGGGCATTACTTTGATACTTCTCTTCTATTTTTTGAGATTTTACACAAAAAAGAAGTGTTGTATGTGATATGGTTGTATACGCTTTCGCGAAAGCGAACTAAGAAAAAAAGAAGTCACCTAAGTTGCTGTTAGATGACTTCTCACAGTTGAAAATTAAGCCATTCCGTCATAATTACAATTATAACTACAACTTTGTGCTGAAGAATTTATAACAATATCTACACAGTAACTGTTCGCTTCAGCGGAAGCTAATGACCCTGAGCTATACACATAGAGGTAGCTTGAATTTCCGTCTATGGTAATCGTGCAGTCAAATCCACCTCCGGCTTTGATTAATTTTTGTTCTTTTCTATTGAGAACTTTGATTCCTTTTGCATTTAAAATATCGTTTAGCATCGTATGTTGTTTTATTATTTATACTGACTTTTTTTACTGTCCGAACACTACAAATATGAAATACACATCTTTTAGCCACAACTGATGTATGCAGGTTTTCATGAAACTTGAAACTGTTTTTCATGAATCTTGTCATTTAATGTTTTTGTTGTTTTCACTCTTAAAACACGTGTTAATGTGTACTATACACCTCATTTCTAGTGAGTTTTTATCGGGATTTACACAAAGAAAAAAGATACATTGTAGTTTTAATAAGCTCTTAAAGGATCATTATATTTACGCCTTTATTTCAAAAATTATTACGTTAAACGATGAAGTTATTACTGCGCTTTTTTATTTGTATGGTATGTTATGGCATCCCACTTATTGCTTTAGGCCAACAAAGAAGTATAGATACTTTAAGAGGGAGAACAGCACAAGAGCTTTTTGGTTTAGCCACTACAAATCCTGGTGTTCCCATTCTCAAAAAAACAATCAAAAAGGCTAAAGAAGAGAATAACTTAACCATACTTCTTGATAGTTACTATTATATGAGTTTTCTAGTTAAAGATGAAAATAAGCTATTGTATAATGATAGTATTATTGCCCTAAAAGATGACTTTAGTAACACCCTCCACCCTGCAAATGCATATTACTCGAAGGGGTTTTACTTTTTTAATAAAAGAAATTTCAGCAAAGCGACAGACAATTTCATAAAAGCCAATGAGTATGCCAATAGAAACTACAATGAGGATATCATTTTTCGATCAAGACATGGTTTAGCGTTACTCAAAAAAGAAATAGGTGATTATGAGCAAGCTTTAACGTTGCACAAGGAGAATTATAATTTTGCCACTTCAAAAGATGCTACTTTCTTATCAGATGCTGGTTGTCTTGAATTACTTTTTTCTATTGCTACTGTATATAGTGAATTAAAAAAATATGATTCTGTGTCCTATTACAACACTCTTGGAATCAAAGAGTCTTTAGATTTAAAAAATAAAAAAAAGTACAATGATTTCGTTTTAAACGAAGCTGAAGTACTTTTTAATGAAAGAAAATATAATCGCTCGATGGACAGCTTACACATGGTATTACCCTATTACGAGTCTAGTCATGATCAAGCAAGTTTATCTGTTACTTATTATTACTTGTCCAAAAATCACTTTAGATTAAAAGAAGACAAAAAAGCTATTGAATTGCTCGAAAAAGTAGATTCCTTATTTCAAATAAGTAAGGATACTAGGCCAAAAACAAAAATTAAAGAAACGTACTCCTTATTGACATCGTATTATAAAGATCAAAACAATTTAGAAAAACTAACCGTCTATCAGGAAAAAACAATTGATTTAATTAAAAAACTACATGAAAATGAATTGTCTTTAAATAGGAAGATTGCTTATGAGTATGACATTCCTTTGATACTAGCTAATAACAAGAAAATCGTAGACGAATTTGAAACAAAAAAAAAGCAGACCACTCTTTTTGTATATCTATTAATTGGTGTCATCATTAGCATTCTTATTATTTTATTTTATCTCAACTCGAAAAGAAAAGTGTACAAGAAAAGATTTGAAGACTTAATGAATAAGAATGATGGCTCCTCATCACTGGTGAAAAATAACACAGAAGACAAAAAATCTCCAAAAGCAACATTAAATATTCCAGATGATGTGATTAGAAAAATATTGGCAAATCTAGAAAACTTTGAAAAAAACAACGAGTTCCTAAACTCAAAAATCTCTATTGCGATTCTTGCAAAAACAATTGGGACGAACCCTAATTACTTATCTAAAACGGTTAATCATTTTAAGCAAATGTCATTTTCTCAATATGTCAACACCCTTAGAATTGAACATTCTGTACGTGCATTAAAAAAGGATAAGGTGTATAGAAAATATACCTTAAAAGCGATTGCTGCTGAATTTGGATTTAACAACACGGAATCTTTTTCTAAGGCATTTTACAGGGAAACTGGTATCAAACCATCATTTTTTATGAAAAACTTAGAAAAATCAAATGTCTAATAATCAAATATTTAATAATTAAATTTATCAATATTCATGAAAACCAATAAGTGTTTTTAAAAAAAGAGTACAACTCTTCTTAGTTTTAAAACTTCAGAATTCACAAATAAAAATAGAATAGTATTATGAAAAAGAAAATAGATCTAAACAAATTTAAAATTGCGAGTCTTACCACTATGAAAACGTTAAAAGGAGGTACAGGCGATGAAACGGGAGGTTTAGAAACTGGCGGACCCAATACGTTACCACCTCAATGTTTAACAAACACAGATCCTGATCCTGATTATAATTCAGACAATCCATTGGATCCAAATACGTGCGTGCAAACATCTGCTATACAAGTAACGGCAGGCTGTAATATGGGGTAATATTTAGTAATGATAAAATAAAAGAGTGAATATGCTACTTGACGTATTCACTCTTTTTGTTTTATTAGCTTTCGCGAAAGCGTAAAAAAAATTACCCAATCATTAAAGATTGATTCCATTCTGTCATTTCTGGATTCAAATACGATATAATAGAAAGTCCTATTCCTGCGATTCCTTCTAAAAGGCTGTTTTCTTTCTCATAGGTAGGGTTATCTCCACCTCTCCATTTTTTATATCCCGCAGAACCATCTTCATGGTGATCTATCGTAAGTCCGTAATCTATCCAATAATCTGCAGCGTCCTTAAATTTTTTATTAGAAGTCTCCTTGTACATATAATCAAAGATATGCATCACCCCAAAAGCCCCATGACATAATCCTGCATCGACGATTCGGGATTCTTCTATATCTCTTCGAGTTGCTGCATGTTCTAAGAGCTGTAAGGCAGTTTCTTTTACTTCTTTATCTTGTACGACTTTACTGGCTTGCCATAATGATACTGCGATCCCTAGATCTCCATAACACCAAGCGAGTCTGCCACTCTGACTTTTTTCATTATCATTAGTGATCCAATCTGGAAACAAAGAACCTTTACCTTTTGCGTGTGATTCATCTTTTTTACAACTAAATAAATGGCTAACACATTGATCTAAAAGAGGTCGTGCTTGTTCGGATAAAGCGTCATGGCTTGACACTCTAGATAAAAAATTAATAATACTAGATAAGCCATGAGAGAGGCTTAGGTTACAGCCTTTTACGCCTTCTTCTCGCAAAAGAATCGATTCCCAATAAACGCCATCATCACTCTTTTTTGATCTTTCTTTTAAGAGTAAGATTATCTCCTTAAGCATATCCTCATACTTCTGCTTAGATGCTGGTGAGTTTGTATTTTCATATCGTTTTAAAAAATAATAGCCTATTCCTATCACTCCATGTAAAAAATCATAAAAATTTTCGTTGTGATTAAGTTTAGTGATATGGTGTAAATACTCATCTAATATTCCTAAAAGAGCGTCTGTGTCTACTTCTATAAATTCTAATTCATTAAGAAGCTCTATCACCCATGCTGCTCCTGCAATTCCTCCACAAAATGTATGAAAATTATATCCTTCATTAATGGTTCCTACAATCGTTGCTATAATATCACTTCCTGCATCTTCACTAATTTCATTAGGATGATATGCATTATAATAAAAGTGAAACAAGGCAAGTCCTGAGCTTCCAGAAAGCACGCCAATATCTGTAGAGTCTAACCCTCCATTAGCAAGAAGTTCTTGATTAATTTCTTCTAGTTTATCTTTTAATTTTTGTTCACGCATTGGGTCTATACATTTGTAGATGAAATATACACATAAAAAAGCTATCTCACATGGTGAGACAGCTTTATATAATAAAAATAAGTGATTCTAGAAGCACTGCATTCCTGGAGGAGGGCATGTATTTAAAGCTCCTTGTGTGATACAAAAAACGGATCCACCGCCTCCACAGTTACAAGTTCCTTGTCCTTCAATTTTGTTTAAGTCTAAACTGCTGATCACTTCTTTGTTTAGTGATAATTCTTTCAATGATTTTTTCATGATTATATATATTAGGTTAATAAAGTGCTTACTCTAGTAAAGGTTTTCAGCATCCCCTTGATATCAATTCAAAAGTATGCTATAAATCAGATAGTTACAATAAAAACCACCTCATATCAGCGTAAATAAGGCACTACTTAAACAGTCATTTACAAACGCTAAATACGTCTAATAATAACGAAGACCATCTATTATGAATAGATGGTCTTCATGATTTATAAGTTGTATTTTAAAAATACACGTATACTACTAGAAACAATGCGCACCTGGAGGAGGGCAGCTATTTAATGGTCCATCCGTAGGGCAACAATGTGTAGCCCCACCACCTTCGACTTTGCTTAAATCTAGGTTACTAATTACTTCTTTCTTTAGCGTTAATTCTTTTAATGACTTTTTCATAATTGAATTTGGTTTAATAAAGACCTACTCTGTTTAAAGGTTTTCGGCGTTCCCTCATAATTTAACTTTAATTTCTGTCTAGAAACATTGCATTCCTGGAGGAGGACATGTATTTAAAGCTCCTTCTGTTGGACAACAGTATGAGTGTCCACCTTCAATTTTTTCTAAATTTAGAGTACTAATCACCTCTTTTTTTAACGCTAATTCTTTTAATGACTTTTTCATGATTGTATATTGGTTTAATAAAGACCTACTCTGTTTAAGGTTTTCGGCATCCCCTTACAAATAAAAAAGGCATCACTGCCTTATATTTACTGATCTTAAAATAAGTAACTTACAGCCATTTAAAAAATACTTGCTCCCTAGATTATTTAAAATAGGGTATAAAAAAACGCTATCATTTTTTGATAGCGTTAGGTAATAAAGTGTACTATATTCTATGGAATATTAACCGTATGACCGCAATACCACTCTGACCATCCATCTTCACCTTCATGACAATGCGTAGTAGGTAAACAGTCCCCTCCATTTAGTTGGTTCATTTTGTTCGTTTGTATTCTAGCAATAGTAAGTTTATTAAGGCTTATCGCTTTCTTCAATTGTTTTTTCATGTAAACATATTTTTAAAAAAATTAATACTATTTATATACCAAAAACCATATAAACATTGATTTTTAGCATTCTTTAAATGTAATTGCAATCCCTATAGAAACATAATCTACAACCCCTAAATTGTTTAAAATAGGGTTCTATTATATTATGTAAACAACTGATAATGTAGTTAATTAAATTTCTTCTATACGTTTTATATAGTAAGATGGGTTAATTCCTGTTTTGGACTTAAAATGCTTCGCAAATGAATAATCGCTTTTATAACCTAACTCTGTAGCAATAGATTTTATAGAAAAAGAGCGGAACTTCTTATCACTTTTTATACGATTAACCGCATAATCTATCCGAAGGTTATTGATATAATCATTATAACTAACGCCTTTGTGCGTATTTATAATTTTGGATAAATACGTAGCATTTGTTTTAACTTTTTTAGCCATAGCGCGTAAACTACAATCTGTATGTAAGAAAAACTCTTGTTGTTCTAGGCGTTTAAGTCCTTTAAGAACTTCGGTTACTTTTTGATCATCAATGATCAATTCTCGAGAAGACTCCTTAGGTTTTGATTTCTCTTTAGAAGATTTTTCAAGCTCATTTACTTTGTCAAGAAGTTTATCAAAAGACTCCTTGTTACTGCGCTGCTTTCTTTTATACCTATATACGATAAAGACACAAAGACCTGAGACTGCTATAAAGAGAATTAAAAAGTATAACGCTGTTCGTTTTTGCCTTGCTTTTTGATCTTCAAGAGTTTCTATTTGTTTTCCTAAAAGACTTGTATCCTTTTCGTGAATAGTATTTACGAGCTCATCTTTGGTATCTTGATATTTCTTGTACAATTCTCCATATTTACGATACCAATCTGAAGAATTCTTGTCATCACCAATATTTTCGTAAGAGGCTGCCATTAATTGATATGCATTAATCAATCGTGTATAATTCTTGCGCTCATCATTGTCAGTAATCCCTGTAATGAGTTGCAATTGATCAATTGCCTTGTCGTATTCTTTGCGAGAGGCATAACAACTTGCCAAATAGTAATTTATATTGATACTAATCGCTTTACTTTTTATACTACTCTCTTTAAAAATTCGATCGGCTGTTTTTAAATACTGTAATGACTGTTCATACTCTTTTTTATAAAAGTAAACAGCCCCTTTTTTTGTGTATAGATCTATGAGCCCAGCTTTATAGGCTAACGTATTACTCATGGAAAGCCCTTGATCTACATATTTTAAAACAGAATCATACTGTTGTAAATCTAAATGAACTTCTGAAACTATCGTCAACAAATTAACATGATCACGTTGATTATTAAACGCTGTATAGGGTATGATTGCAAGTGCCTCATTACATGCATCAAGCGCTTGATCCAATTGCTTCATTCTTCGCCTAATGATCGCAATATTAGGTTGTATAATCACAACTCTATCATCAATGCCTTCTTGTTTCGGCGTAAATTCTAATGCTTTATAATAAGCATCTAATGCTTCTTGATTATGCCAAGTCATTAATTTTGAATTCCCTAATAAAGTATAAAGTCTGCTAAGTTTCGGAGTGTCCTGAGTAGCCTTTGCAAACACAATCCCTTTTTCTAAATAATAATCACTCAGTTCATAATCACTTTGTACTAAGAAGGCATGACCTACCGCTAGATAAAATGTTGTTTTTTCTGCATCGGTATTTGATCTCTTGAGTAGTTCTTGTTCATAGATCTTATGCCTTTCAGGACCAACCTCTACAACTTCTTGGATAAGTTGAGTGATTGTTTTCTTGCTTAGGTCAGATAGCTCTGACTCTTGTGCAAATAGCATATTTTCAGTACCTAGTACTAAAATAATAAGCATACATAAGCTACCTAAGTAACTTTTATGTATCGGGGGGAAGTTGATCATAAAATTTTAAGTCGGTTGAGGGACTTAAAAATAAGAATTCATTTTAAGATATTGGCCTGAATTAGAGGGAATAACTTAATTTACTTGAATAATATCCGCTTTCGCGAAAGCGGATAAATCAATTCTGCTATTATTTAGCGCTTATTTTAAAATAATTTGCGCTATTTGATATACCTGAACTCAAAAATACTTTTTTACTCTAGAATACTTGCTTTTAAAAGTAATCTGTAAAACTTTGTCTTTGTATTTGCTTTTACAACCGCAAATATTTTTTGTTTACCATATTTATCTTTAGTATCCAATTGTAATCGCACCTCACCTTGCTCGCCAGGTAAAATTTCTTTATTACTCACAGAATGACTTGTGCATGTACAATCAGGGTTTACGTACTCAATAATCAAAGTTGAATTCCCTTCATTTGTAAAAGTATAAACTGCATCTAGGACTTCTCCCTTAACGACCTCTCCAAAATCCACTATCTTATTCTCAAAATTGATAGTTGGTAACTCCTCCAGCGTAGGAGATGCTAATGGAATATTTTCAGGTGCAATATCACGTATTGCAATATCGTCTGTCTTTTTTTCTGAACGGCTATTTTCTTCACAAGAGGAAAATAGAATACACATCAGCGACAGTAATGTAAATGTAACTTTTCTCATTATTTTAAAATTTCTTCTGGTAATGTAAATCGAAATGCACTTATAGACAGCTCTTCATCTTTTAAGATAGCCTCAGAATAAAAATAGGGTGCTATATACCCCTTTACCTCAAGGCCTTTAGGAACGTCTATATCTGCAATTAATAGATCTCCTTTATAAATCTGAAGACCATCTTGAGTTAACGAATTTCCTTTATTGTAGCTTCTAAATAAAAGATCAAATTCATCAAAATATTCTACCGCTCCGTACCAACTCTTAAAAGGTCGATCATTGAAGTACAAATCTTGAAACTTCTTGATGTCTAAAACAGGATATTCTGTATAATCAGTAACCATATCTCTTCCTGAATTTCCAAAAGTGCGTATATTTTGAAAATTCTTGTCGTATACATAGATCAAAGAATCTATCTCATGAGACACGTAAAATTCATCCTTATTAGAAATATCATAGGAGAAAAAAGAATGATGGCCCACATAATTATATTTTAAATATTCTGGAGATCTTGCACCTAGCAACGCTTCTACTTTTTGGGTTTTAAGGTTTAGTTTAGCTAAAATGCGTCCTTCTTTATAATACCTCTTGCTTTGATACGCATTAAAGTTATTATTCTCTCCATAAATAGGAATGTAAACATTACCGTTAGCATCTTCTCTTAAGATCATGTTTTGATAATCTAATGTATACAGTCCAAACTCTTTAGGATCTGGTTTAGGGTTCTCTCTTACCAATCGCTGGCTTTGTTCTCCTTCCCATCCCAATATGTATTGCTTTTCTCTATTCATGAGCGCATCGTGTATATGAATATCAAAAGAAGAACCCCAAAAAAGATTTTTACCATTTTTCAATTGAAGATATCCATCTACAAATGCTGTATTTAATTCATTAGGACCTTCGCCTTGTCCTAACTTCTTATCAATTAATTGCCCATCTTTATCAAAGACAAAAATCCAACCGAAACGTTGATCTACAAAATTGATTTCTTGATTATCATAATTTAAAGATCCCGAATAAGAAGACTCTACATCTGAAAATGTAATCGTTTCTACATCTAATTCATGCACTTTAATTTCTTTTTTAGAAACTGCTTGAACATCAAAAAGAAAATCTCTAGAATCACTCTCGTCACTACAAGAGATAAAAAAACTTAAAAGCACTAAGTAAAAAATAGTATGTTTCATTTTATATAATTTATTAAAAAGAGCGCGATGAAAAATCCCTAAATAGATCACCACGCTCTAGAACCCTAATTATTAACAATTTGAATTGTAAGAACTACACTGTATATTTCCTCCTTCTTCACTTTGTGCACAAACACCACTTGAACCTGATGCTTTACAGTTGTGAAAGAGGTTACAGCTACAAATTATTTTGTCGCCGCCATCTAGTGCATCTGTAAGCGCCATTTGTCTACCATTTTGCGCTTGAAGTACACTTAAGCCTCCAAATACTAAAAAGGCAAATCCTAATACGATACTTTTTTTACTTGTTTTCATAATTTTACTTGGTTTTAAATTAACAATTTGAATTATACGAACTACACTTTATATTGCCTCCTTCTTCACTTTGCGCACACAAAGCTCTAGATCCAGAAGCTCTACAATTACCCCAAAAATTACAATTACATACAACCCTTTCTTCTCCACCTACGTCTATTATTTCATTTTGAAGAGCTTGCATTCTCCCATCTTGGGCTTGGGCTTGAGTTAAGTTGACAGTTACTAATAACATAAAAGAAACTCCAATTACTGTTTTTAAAATTCGATTTTTCATACTTATATAGATTTTAGATTAACAATTTGAATTATATGAACTACACTGTATATTTTCTCCTTCTGCACTCTGAGCACAAACACCACTCGACCCAGATGCTTTGCAGTTATGAAAAAGGTTACAGCTACAGATTATTTTGCCGCCGCCATCAAGAGCGTCTGTAAGGGCCATTTGTCTACCATTTTGCGCTTGAAGTACACTTAAGCCTCCAAACACTAAAAAAGCAAATCCTAATACGATACTTTTTTTACTTGTTTTCATTGTTATATGTGATTTTAATTAATAATACACTCTCAAAGTCTACGCTATCAGAAAAAAATTTACCACATAGGAGACACCTAAATTTGATAGTCAAAAAGAGTAATTTCAAACATACTTTGGATGCCTACTACTTTCTTTTTGACTTCTTCAAATCTTGTCCTTTTTTAAGTCTAACACAAAGGCTTTAAGTCGAAATTCCGTGAATTTGAAGTCGAAATTCGGGGAAATTAAGAAGGAAGTAAATGTCACCAATCATACATTATTGCTGACTTTGAAGCATTTATAAGGCATTTAAAATGAGAATCATACTTTCGATTTCAATTTACACGCACATTCTCATGATTTAATATAAATTGATTACTTTTCAAAAAAAAAGCGCTTAATACCTTTTTAAAATTTCTCAAAAATGTCACGATTCTCCCTTAAAATGTGTGCATGTTTTTTATTTGTGATGGTGATTACACCTATCCAAAGTCAAGAAAAAGTATTCTTGATTCCAGATTCTCTTGAAAATAAGACATATACCTATTTATTTAAACAGTTCCGGAATAATTACACAGATACAATTTCTTCCTTACTCTATTTAAAAACCTCTCTAGCAAAGGCTACTAAAGAAAATGATAAACTAAAAAAAGCAATTACCTTAAACACGCTTTCTGCCTATGAAAAAAACAAAACAAAAAAAATCGCACTTATTAAACAGGCTGTCCTTGAAAGTAAAGGCATAGAAAGCATAGAACTCATCCCCGTATATACAAATATAGGAGGGATCTATCACGATTATTATGAATATGAAAATGCGCTTACCAATTACTTAAAGGCATTAGCACTCTCTGAAAAATTTAATGTAGAACAATACCAATACATTATACTTACTGATATCGCCAAGGTAAAAGAAGGAATAGGGAAACATAATGAAGCATTAACATTATATAGAAAATGCCTTGATTATGGGAACACAAAACATCCTAATGATACTATAAAGAGAATCACCAATGTCATAAATATTGCAGAATCTTTTCGAAACAATAAAAAATATGACTCGGCTACATATTATTACAATGCAATAGTAGATATCGCCTATCAAAAATTACCATCCTATGGCAGAATACTCACCATCAACGAAGGCATAAATCAATATCACAAAAAAGAATATCTCGAAGCTGAAAAACTTTTAAAAAAAGGAATCTCCAAACTAGAAATCGATGCTGAAAGCCAAACCTATTATATATTATCACAAATATATTTGGGAAATCTAGAGCAGATTAAATACAATAATAATGAAAAAGCAAAAGCGTATTATTTAAAAGTAGATTCTATACAAACAGCAACAGGACTCCTCATACCAGAGACTAGCATTGCTTACGATTTTCTTATTTCTTATTATAAAGACAAGGGTGATTTTAAAAAGCAACTTGATATCACAAATAAGTTATTAGAACTTAAGACAATCATCGCTTCAAGAAATATAAAAACAACAAATAGATTATATGCCGATTTTGACACGCCTTTATTACTAAAAAACAAGGAGGCATTAATCAATAAATTAGAAAACAAAACAAATACAACCGTTGTATATCTAGGACTCTTAATTTTAGTATTCATATCATTATTTATGATACAATATAGTAGGTATAAAAAACACAAAAAAAGATATAATACCATTATTTCAAACCTTAACAATAAAGAAAAAACAGCTCCTATTTCTAAAGCCAATACCGTAACAACTCCAATTAAAAAATTAAATATTGACGAAACAGTAATCACTTCTGTATTAAAAAAATTAGATGTTTTTGAGTCCAAAAAAGAGTTTTTACAAACAGATATTAATATTTCTTCACTTGCTAAAAAATGTAATACAAACACAAAATATTTATCTAAAATTATAAATATCCATAAAGGAAAATCCTTTATTAATTACATCAATGACCATAGGATCGACTTTATCTTAAAAGAACTAAAAGAAAATACAACACTACAATTATACACCATCAAAAGTATCAGTGAAGAAGCAGGATTTAACACTGCCGAGTCCTTTGCTACGGCTTTTAAGAAGAAGGCCGGCATAAAACCTTCTTACTATATACGAAACCTCAAAAACGAACCTATTAATTAGTCGAAATTCCTGAAATTTCGATATAAACCTGTGATTTTACTATTGTTTTACTAATCGAAAAAGATAGATTTGTTTTAACCAAATAATAAAACACACATGAAAAAATCAAAGAAAATATTAAGCCTTAACAAATTGGTCATTTCAAAATTAAATAACCCTTTATCTATCAGTGCAGGGGCCGGTGAAATCATGCATGATGTCGGAAACATTCCCGCGACAAGACTTACAAGAAATCCAGACATTTGCCCTACAGGAACTGCAACCTGCCCAGAAACTCTTTATTTTTCTTGTGACCCTTGTGGTGGCACACAAATCTATACCGAACAAGGTTGCTAATCACTTTTGGGCATTATTTCTTAAGAATGCTTCAAATTCATACGTAAAAACTTACCATAACAAAAAACACCTCCCATTTTAAATTTTGAGAGGTGTTTTTTATTTTGCAGCCTATTTTATAAAGGATAAGGAGTTCGCTTTCGCGAAAGCGGATAAATCAATTCTGCTATTATTTAGCGCTTATTTTAAAATAATTTGCGCTATTTGATATCCCTGAACTCAAAAATACTTTTTAATCTAGAATACTTGCTTTAAAGAGTAATCTATAAGACAGAAGTGCCTTTCAACCTTAAGATTGAAAGGCACTTCTGTTTTCATTTTTTTTATTGAAAAGAAGGATTACGCTTTCGCGAAAACAAATAACAAAGCATAAACTTATTATTAGAGTAAAATTAAAGAAGGGATGTTTATAAATTAAGCACCCCCTCTTTAGTATGTAATTAAGCGTCTTTACATTCAAAAACACCTATCTGATTTATTTTTAAATTAATGATACTAACAACTAAGAGTACAAACATCCATACAAGCAGCATAATGTGATCTGCACCCATTAGAACTAGCAAGACAACTGTTATGGCAATCAAAATAACATTGACTTGCCCCGTTTATTGATTTCTGTTCTTCTCTATTTAAAACCTTAATTTTCTCAATTTTTGAAATTAGTTTTTTCATAATACATAATATTTAAAAATAATAAAAGTCTTGACCATTTAAAGACACTCAAGGTTTATGTCTACCCTTCACTATAATTGATTAGAACTACCTCATATCAATTAAGGCATTTATGACCTCTTAAATCCAATAAAACAAAACAAGATAGACACTTAACGATCTATCTTGTTTTGTTGGTAATATTAAACTATATGAGGAGTTTTAGTATAACATTCGTTTCCATTCCAAGCACAAGCTGGGTTAGCTACACACTCGTGTTGCAGTACTATATTACTACAATAATCAAAGAAAACACCTCCAAAGCCTCCGTTAATTTGCTCTTTTTCAGATTTGTTTAACTCTTTTCCTAAATTCAAAATTGATTTTAACATAATTATTTGTTTTTTGTATTATTTCAACTCTTGATCATTTTGAGACATTCAAGTATATGTCTACTTTCTTAAAACAGTAAGGTTAGAGTATGTCTATTAAAATTCTTATTATGAAAATTTACAGTACCAAATAGCGTATTCCTCTATCAACACTATTATTATCAATATATATTTTATTGAACACCTCAAATATTCAAGGGTTTTCCACAAAAAACAAGGAAAGGAAATCGAGATTCTGAGAATTAAAAGTCGTAATTCTTAGAATTCGAAAAAAGAAACAAAAAGCACAAATTCTTAAATAATAGACAATTAAACAAGATAAGGTAAACGTTACCCCTGCTCAGGCTAAACCTTTACTACCTTTTAAAATAAATTGACTAATTTTCAAGAAAACATAGTTATTAATGACATATTTATTGAAACGTGGGCAAAATTGCATCTATATCCTATGTATCCTATGTATTACACATACTGCCTTTGCGCAAGAGGAATTTGTAATTCCTGACTCTCTTAAAGGCAAGAGTTTTGACTACTTATTTGATCACGCTAGAAGTAATTATACTGATACAACTTTATCATTAATTTATTTAAATACCTCATTTAAAAAAGCTATTAGAGAAAATCGTAAAGCAAATCAATCATATACTTTAGCACTATTATCATATTATGAAGGAGATAAAAACCGTAAACTTGATCTCATTAAGAAATCTATAGAAAAAAGCAAGAATATAGATAGTATACATTCCATATTCCCCTATTACGCACTAGGGCAATACTATTATAATAATTTTGAGTACGAGAAAGCATTACATGAATATATAAGAGTCCTAAATATTTCAAAAAAAAAGGGAAGCAAATATTATGAGTCTGTATCAGAGAACCAAATTGCTAATCTGAAAGCAACTGTAGGTCAACATCAAAAAGCTATCGTATTATATAAAAAATCTCTTCGTAATAAGTATGATAAGAATGCTAGTGATTTAGCAAGTATCACTCAAACTTTAGTTAATCTAGCAGAATCTATGCGATATCTTAAAAAGCATGACTCTGCATCTTATTATTATAATTTTATTATAGAAAAAGGATATAAAAAGAATTCATATTATATAGATAAAGCAACCATAAATCAAGGAATTAACTTATATGAAATTGGCGATTTTAAAAAAAGTGAATTGCTCTTAAAAAAAGGAGCGAATGAGATTGATCTTAATGATACAAGTAATCTAAAATATTATATTTTATCTCAATTCTACTTGGGAAAAATAAATCAAATCACACATAATGACACATACAAAGCCAGAAGTTATTTTCTTAAAGTAGATTCATTATTCACGACGTCAAGCATTGTAATTCCTGAAACAAGAGGTGCCTATGAATTTCTCATAGCAGAGTATAAGAAACAAGGTGATTTCAATGCACAACTTAAAACTATAAACAAACTATTACAGTTTGATAGTATTATATCATCTAGGAAAATACGTACTGCAAATAAATTATATTCAGAATATGATACCCCTAAGCTGTTAGAAAACAAAGAACTTATAATTAAAGAATTAGAAAATAGAACATCTATTCTTAATACAAGAGCTTCTTACCTAAGTATCACTATCCTATTTCTAATCATACTATTCGGAATACAATATAGAAGGCACAAAAAATATAAGAACCGATTCAACATCATTATTTCAGAATTAGATAATTATGAAACAAAAAAAGTTGTTCATTCTAATATAACTTCAAGTCCTCAATTATTGGATGCTGTTGATGAAGATACCATCACTACCGTTTTAAAAAAATTAGACTTATTTGAGAAAAAAAGAGGATTCTTACAAAAGGACATCACACTAGCCATTCTTGCAAAAAAGTGTGGCACAAATACAAAATATTTACCCAAAATTATTCACACATACAAAAACAGATCTTTTGTGAATTATATTAATAACCTCAGGATTGATTATATTTTAAAAGAGCTAAAGGAAAATACTACTTTACAAAAATACACCATCAAAACAGTCAGTGAAGAAGCAGGGTTCAATACTGCAGAATCGTTTGCAAGAGCCTTTAAAAACAAGACGGGTATTAGACCCTCGTATTATATTAGAAATCTTAAAAAAAGATAAAACATATAATCGTAATTCTAAGAATTACGACTAATTCATGATAAATATTACCATTCTGTAACAATAGAAAAAGTAGATTTCATTAAAATTAATAAACATACAATCCTTATGAAAAAATCAAAAAAAGCCCTTACGCTAGATAAATTAGTCATATCAAAATTAACCCATATTCAGAACATCATAGGAGGAGATAGTCTGTTGAATTGTCAAAGTGGTGAACTTCCAGTATGCCCAAGACCGACTACTTGTGGTGGTACTAGTTGCGATAATGGAAAATGCCCTTCAAAGCAAGCCACGAATGATACTTGTACAGTAATCACAACGAATGTTTGCTAAGCTTTATTAAAATAGTAATAGTATCTAGTTAACAACTCGATAATAACTACACACACCTTTCGTTGTAAAACTCGGAAGGTGTTTTTACTTTAGAGCACTTTTTAGAGTAACATTTTTTTGCTTTCGCGAAAGCGAAATTTACGCTGAGCTTGTCGAAGTGCGAAAGCGAAGTTTATACAGAGCAAATCAAAGTATAAAAGCATATATTAGAATAATAAATAAGATTTCCGACGGAGTTGATGCTGAGCATAGCCGAAGTGCGGAAATGAAAATAAACCGCATACGCAGATAATTACTATGAAACAATACCACGACCTCATAAAACACGTGCTTGAAAACGGAAATGAAAAAGGAGACCGTACAGGAACAGGAACCAAGAGTGTTTTTGGATACCAAATGCGCTTTGACCTCTCTGAAGGCTTTCCAATGGTCACCACAAAAAAACTCCATTTAAAATCGATTATCTACGAACTCCTATGGTTTCTTAATGGAGATACCAATATCAAATACCTACAAGAAAATGGCGTGCGTATCTGGAATGATTGGGCCGACGAAAATGGAGACCTAGGTCCTGTATATGGCCATCAATGGCGCAGCTGGAATGGCGAAGAAATCGATCAAATCGCAGAGATTATCGAGACCCTCAAAACCAACCCCAACAGCAGACGTATGCTCGTGAGTGCCTGGAATCCAGGCGTACTCCCTGATACCTCAAAATCATTCTCAGAAAATGTAGCCAATGGCAAAGCAGCACTACCGCCTTGCCACGCTTTTTTTCAGTTTTATGTAGCTAATGGAAAACTAAGTTGCCAACTCTACCAAAGAAGCGCCGATATCTTTTTAGGCGTTCCTTTTAATATTGCTAGCTATGCATTACTTACCATGATGATCGCACAAGTATGTGGCTATGAAGCTGGAGATTTTATACACACCTTTGGGGATGCCCATATTTATAGCAATCACTTTGAGCAAGTCGAGCTACAATTGTCTAGAGAAATCCGTACTTTACCCACGTTAAAAATAAATCCTGAGGTAAAAGACATTTTTGGCTTCAAATTTGATGACTTCACCCTGGAAAACTACAATCCGCATCCTCATATTAAAGGAGCCGTTGCAGTATAACCAAATCATAAACTAAAAACAGATCAAAAAAATGAAGAAATTAGCCCTAGTCCTTTTTGTATTAGCAAGTACCGTTTCCTTTGCACAAGAAGGGGTGTCTATGACACGCACCACCACACTTACCATTAATGAAGTACCACCTACATGGCCAGGATGTGATGGCTCTATCAATCAAAAAAATAATTGCTTTAGACAAAAATTAGCAAATCACGTGATTCGTGGTTTCAAATTTCCAGCAGGACATAAAAGCGGCACCCGTGTTGTCGTAGATATGATTATAAACACAGAAGGACGTCCAGAAATTAAAAGTATGGAAGGAGGTTCTGCCGACCTACAAGCAGAAATCAAACGCAAAATCATGTCGATGCCCGATGTAAAACCGGGACACTCCGGAGGAACACCAGAAGTACGCAAGTATAAACTTCCGTTTACATTCTAGCAGATGCGGTATATCCTTATTATTGCATCTATTTTTATCTTTACAAGCACATTATGTGCACAAGAAGAAGAAAAACAAGAAGATGTTTCTTTTGATATAATTGAGAAAGTCCCCGTGTACCCTGGATGTACCGGCGATGATAATAAAGTACTCAAGCAATGCATGTCTGATAATGTCGCTGCATTTATAAATAAAAGATTCAATATTAGAAAAACATCAAGAGGACTCGCTTCTGGCACATATACAATATTTGTTGCTTTTAAAATTGACACCGACGGACAGGTCATGGGGATAATAGCACGTGGCCCAAATAGAGCTACAGAAAAAGAAGCTAAGAGAGTGATGAAAAAGCTTCCTACAATGATCCCTGGACAACAAAAAGGAGAAAATGTAGGCGTTATTTATTCATTACCTATCAAGTTTAATGTAAAATAAAGCAATATACAGAAATCGCTATGTATCCAATCAAAGCGTTCTCTTTTGTCATAATGCTTTTTATACCAACCTTACTTCTTTCACAAGAAAATATAGTGAGTATCGATAAAACACAAACTTGCTCCGTTGACCAGATTCCTTTTGACATTGTTGAAAAAGCACCTATATACCCAGAATGTGCTGAACAAGATAGTAGTGAACTCAAAAATTGTTTCTCCGATGCTATTTCTAGGTTTATAACTGAAAATTTTAATTTCTCATCAACTGAAAATTATGGAGATGAGACTTTTAAAATTTTCGTGCGCTTCTTTATAAATAAAAAAGGTCAAGTTACAGATATAAGTGTACGAGCAACAAGTACATTATTAGAGAGAAAACTAATAAGAGTTATTGAAAAACTCCCTGAAATGACACCCGGAAAACAAAAAGGAAAAAACGTAAATGTAGTATATACATTTCCCATTATTATTGATATAGAATAAATCGAAAACGAGAAGTTATGCATAAAATCACCCTGTTGCTTTTTATTATATTTTTTATTCCAATAAACGCACTACTTGCTCAAGAAGCAATAGATTTTACAGGAATAATAAAAGATTCGATTTCTGGAAGTTTTA
>CAYGQJ010000044.1:3542-40863 GCA_964351845.1 uncultured Flavobacteriaceae bacterium | reverse complement strand
CCAGTTCTAAGGGTCCAATCAAAATCATCCCCTGATCCTTGAGACCAAGCCCCTAATGTATTTTCAAAACTTTCGTTATAAGGAAGATTAGAAATTGTTGTATCACATGTAATAGGGGGTGGAGGTGTAGCTGTTCCGTTTCCAGTTACAATTAGCGTAAATGCTTGATTCCCTCCAGAAAGAGAACCTTTATGTGTTACCGTAATGGTGTAGGTTCCCGTTGCATTTGCAACATCTACACGCTCATATGGATCAACCGTGTTGTCACCTTGTCCATTGGTCGTTACTCCGGTTAATCTCCATGGAGTCGCAGTTGTTGCGTTTTGTGTAACGCGGATATCTAAATCATTGACCAATCTTGCTGTTGAAGAATTGGTCGCCGTTGTTGCAGTTCCTGGAAGATCTGTCCAAGAGATAGAGGCCAAAAGAGGTCCACCGTTTGCATCTACTTGAATTTGATAAGATCCTCCATTAGTTAATGTTAATTCACTTACAATAGATGAAGTTCCGTTCCCAGAAATGGTTTCGGCCGCTTTTTTAGCATTTAATAATCCCCAGCCGTGAACAGCATCAGGACCTGTAGGTCCAATATCATCTGCTGTGTGTAAAGCAAGTCCTTTGATGGTTGCCGCTTTCGCGAAAGCGCCATTTGTATTGTTATAATGTTCCTGAAGTAATAATAAGGTTCCAGTTACATTAGGAGACGCCATCGAAGTTCCTGTGATAGAATTGTACGCGGTATCGCTATTTTGGTAAGTAGAGTATAAATTAGTACCATTCCCTGTGATATCTGGTTTGATTCTGAAATCATCTGTTGGCCCTTCACTACTACTACTATTAATAGTCACACTGATTAAGGTTCCATCTGCTGCAATATTTGCATCTTGTGCATTGGCTACAACAAGATTATTTTTTGATGTAGCGTGTCCTGTTAATTTATCATAAGATGAGTTTCCACCTAATGGAGCTCCGTTATAACTGTTTTGATTCCCGTCGTTACCAGCAGCTACGACCATAAGATAGTTGGGCGCATTGTACATTACTTCATCCCAATTACGAGACTCGTCAATATAGGCTCCAAAATATTGATCAGGAACAAGGTCACTTCTAAAACCATAGGAATGATTTGATATAAGCATCCCATTGGCAGCAGCAGCAGTTGCTTCGGCAACATCATTGTTCCACATATAGCCATCTACTTTTGTATGCGGAGCCATTCCTTTTGCATTGGCTTGTACACCAGAAGCCATGATGGTTCCTGTTACGTGCGCCGCATGGAAGTTTAATTGTGTTCCTCCTTCTGAAGAGATATCTCTTATCGTTAAACGGTTGTTTCCTCCCGCACCGTCATATTCTTGGTGCGTAACACGGCCATGACCACCATCCCATACGTGAGCTGTCATATTTTGTCCCATTAAATTAAGACCTAAAGAACCTCCTGTGTTTAGATGATTTGTACGCGTAGATACAGCAGCATCTGTATTAAATGTGCGGTAATAGATAGGAGTTCCATCTGGTAAGATGCGTTGTAATTCTGCAAAACCTCCATCATCTAGTATGAGGGTTGTTGCTAAACCTCGTTGTGAAGCTTGTTGTTGTGCTATTTGTTTTTGTTGTTGATCAAATTGGGAAAATTTTTGCTCTAATTCCGCAAGGCGGGATTGATCGTAATCCTTAATGATTTCTTGAGTTTGTGCTGGCGTTTGTCCAAATGCGTGCATTGACCCCAAGAAAATTGCTATAAGAGATAACCTCTTAAAGTACATTTTCTTCATTTTGTTTAATTTTGGTTAGTGATTTTTAAACATTTAATGCAAAAGATTAAACATTTTTGTAAAAAAAATGAATTGTTTTTGATTACCAAATTTTTTTCGATGAACTACACAAAAAAATCTTAAAATAATTACACAATTATTAATGAATCGTGTTAAAAGCTGAATAAAAAGCATAATTAGTATTAATTTTTCTATTATTTTCACAATAAATCAATGTAAATGCCTAGCTTCTAATAGGAGAAATAGCTTCTTTTACATAAAATAGTAGTGCGCTAATACATAGAAACAAAAAGCCCGATGTTCTATAACATCGGGCTTTTAAACACTGGTTCAAAGAGTGCTCAAGTAGTATTACTTTTTAACAAATCGCTTGGTATGTGTTTCGTTTCCTATAGCGACTTCAATAATATACATTCCAGATTTTAGTCTAGATACGTCTAGTGTATCACTAAAAGTGCCTGCGCTTACAACTTGACCTAATACATTATAAATAGTATATTTCTCAACATTTGCTCCTACAACTTGAATAGAAAGTTGTCCTCTTGTTACTGGGTTAGGGAACACAGTAAAGTCAAATGATGCCTGGATAGCTGAATTTCCTTCTGCAAATCCTGACTGTACTTCTTGATTAGGAGAAGCGTTTGCAAAACTACTCGTTGAAGTAAGTGCGATATTATCAATAGCAACATCAGATTGCCAAGTACCTCCTGTTATGCGGTTGAATCTTAATTGTATTCCTACACCAACATATGCAGAAAGATCCACAGATACAGCGTTCCATTGATTTCCTTGGTTGCCAGATTGACTCCAAACAGCTGTCCAATTCTCACCATCGTCATTACTAACCTCAAGTGTAACGCTTCCGCCGTTTGTAGATCCGTACATATGATAATCAAAAGTGAAGTTTGCGTCTGAAGCTCCAGTCAAGTCAAGACAAGGAGAGTTTAGGATAGCACGTTTATTAGGATATCCTGTTCCATTACCAGAGGCTTCTACATACATATAGTACGAACCTTGAGACGCGCTTGATGGACCTGTACTTCCAGAAGGTGTTCCATTTGCATCTCTAGTCCAGTTGATATCATCATTAGCAGATTGCGTCCATAAACCTATACTTGTCTCAAATCCTTCTGAGTAAGGAATTGCTTCTCCTCCTACACATCCCGTTGGGATTCCTCCTGCGGTAGTTACAGTAAGTACGTTACTTAATGCAGAAATGTTTCCAGCGGCATCTTTTGCACGAACCTGAAAATCATAGTCTGTATCAAGTACAAGACCTTGTATTTGAGAGAATGTTGCAGAAACTGTTGTAGAAAGAATTCCGTCTACATATATATCATAAGCAGTTACTCCTACATTATCTGTAGATCCGTCCCAAGTCAAATCAACAGTGGTTTCTGTTATATTTGAAGCGCTTACGTTCACAGGTATAGAAGGCGCCACAGTATCTACAAATGGTCCTTCAGCTATTCTTACATCATCGATAGCAATATCTCCTTGCCATGAACTTCCTGAAGTTCCATTAAATCGTAATGTAACTGTACCTCCTACATAGGCATCTAGATTTACAATAGCATTTTGCCAGCTTGCGCCCTGGTCTCCAGATTTAGACCATACTTCTGTCCAAGTAATACCACTATTGGTACTTGCTTCTAGACGAATCGTACCTACAGCGTTTCCAGTCATTTGGTATTGGAAAGTAGCATGTGCTTCAGTCATGCCTGTAAAATCAAGACATGGAGAATTTAAAATCGCCACCTTTGAAGGGCTATTAGGATTTGAAGTCTCCATATATACATAATGAGATCCTTCTGCAGCTCCCGAAGGCCCTGTTCCATTAGAAGGCGTTCCTCCAGTTCTAACCGTCCAGTTAAAGTCATCATTTGCTTCTTGAGACCATTGCCCAATCGTATTATTAAATCCTTGGCTGTATGGGAAAGCGTTTACTTGTGCTATACAATCGTTTTCTGGGATTACCGGTGTGTCTATTGCAGTCACGATAAGCGTGAAGTTTTGGCTTCCAGAAAATAAACTTCCTTTGTGTGTTACTGTAATGGTATACGTTCCATCTGCATCGGCAACGTCTACACGCTCATATGGATCTACGATATTATCTTGTTTTGCATTTGAATCAACACCTGTTAATCTCCAAGGTAAGAAAGTGTCTGTATTTTGAGTAATACGAATATCCAAGTCATTTACAAGAACAGGTGTAGGATCATTGGTTCCTGTTACTGGAGTTCCTGGCGCATCTGTCCAAGAGATAGATGCTTGTAAGATCTTCCCTGCAGGAACTGTTACCTGAGTTTGGTAAGATCCGCCATCATTTAAGGTAAGCTCATCAATAGTGGTAGTCGTTCCGTTAGCAGTAATCGTTTCTGCCATTCTTTTTGCATTTAATAATCCCCAACCGAAGATCGCATCAGGACCAATAGCCCCTGCATCGTCAGCCGTGTGTAAAGCAAGACCTTTTAAGGTGGCTGCTTTCGCGAAAGCGCCATTTACATCATTATAATGTTGTTGTATTAATAAGAGAGATCCCATTACATTTGGAGCCGCCATAGACGTTCCAGAAATAGAATTATAAGCAGTATCACTAGATTGATATGTTGAATACACAGTAGTTCCATTACCAGCAATATCTGGCTTAATACGGAAATCATCTGTAGGTCCTTCACTACTTGAACCATTAATGTTCACGCTAATTAGAGATCCATCTACGCCAATACTCGCATCTTGCGCATTGGCAACAACTAAGTTATTTTTTGTAATGGCTTTTCCAGTAAGCTTATCATAGGCAGCATTTCCTCCTAATGGAGATCCATTATAACTGTTTATGTTTCCTTCGTTACCAGCAGCAGCGACCATTAGATAAAAAGGCGCATTGTACATAATGTTATCCCAGCTTTGAGATTCGCTTGAATACGATCCAAACCATTGGTCTGGGATACTGTTTCCTAATAACCCATATGAGTGATTAGAAATAAGCATTCCGTTAGCAGCTGCGGCAGTAGCTTCGGCAACGTCATTATTCCAACGGTATCCACTTACTTGCGCATGTGGCGCCATTCCTTGTGCATTTGCTTGAACTCCAGATGCCATGACCGTTCCTGTTACGTGAGCAGCATGATAGTTCAATTGTATTCCTTCACTTGCTTGATCTTGTACGGTATAACGATCTGTTCCTCCAGCACCATCATATTCTTGATGCGTTGCTCTTGCATGACCACCATCCCATACATATGCTGTCATATTTTGACCCATTAGGTTTAACCCTAATGAACCCCCAGCATTGATGTGTGTGGTTCTTGTTGAAATTGCAGCGTCTGCATTAAAAGTACTGTAGTAAATAGGAGTTCCATCAGGAAGAATACGCTGTAATTCTGCAATTCCTCCGTTTTCTAATGTCATTAGCGTAGGAATTCCTTTTTGAGTAGCAAATTGCTTAGCAAATTGGCGTTGTTGTGTACTTACTTCTGAAAATTGTTGTTCTAACTGAGCAAGTCGTTCTTGGTTGTTTTCTTTGGTGATTTGTGAGATTTGGCTTGGCGTTTGTCCATACACCTGTGTGGCACATAATGCAAGCCCGAGAGATAATACTCTTAGGTAATTTTTTTTCATGATTGTTGTTTATGGTTCGGGGTAAGTAATTACATTACAATGTTTTTACTACGGCGGCGAAAGTCAATTAAAAAATTTGAAAGAAAAAAATTTTTCGATCAAATACACAAAAAACACTTTGTTATGTAAAGATTACCAACTTTTTATCGATGAAATACCATGAAAAAAGTCATTTTTGGATAAAAAGCATCAACGGTAAAACGGTTTTCCCTCAATTTTTTGGTAAAAATGGATAACCTTTTTACTTAGAATATATTACGCTTTCGCGAAAGCATATAAAGAAAAAATGAGTGTTTTTTTGAAAGTAAACGTATTTTGATTGAAAGGAATTCCAAATTTTATACGTGCAATACCCTAAATTAATGTGTAATTTTGAAACTATGGAGCAGGAAAAAATACTTTCTATAGAAGCATTATCCATTTCATTTCCTCAAAATGAAACGATGGAAGAGATTATACATCAAATTTCTTTTGATCTTTATAAAAATGAAATTCTTGCTATTGTAGGGGAATCTGGGTCTGGAAAATCTATTACAACATTGGCTACGTTAGGATTACTAGACAAAAAAGCAATGGTTACAGGGAGTGTTCGTTTTAGAGATAAAAACTTGCTTTCCTTTTCTGAAAAAGCCTATAGAGATCTACGTGGGCGTGTGATTTCTATGATTTTTCAAGAGCCTATGAGTTCTTTAAATCCCTCACTTACCTGCGGGTATCAAGTTGTTGAAATTTTAAAACAACATACCTCTCTTACCTATAATGAAGCCAAAGAGAAAACATTATCTCTTTTTGAGAAAGTAAAACTACCCAACCCTAGTCAGTTATTTGATACGTATCCACATCAAATAAGTGGAGGGCAGAAGCAACGTGTTATGATTGCCATCGCCATTGCATGTGAACCAGAAATCCTCATAGCCGACGAACCCACAACGGCACTCGATGTGACGGTTCAAAAAGAAATTATACAACTCCTTAAAGATATTCAGCAAGAGACAGGGATGAGTATTATTTTCATATCCCATGATTTATCGCTTGTACGAGAGATTGCAGATAGGGTTTTGGTGATGTATAAAGGAGACATTGTTGAAGCGGCAGCTGCTACGACACTTTTTAAAACACCGCAACATATCTATACAAAAGCGTTATTAAATGCGAGGCCCTCTCTTGAAAATAGATTACATACACTTCCTACTATACAAGATTACTTAACAGATACGCTAGAAACAGCCATTGAAATTCCTGAAGAGCGTACAAAAAGATTAGCGGCTTTATATAAGACAACTCCTATTTTGGAAGTATGTAATATTGAGAAAACGTATATATCCAAATCGGGATTGTTTGGGAAGTCTAGAATTGTGAAGGCGGTAGATGATGTTTCTTTTTCTCTTTATGAAGGAGAAACTCTTGGTCTAGTGGGGGAATCAGGTTGTGGGAAATCAACGTTAGGGAATGCGATCTTACAATTAGATAAAGCGACAGCAGGTAAGATACTTTATAGAGGGAACGATATTACACAACTTAAAGGGAAAGCCTTAAGGGCTTTGCGTAGAGAGATACAAATCATATTTCAAGACCCATATGCTTCTTTAAACCCCCGACTTACGGTAGGGCAGGCGATTATAGAACCCATGGAGGTTCATAAATTATTTTCAAATAAGGAGGAGCGTACAGAAAAGGCGTTGGAGATTCTTAGTCGTGTAGGGTTAGACAGTTCACACTTTAATAGGTACCCGCATGAGTTTAGTGGTGGACAACGACAGCGTATCGGTATTGCCCGTACCATTGCGGTACAACCTAAGTTGATTATATGCGATGAATCTGTAAGTGCCTTAGATATCTCTGTACAAGCTCAGGTATTAAATTTATTGAATGAGCTTAAACAAGACTTTATGTTTACCTACATTTTTATATCTCACGATCTTGCGGTCGTTAAATACATGGCAGATCAACTTGTGGTCATGAATAAAGGTAAAATAGAGGAAATAGGGGAAGCAGATCGTATTTATAAGGATCCTCAGAAAGCATATACTAAAAACTTAATAGAAGCAATTCCCAAAGGAGCCTAGATCATAAATAAGAATACTTTTCTAGCGAGGTATAAACAATTACTCATAAAAGCGAACCCATTTCTAAGACTTTCAAAAAATGATTTGATAGGTTGTAAAGCTTCTTTTTTTGACATGTGTATGCGTTTAGGGGTAAAAACAAAATCCGCAGGGCTCCCCCCGCGGATTTCTAACAAATCATAACATTAAACACTCGTATGAGTTCTAAAGTTATTTGGTTGTGATAAAGTTTAGATAATCATTTCAACTGATTTTTCATACACTTTATCGGTTTCAATTATTGCATTTGGGGAGTGCTAAAGTAATATAAATTTTCACTTGTGCAAACTTTAATCTTAAATTTTTTATTCAAATGTTAAAATTATGTGTATTTCGTCGATTTTATATTGTTTTTAATCGTTAAAAATCACAAAAAATAAAAATACACTTAAAAAAAGAGTGTATTTTTTTGAATAGCACTAGTCAAATAGTTGAGAAATTTTGCGTTCTCTGTTTTTTCCGTGTTTTCGTACACTACATACATCAGCTACTTTATAATAAGAGCGACCATAATTAGAACGCTCATCTTCTTGAAGTCGTTTTGTCACTTGATTTGTCATTTGAATGACAAATTCTTCTTCTTTATTCGGGAAAGAAAGGTCACGTCCTAAATGATCTAGTTTTTCACCTCTTGGGGATTGATCACTTTTGCGTTTAAGATAGGCCTCGGTTTCGTAGAGTTCGTTATAACAATGAATAAGTTCATGGGCGAGTACTGCCATAGGAGAGTTGTACCCTTTGTTTTTTATAAACCACTTTTTCTTGTGGTTTTTTCTAAAGACAAGTCCGTGCGTATCATAAAAACCTATGGTATTAGCTACAGGATCATAAAAATTCTTGCCTTCAGAATATGTGATTTTGATATCATTTTGAGTATCTGCAATAAGAACATCAATAATATCGACAGTTTCTGTGACTCCATGATCCACATAGGTAATGGTAAGTGCGTTGGTTTTGTGTAAATAGTCTAGCGCTTTTGTGCTATTGCGTAGAAATCGGTCAGGGATTGCTTCATAATCGCGATCTTCAAAGTAGGTATATGGGTGTGGTTTATTTTGAAGATCGTAAATAATCATACCCTATAGCTTCATTTCTGGCACATGATCTGGAATGATGAGTTTTCCTTCTGTAGCATCTTTGATTATTTCTACAGAAACTCCAGGAGCTCTTTCTAACAGTAAAAATCCTTTTGAGGTCACTTCTAGAACAGCTAGGTTGGTGACAATCTTTTTTACACAACCCACACCGGTAAGCGGTAAGCTACATGCGGGTAATAATTTTGATTCCCCAGCTTTATTGGTATGCATCATGGCGACAATAATATTTTCTGCACTTGCCACGAGATCCATGGCGCCGCCCATTCCTTTCACCATTTTACCAGGTATTTTCCAGTTGGCAATATCTCCATTATCTGCTACTTCCATCGCACCTAATATGGTAAGGTCTACGTGTTGCCCACGGATCATTCCAAAGCTGGTCGCACTATCAAAAAAACTAGCTCCCGGTAAGGTGGTGATGGTTTGTTTTCCTGCATTAATAATATCTGCATCTTCTTCTCCTTCAAAAGGGAAAGGCCCCATTCCTAAGACACCATTCTCACTCTGAAATTCTACTTCTATATCATTACGCACATAATTTGCTACCAATGTAGGAATGCCTATACCTAAGTTTACGTAATATCCATCTTTTACTTCTTGAGCAATGCGTTGTGCGATTTGATTCTTATCTAGTGCCATGTATACAATGAGTTAAGGGGGTCATTAATGAATGATGTAATACGTTTTATACGTTTACGATTTCTGCCGTACGGTTCTCTGTTCGATGCGTTTTTCATATTGTTCTCCTTGAAAAATACGTTGTACAAAAATACCAGGGATATGGATTTGATTGGGATCTAATTCGCCTACAGGGACAAGTTCTTCTACTTCGGCTACGGTTATTTTGGCGGCACCACACATATTTGGATTAAAATTGCGGGCGGTTCCTTTAAAGATAAGATTTCCAGCAGCGTCACCTTTCCATGCTTTTACAAATGCAAAATCGGCATCAAAAGCGTATTCTAAAATGTGCATTTTACCGTTAAACTCACGCGCTTCTTTTCCTTCGGCCACTTCAGTTCCATAGCCAGCAGGTGTATAAAAAGCAGGAAATCCTCCTTGGGCAGCTCTGCAACGTTCTGCGAGCGTTCCTTGCGGAATCAACTCTACATCCAATTCCCCACTTAACATTTGCCGTTCAAACTCTGCATTTTCTCCTACATACGAAGAAATCATCTTTTTGATCTGACGTTTTTGTAATAATAAACCTAGACCAAAATCGTCTACACCTGCATTATTAGAGATACAGGTCAGTTCATTTACATCAAGACGTACGAGCTCAGCAATGGCATTTTCAGGAATCCCGCTGAGTCCAAAACCTCCAAGCATCATGGTCATGCCACTTTTTACACCTTGTAGGGCTTCTTGGACACCGTCAACTTTCTTTGTGATCATCGTTATTTAATTTGTACTAAAAATACAAAAATTAGAGAGGAGTACGCTTTCGCGAAAGCATAAAAAAACCCTATCAAACAAGATAGGGTCCTTCGCGTATTTTTTAAGCAAGTTTTTTAAAAATCTAGCTCGTCATAATCATCATCATTAGCGTTTTGTGATTTATATTTTTCACAATCTACTTCAATCGATAGGTTTTTTGGTTTTGTAAAACTTCCGTCAGAAATGTTTAGGTCTTCATTGCTATACACATCTTTCATATATAGTCCCCATATAGGCAATGCCATGGTGGCTCCTTGTCCATATCGAGTAGAGGCAAAGTGTGTTGCTCTATCATCACCTCCTACCCAGACACCCGTCACTAGGTTAGGAACAATTCCCATAAACCAACCATCACTTTGGTTTTGTGTCGTTCCTGTTTTACCTGCTATAGGGTTTGTGAATTTATAAGGATGTCCCGTCACCACATTCTTATAATCGGCACGATTGGATTTTCCTGAGCGTAATCTACGTCCTGAACCTGATTGTGTTACCCCTTCCATGAGTTTTAAAGTCACATATGCAGCTTCTTCACTCAATACATCTTTAGGGTTTGGAACATGTTGGTAAAGGATGGTTCCGTTCTTATCTTCTATGGTCGTTATAATTTGCGGTTCTATATAGACCCCTTGGTTTGCAAAAGCACTATAGGCAGAGACCATTTCATACAGGCTTAAATCGGGAGTTCCTAGTGCAATAGAAGGTACTGGAGGGATTTTACTTATATCTACCCCTAGTTTTTCCACAAGATCAATCACGGGCTGAGGTCCTACTTCATTCATTAATCGAGCAGAAATGGTATTTACTGATCCGGCTAGGGCGTCTTTCATGGTCATCATACCACCGTATTTGCCATCAGAGTTTTTAGGCTCCCAGTCTTTGGTATTTCCATGGGTTCCTGCGGCAATACTAAATAAGGTGTTAGGAAGTGTGTCGCAAGGCGAAATATGTAATTGATCTACAGCTGCTGCATATAAGAAGGGCTTAAAGGTAGATCCTACTTGACGTTTTCCGGTCTGGACATGGTCGTATTGAAAATGCGACATATCAATACCTCCTACCCATGCACGTACTTCACCCGTTTGTGGTACCATAGATAATACCCCTGTTCGCATGAATTTTTTATAATAACGTATGGAGTCACGAGGTGTCATTAGGGTGTCTATATCTCCATTCCAAGAGAAAACACTCATCTCTGTTTTGATATCAAAAGACTTCCTGATCTCACTTTCACTTTTCCCTGCCGCCTTCAATTTACGCCACCTTTCAGAGCTTCTTATGGCATTGTTGAAAATTACGTCAATTTGGTCTTCATCAATATCACTAAAAGGAGCTGTTTTATTTTTTAGGTTTTGTTTGTCAAACTCGGCTTGTAATCTTGGCATATGCTTTTTTACGGCGTCTTCTGCCATACGTTGCATTCTAGAATCGATGGTCGTGGTAATGGTAAGCCCATCTCTATAAATATTATAGTATTCTGGGTTTCCGTCTTTGTCAACTCCTTTTGGGTTTTCTTCAATCCACTTGGCTAAGAATTTCTTTAGATTTTCTCTAAAATAAGTGGCCATTCCATCTCTGTGTCCTTCAGGGGTGAACCTTACAACCATTGGTAATGCTTGTAGGGAATCTTTTTCGGCCGTTGTCAAAAAGCCATTTTTCTCCATTTGCTTTAAGACCTGATTACGGCGCAATTTAGATTTGTCTCTGGAGATTTCCCGATGCGGGTTAAATTGTCTAGGGTTTTTAAGCATGGCAACGAGTACCGCTGATTCTTCAATAGACAAGTCGTTTACGTTTTTATTAAAATAAATTCGTGATGCCGAGCTTATCCCGATAGCTCTAAACAAGAAGCCTTGCTTATTAAGGTACATCGCAATGATCTCTTCTTTGGTGTACTGACGCTCTAGACGCGTTGAAATGACGTATTCTTTTACTTTTTGAATCAAACGTTCTGGAGTAGATCTTGGAGGTTCAGAAAACAACAGTTTGGATAATTGTTGTGTTACGGTACTAGCTCCTCCTTTTTGACCTAAATAGGCGATAGCTCTAGCGGTACCTCTGAAATCGATCCCTGAATGGTCATAATAACGTTCATCTTCGGTGGCGACAAGGGCATTTACAAGGTGTTGTGGTAAATCTTCGTACTTGATAGGGGTACGGTTTTCATTAAAATAGGTGCCTAAAAGTTTTCCGTCGGCAGAGAGGATTTTGGTCGCTAGGTTGCTTTCTGGATTTTCTAATTCTTCAAAGGTGGGAAGTTTGCCAAATACATTCCAACTAGCGAGTAAAAATAGCAAGATGATAGCCAAAAGACCTCCAGCAAATAATCCCCAAAACCATTTAATTAATTTTTTAAAATTACTTTGAGTTGTAGGGGTTGCCTGTTTTTTGTTAAGTTGCTTCTTTGCCATTGTTATTGATTTTGAGGGCGTTCTATACGCAATCCTACTTCTGTAATTCCTTCCAAACGTTCGTCTCCAGTAATACTACCATTTCTACGTACGGCATGCTCTATGGAGAATTGGTAGGTGCCGCTTTCGCGAAAGCGTACGCCTTCTTTATACCATAATTTATTTTCTTTTACATCATTAAATCCAGTTCCTAACCAAGCGCCTTCTGGGGTTGCCATGGGATACTCAAGCGTATCTATAAGTTGCTTGCCATTAGGAAAATCCATTCGTGTTATTAAAAATAAATTACTGTATTTATAGGTATTTGTGTTGCGTAATGTAATAAACACATTATAAGGTGTTATACTATCTACGTCAGAAATCTCAAATTGGATCGGTTCCTGTATGTTCCATCCATTTTGCACGGTTTGATATTGATCGTAAACGCGATGTGTATCACACGATACTGCAGTGATGACAAGCAGTAAAAGCAATGCTACTTTATGCATCGTTATTGGGTTTATTTTTTGGTCTATTACGTCTATTGTTAGATCGTTTTGCGTTTGCGTTTTGTTTTTGCCCTGGTTTTTGTGCTGATTTTTGCCCTGGCTTCTGAGTGGTTCTTTTTTGATCAGTTTTCTTTTGTTCTTGGGGTTTATTGTTTGTTGTAGTGGTGGCACGTTTTTTATTTCTGTTGCGATTATTACGACGTTTGGTAGGCGTTTTAGGCTTGTCAAAACGCGTAAGGCTATCTTGTCCTACAACGTTCCCAAAATCAATTTTAGTATCTGGGATTAATTCTGAAGCAAATTCTTCAAGACTTGCCACAGGTTCTTTTGCTTTATTTAATTTTATGATTTCATTTGCCTGAGCAGCCTCGAGTTTATGCCAATTCATCCATTCACCTTCATAGGCATACCAGAGAAATCCTTGAAAAATATCTATTTTTTGACAAACAGCAGTTCCTTTACCAGTATAGAGCTTCACATCTGTTTTTGGAAATGCTTTTAGGGCATCTAGGTAGGAGTCTAGCTCATAATTAAGACAGCATTTGAGTTTTCCGCACTGACCGGCTAATTTTTGAGGATTCAGTGATAATTGCTGATATCGAGCGGCTCCCGTAGTCACGGATCTAAAGTCCGTAAGCCAAGTAGAACAACAAAGTTCACGACCACAAGAACCAATTCCTCCCAATCGAGACGCTTCTTGTCGAAGTCCAATTTGTTTCATCTCAATACGGGTTCTAAACTCTTGTGCAAACTCCTTAATAAGTTGTCTAAAATCTACACGATCTTCGGCGGTGTAATAAAAGGTAGCTTTTGATGCGTCTCCTTGAAATTCAATATCAGAAATTTTCATTTGTAAATCCAAACGAATAGCGATTTGACGTGCTTTTACCTTCATAGGTTCTTCACGCTCTCTTGCTTTTGTCCAAATGTCTATGTCTTTTTGAGAGGCTTTGCGATATATTTTGAGTGTGCCTTCTGTATCTTGGAGTACTTTTTTGCGCTTCATTTGCACACGAACTAGTTCTCCTGTTAGGGTAACCATTCCAATATCATGTCCTGATGTGGCTTGTGTTGCCACAATATCTCCAATACTTAACGTAAGATTTTCTGTGTTTTTATAGTAGTCTTTACGTCCGTTTTTAAAACGAACTTCTACATACTTAAATGCTTCTTGACCTTCTGGAATAGCCATGTTTGAAAGCCAATCAAAAACAGTGAGTTTGTTACATCCATCGGTACCACAGGTGCCGTTATTTTTACAACCTTTAGGTTGCCCATCGGCTCCTGTTCCACAATTTCCACACGCCATAGTATTTATATCTTAAGGTAAAACACTTAAAAATCAATATTTAATTAATATATTTAGATGTTTTACTCGTTCTTATTATTTAGATTTGATAACCAGCTAAAAGTTTAAAGATACCAATTTATTAAGGTTCTGCACGTATTCCTTTAGCATTAGAAAAAGTTATCGAACAAATTTAAGACTTAAAGTTCACCTTATGAAACTAATTCTACGTGTATCCATTTTATCCTACATGCTTCTTGTATTAGGAGTCAGTGTAGCTCAAGTTGCAGGTGGTGAAAAAGTTTTTAATCCAGATGGGATTAACTGTGTTTCAGTAGAAGATTACGAAATGTATCATGCCGCTGTAACAGAGAATAAAGCAATGCTTACACAGCAGGGAGTGCGGTTATATCAAAACGACATCAGTAACTTCTCAGCGCAACAAGTTTCTTTTACGTGGCCTATTCAACAAGCAGATGGTTTTGAATATAATAGTACTTGGGGTATTTCTGTGTATTTTGATCATGACGAAACCACAGGAGGGTTGCAAGATTGGAATTGTGGAACACGAACCTATGATACAACGAGTGGATACAATCATCAAGGTGTCGATATTTTTTTATGGCCTTTTTCTTGGAAACAAATGATTGAGGGGCAAACAGAAATTATAGCAGCAGCACCAGGGCAAATTATTTTCAAAAATGATGGAAGCTTTGATAGAAATTGTACTGCTGGCGGAAATGGACAACAATGGAATGCTGTTTTTGTAGAACATTCTGATGGGAGTATCGCTTGGTATGGACATATGAAAAACGGAAGCCTCACCTCAAAAAATGTAGGAGACACCGTAGCGCAAGGAGAATATTTAGGAATTGTAGCGAGTTCTGGAAACTCTACAGGACCGCACTTACATTTTGAAGTATATGATGAAAACAATAATCTCATAGATCCTTATGCGGGCCCTTGTAATGACTTAAATGATACAAGCTGGTGGGCAGAACAGAAAGAATACCTTAACCCTGGAGTTAATGCAGCGCTTACCCATACGAACCTGCCGGATTTTGGAACGTGCCCTGACATTGAAGAAACCTTTGAAAGCACACAATTTGATGAAGGAGCTACGATTTGGTTTATAGGATATTATAAAGATCAAGTGACAGGGACCTCTTCATTAAACCAAATATTTGATCCTAGTGGGAATCTTTATTCAAGTTGGAACACCAACTTTAATGATGATTTTGTTGCCTCTTGGTGGGGACAGCAAAGAACGATTACAGATCAAACAGGAGAATGGACTTATGTGGTCACCTATAATGGAGAAAGTCATACGCATACGTTTAATGTGGGACAACTCTCTGTTGAAGATCAACTATTTGATGAGGTTAGAGTCTTTCCAAATCCAACGAGTGGCATCGTAACTATAGGAGCCCCCGTTGCTTTTGAACAAATTGTTGTGAGAGATGCGCTAGGTAGAACAGTTCTTGAATATCTAGATCTAAACAGTATTAGTGTAGAAATGGATTTTTCAAGCTTAACCACAGGAATCTACTTTGTAACAGCACAGGGATTAGATGCTGATGCACAAACAACGGTAAGAGTTCTAAAAAAATAAACGCACGCCTCCGATCATTAAACTTTGTTTTGAAACTTTAATTTCTCTGAGCGTCCTTTCTTAAATATCTTATTACTGTTTCCTTTACCACTTCGCAACTTTTTTTGTTCTTCATAAGGAAGGTGTGTGATTTCTACACATTCTTGAGAACAACAGTTTTCCATTTGAGCAGCACAAGACTCACATTGTATAAAAAGAAGGTGACATGCTTCATTGGCACAGTTTACATGTGTATCACAAGCGTTTCCACACTGATGGCAATTGGAAATAATATCTTCAGAGATACGCTCTCCTCTCCTGTGATCAAACACAAAGTTTTTGCCCATAAACTTATTTTCCAGCTTTTGTTGTTCAATTTGACGGGCATATTCTATGATACCCCCTTCTAACTGAAACACATTTTTAAAGCCTTTATGTTTAAAATAAGCACTTGCTTTTTCACATCGGATACCTCCCGTACAGTACATCACAAGTTTTTTATCTTCTTTGTGATTTTTTAGATCGTCTTCAATAATATCAAGAGAATCTCTGAATGTGTCTACATCGGGCGTGACCGCATTTTTAAAATGACCGATCTCACTCTCGTAATGATTTCGCATATCTACGAGTACGGTATCTTGATCTTCTATGAGGGTATTAAAGGTTTTGGCATCTACATGAACCCCTTTATTAGTCACATCAAAAGTAGCATCATTAAGCCCATCTGCTACGATCTTGTTGCGCACTTTTACTTTTAATTTAAGAAACGATTTATTGTCTTGCTCTATGGCAATATTGAGGCGTACATCTTTTAAAAAATGAATCCCGTCTAAGAACGACTTGAACGCAGTAAAGTTGGTGGCAGGGACAGATAGTTGTGCGTTAATCCCTTCTTTGGCCACATATATACGACCTAAGACGTCCATATCGTCCCAAGCGATAAACAGATGATTTCTAAAAAGTTCTGGATTCCCTATGTGTGCATATTGGTAAAAAGAGAGTGTGAAGCGCTCGTCTCCGGCTTCATCAATAAGGGCTGCTCTCTCTTTTGCACTTAATTTGTTGTACAGTTGCATGCTATACTATGTTAAGTTTAAAAGAATTAATTTATTGCAAAGATAGAAGATTTCTAAAAAGGGAGGAAGTGTACCACAAAAAAATGCCCGGAGGTCGATCCTGCGGGCATTTTTTTGAACGGCTAATTCATTTGTTAGACTTATTTCTATTTGTGTTACAAGCACAGAAATAGATGTCTAACTAGCCTCCTTCCAACTTTCGGCAATGCGTCAGCATCAAATAACGCTTTGCTTTAAGCTGGATTTTATTGTTTTTAATTCGTTTTAAATTCATTTTTACTATTACTTCTCATAAAGAAGACTTCAAAAAAGAAAAAGGGTTGCGTGTTTTTTTTAATGAGGGTTGATTTTTGTTAAAAAGTATTCCGCTTTCGCGAAAGCGTACCTTGCCCCCTTCAATTAGAAACGCTACTTTTACTTACCAATTTTTAGAATTCAAAAAGAGAAGAAAATGAGCAGTGAAAAAGACGCAAAATTAAAAGCATTACAACTTACATTAGACAAGCTTGATAAAACCTATGGTAAGGGAGCTGTTATGAAAATGGGAGATCAGGCTGTCGTTGAGGTAGACTCGATCCCTACAGGTTCTTTAGGATTAGATGTAGCGCTAGGCGTAGGAGGGTACCCTCGTGGCCGTGTGATAGAAATATATGGTCCTGAATCTTCAGGAAAAACCACCCTAACATTACACGCCATTGCCGAAGCCCAAAAAGCAGGAGGGATTGCTGCTTTTATCGATGCAGAACATGCATTTGATCGCTTTTATGCAGAAAAATTAAACGTTGATATTGAAAACCTTATTATATCACAACCAGATAATGGAGAGCAAGCATTAGAAATTACAGACAATCTAATACGCTCTGGCGCTATAGATATTATTGTAATTGATTCTGTTGCGGCATTAACGCCTAAGAGTGAGATCGAAGGAGAGATGGGAGATTCTAAAATGGGATTACACGCTCGATTGATGTCACAAGCCTTACGTAAGCTTACAGGGTCAATAAGTAAAACAAATTGTACTGTCATATTTATTAATCAATTACGTGAGAAAATTGGAGTGATGTTTGGTAATCCAGAAACCACAACAGGAGGAAATGCCTTAAAATTCTATGCTTCGGTACGTTTAGATATAAGACGATCTACGCAAATTAAAGATAGCAACTCTAATGTGATGGGTAATAAGACCCGTGTAAAGGTGGTTAAGAATAAAGTAGCACCTCCTTTTAGAATGGCCGAGTTTGATATTATGTATGGCGAAGGAGTCTCTAAAGTGGGAGAGATTATAGATATAGGTGTTAATTATGAGATTGTAAAAAAGAGTGGCTCTTGGTTTAGTTATCAAGACACAAAGTTAGGGCAAGGAAGAGATGCTGTAAAAGCACTATTACTAGATAACCCAGATCTGATGGAAGAGCTGGAAACAAAAATTCATGCAGCGATCAAGTTGTCAAATGAATAAACCAACCAAAACCTCCTGATTTTAGGAGGTTTTTTTATGACTAGACGCAACCATTTATACATTTATGTATCTACAGTATATAATATCCCCCGTTGTATATGAAAAAGTTAAGCATAATACCTATAATTCTTCTACTCCTTGTAGGGTGTAGTACAGACGATGCGCCTTTCTTCTTTTTTGAAGTAACACCCGTTGATACAGTAAGCAATGTGCCTGATGTTTTTGTAGTAGGTCAAACAGATACGATACAAGTTACGTACAAAAGACCTTCTACCTGTCATGCATTTAATGGATTTGATATCTTAAATGAAGATGATGTAAGAGAAATTGCCATCATAACAAAAGTAGTCCAGGGAAGATCAACGTGTTCTGATTTAGAAAATGACCTAAGAACAGCACCTTTGGTGATCACACCAGAAGAGGCAGGGGAGTTAAGTTTACGTTTTTTTACAGGGAATAATGCAACAGGAGACCCTACATTTGTAACATTTAATGTGCCTATTGTAGAATAGATTAAGAAAACTAACCAATAAAGATATTTTGAGTTTAGACCGACTCATTGAAAATTGTAAAAAGAAACATGCAAAAGCCCAAGAAGAGTTATACAAGCGGTATGCTAGTTCGCTTTTTTCGGTTTGCTTAAAATATGCTTCTAATTATGCAGATGCCGAAGACATACTGCAGGACGCCTTTATCACCATTTTTGACAAGGTGTCTCAATACAAAGGACAAGGCTCCTTTGAAGGTTGGTTAAAGCGAATAGCCATCAATACAGCACTCCAACGATACCGAAAAACAGGAGTACTTAATTTGATAAATGAAGAGAATATTAGTGAAGTAGATGTAGAGGTAGAAGAAGAAAGTGTGCCTCTCGATTATTTACTTAGCATTATTCAAGAATTACCCGATAGATACAGAATGGTATTTAATCTGTATGTATTAGATGGATATTCACATAGAGAGATTTCTGAGGTATTAGAAATTTCGGAGGGGACGTCTAAATCGAATTTGGCACGTGCTCGAAAAATATTAAAGAATAAAATAGAGGTAAGTCAAGACTATACCTTAAGTCAATCTCAAAACCAATGAAACAGAAAAAGAACATAGACAGGCTTTTTCAGGAGAAATTTAAAAACTTTGAAGCACATCCTAGTGATCAGGTGTGGCAGAATATTGTTGCGGCAAAAAAAGAAAAAGAAGATCGTAAAATAATTCCTATATGGTGGCGATTAGGAGGTATAGCAGCATTGTTGCTATTACTTGTAACCATAGGTAATGCCCTGTTGAACGGTACTTCAGATACAACCAACACAACTCCTGAACTTGTTTTATCTGATCAAAAAGAAAATACAGAGACTTCAACAGATCAAACCTCTCCTAAAGAGTTAAACTCTAATATCACGAAGTCAACAGCATCAGAACTTGTGACAGACAATGGTGTTTCTGAAAATGATAATTCGACAGCTACGCAACCTGATAAAACAAAAGAAGACCATACTCTTTTTGGCGTAAGTGATACACAAGGAGCGGTAGCTAATCAAGATAAAATAACAGCACCTAATCAGCGTGCGAATCAAGAAAGCAAACGTCAAGTGTATATAGATGACACAACAACAGCAAAAACATCAAATACAGAAGCTACCCTAGTTAAAACAGAAATAGATAATAGTTCAACACCACAAAAACGATCAGATCTTATCGATCCAGCGGTTACCATAGATAAGCGCGTGGATGATACCACTGTTGCGGTAAGTGAAAAAGAAACGACAACGGCTTCTGAAAATACTGATACAGAAGAAGATTCAAAAAAATCGCTTGTTGATGAAGCAGCACGCATTATAGATGCCAACGCACAAGATGAGGAACTAAAAGAAAAAGAAGCTATTGCTAATAGATGGAATGTTGGAGCTGTTGCCGCTCCTGTGTATTACGGAGATTTTGGAGGTTCTGGAATTGATCCTCAATTTAAAGATAACGCAAAGACGAGTGATGTCAACTTGAGTTATGGAGTACAAGTAAGTTATGCAGTGACTCCTAAATTTAAAGTGCGAACGGGAGTAAGTAATGTAGATCTTAATTATAATACACAAGATATTTCGTTTACCCCTAGCAATAGTGCGCGTACACTACAGGGGATTGATTTTTCTCAAAACGCTAGTTTTTTAGATATCACAGATAGAGTAAACCCTTCATCTGCTGCTCCGGGAGTTTCTGAAGATGGGTTTGGGCAAGGAGGAAATACGGTTGCCAGTGGAGAAATTCAGCAAAATGTAGGATATATAGAAATTCCATTGGAAGCTATCTATGTGCTTTCTGATAAGCGACTAGGCGTTGAGATTATAGGAGGGATGAGCACCTTGGTACTTAATAATAATGAGGTGTTCCTAGAATCTAATGGGTTACGTACAAACTTAGGGACTTCAAATGCGCTCAATGATGTAAGCTTTACCACAAATTTAGGGTTAGGGCTTAATTATAAAGTAACAGAAAAAGTAAAATTAAATATAGAACCATCACTAAAATATCAGCTTAATGCCTACAAGAATAGCGTAGGAGAATTTAAGCCTTATTATGTGGGACTCTATACAGGAGTGAATTATCGCTTCTAGAAAAGACACTTTCCGTTAGGTTAGTTTTTAGTTGGTTAGGTTAGTTGTTGCAATATGCAATAATTACAGGAAGGCGCCGCTGGTTACGGCGCCTTTTCCGTGGTTTTTTTTAAGATTCTTGATCTTTTACTAAAGCATCTAGTATCAATGTACGTGTTTGCTCTCTTAGTGTTTTTTTGTGGTCCTGAGACATCCCTTTTGTAGGGATAAAAGAAAAAACATTGGCTCTCATTTTTCCCGGTCTTCCTTTGTAAAATTGATATGGGAATAATTTTTTATTATCATAAAAAACGATAGGAACAATGGCTATTTGATGATCTATAGCAAGACGAAAGGCACCATCCTTAAAACTATCTAATAGAATGGAAGTATCACTAGGAACACCCCCTTCTGGAAAAATACAAATACTTAACCCCTGTTCGAGTCTTTTTTGAGCCTGATCAAAAACAGCTTTACGACTTCTAGCATTCCCACGATCCACAAGAATACAGGTACGCTTATAGAAAAAACCGAATAATGGGATTTTTGCAAGTTCTGCCTTTCCAACAAAAACAAAAGGGTTTTTTGAAATGTGAAGCATCAACATAATATCGAGCATAGAGGTATGATTAGATACGAGCATATAGCTTTCCCCTTTTTTTAAGGATTGCTCTCGTGTCACACTAGGGTAAAACCCCATTCCTAACATGATACCTCTTGCCCAAATTTGAGATAATCTGAAAAATAGCGGGTACCAAGACTCCTTCAATATACTTATGATAAGTAGCGGAAATAAAACAAGTATAATAATGAGCATAAGAAGATAAAACCATATCCTCCATAATGCCAACCCTATTTTTCTAAAAAAGTTCATCGCCTCAAAAATAGGGAAAAGGTAGTAGCCTATGCCTAGAAAAAAGTAACTTTGCTTAAAACTAGTCATAATCGTATGAGAAATGTCTAGAATAAGTATTAATTATAATGAGATATCTACGAATGTAGGTAATGAGTATGGCAAGAATTTTAACAGGTGTACAGAGCACAGGAACACCTCACTTAGGAAATTTATTAGGAGCTATTATCCCAGCGATCCAAATGGCAAATGCTCCAGGGAATGAGTCTTTTCTGTTTATTGCAGATATGCACTCACTTACCCAAATTAAAGATGGAGATACGTTACGACAGAACACCTATAGCACCGCTGCAACATGGTTAGCTTTTGGGCTTGATATAGAAAAAACGGTGTTTTATAGACAAAGTGATATCCCGCAAGTAACAGAACTTTCATGGTATCTAAGTTGTTTCTTCCCATACCAAAGACTGACACTTGCCCATAGCTTTAAAGACAAAGCAGATCGTTTGGAAGATGTAAACGCTGGCTTGTTTACCTATCCTATGCTTATGGCTGCAGATATCCTTTTGTATGATGCAGAGATTGTTCCTGTAGGAAAAGATCAGGCGCAGCATTTAGAAATGACGAGAGATGTAGCGAGCCGTTTTCATGCAGCGACGGGTGGTGAAACCTTCGTTATGCCAGCCGTAAAGCACAATGAAGACACCATGTATGTCCCTGGAACTGATGGAGGGAAAATGAGTAAGTCCAAAGGTAATATCATTGATATTTTCCAGCCAGATAAGAAACTCCGCAAGCAAATTATGGGCATTCAAACCGATAGCACGCCGTTAGAAGAGCCAAAAAACCCAGATACGTGCAATCTATTTGCATTATATAAACTTATTGCTTCTCCAGAACAAATTACAGCAATGCGCGCAAATTATGAAGGAGGTAATTATGGCTATGGACACGCAAAACAAGCGTTTTATGAGTTAATCGTAGCGGCGTATGCAACCCAACGTGAGCGTTATAATCATTATATGGCAAATCTTGATGAGGTCGATAAAGCCCTTAGCCTTGGCGCAGAAAAAGCGACACGAGTAGCTAATGATGTCTTAGCTAGAGTTCGAAAGAAAGTGGGGTATTAATCTTTAAAAAGTATTGTTTCGTGGTAAGGTATTTCTTTATTTTCTCTTTCATTTTCTTTTTCGGCTGTTCTCCAAAAGAGGAAAATAAATTTAACTTAAATTTTGAGCGATATGACCTTGCTAATCAAACCCCAAGCGGCTGGAAAGACTTCGGGGATTATGATGTATTGGCTGATTCTTTAGTCACAAAATCAGGGAAGTATTCTTTAAAAATAATATCAAATAAAAAAGAAGATGGTTTTGGTTGCGGGATGTATGAAATTCCTGCAAAATATAAGGGAGCTCAACTTACATTTGAAGGATACATTAAAACAGAAGGTTTAAAAGGTTCGTCAGCAGGGCTTTTTTTAAGAATTGATGGGAATGGAGAACTGTTAGCCATTGCAGGAGACGAAAACGAACAAATAACAGAAGATATTGATTGGACAAAATTTAGTGTTGACACTTCGTTTCCTTCAGGAGCAGAGTTTATTAGAATAGGAGCAATATTGCAAGGTCAAGGAAAAGTATGGTTTGATGATTTAAAACTTACCATTGATGGAAAAGATATCCAATTATTGGAACCCATTACTCAGGAAATTCCTCATGCAAAGATTGACAAAACCTTTGATTCAAATTCTACCATTATCTTCCCTAAAATAACAAATGACCTTACTACAGATCTCGCTCTTTTGGGTAAAATATGGGGTTTTTTAAAGTATCATCATCCCGCTGTTGCCAGCGGAGATTATCATTGGGACTATGAATTATTTAGGGTACTTCCAGAATACCTTAAGATTTCTACAAAAAGTGAACAAAATGATTTTTTATTAAAATGGATCGCATCACTTGGCATTGTTGAAAAATGTGAAAGCTGTCTTGAAACTGACGAAACAGCCATTCTTACACCAGATTATTTATGGTTAGCTGAATCTTCAGTAAGCAAAGAAGTAAAAGACAAACTCTATTATATTTATAAAAACAGACATCAAGGAACTAATTACTATGTAGGTCGTGGAAATGTAGGTCAAGCAAGTTTTAAAAATGAAGAATTATACAAAGAGCCTAGTTTTCCTGACCAAGGATATCGATTATTAGGGCTATTTAGATATTGGAATGTTATTCAGTATTTTTTTCCTTACAGAGATCTTACAGATACGTCTTGGTCTGATATTCTTCAAGAATACATTCCTTTAGTGATTCATTGTGAAAATGAACTTGACTATGAAAAAGTGATTGCACAATTAGTAGGAGAAATAAACGACACACATGGTTTTATGACTCAAGGTTTTAATAAGCTTGATAACACAAAAGGAGACTATTACCCCCCTTTCAAAGTGCGATTTGTTGAAGGCAAATTGGTGGTGATAGCATATTATGAAGAGAACCTTAAAGAAGTGTCTAAAATACATGTGGGTGATGTCATTACCCACATTAATGATAGCCCAGTTGAGGTAATAGTTGAAGCACTACGAACCTTATATCCAGCTTCAAATGAAGCTGCTTTATTGCGAAATATTTCTGATGATATTCTACGACATTCAAAAAACAATGTCAAGATTAGGTATGTGTCTAGTTCGCAAGAAAAACAGCACAATGTACCATTGTATCCCAAGGATGATTTGAACATGAAATGGTACAATTATAATGGTGAGAAAAGTTATAGAATACTCGATGATAACATTGGCTACATCACCCTCAGGACCATTTCAGAACTTGAAATAGCATCGTTAAAAAAAGAACTCAAGAATACAAAAGGAATCATCATAGATATTCGAAATTATCCCTATACTCCGATTTTTAGGTCTCTAGGACCTTATTTTATTTCAGAGGGGACGCCGTATTCAAAATTTAGTAGGCCTAATTTTAATAACCCTGGTGAGTTTAATTTCGGTACGTTAAACCAAATTCGGACATCAGAATCCATATATGAAGGCAAACTAATTGTGCTCGTTAATGAAGAAACGCAAAGTCAAGGAGAACACACAGCGATGCTATTTCGATCAGGAGCCAATACAACCATTCTTGGGAGTACCACAGCAGGGGCAGATGGAGATATTTCAAATATTTCGTTTCCAGGAGGTTTAATCACGTATTTTTCTGGTTTGGGCGCCTACTATCCAGATGATACGCCTACACAACGGGTAGGTATTATTCCCGATATTGTGATGTACCCAACTATTGATGGAATAAAAAATAATACAGACGAATTATTAGAAAAAGCAATACAATTAATCAAAGAATCAACATCAAATTAAATATATACCAATGGACTTCATGAGTTTTTTAAGTGGAAACGGTTTGTTCCTAATACTAGCACTCGTATTAATTGTCGTATTTTTATACAATAAAATTAAGAATAGAAAGCGGTAAGAGTGCGCTTTCGCGAAAGCATAAAATGGCAAATATTCGCATTACAAAACAGTTTACATTTGAAACAGGTCATGCCCTTTATGGCTATGACGGAAAGTGTAAAAATGTACACGGTCACAGTTATGAACTAAGTGTGACGGTGATAGGAACCCCTATTTCTGATACAAATCACGTAAAATACGGGATGGTCATCGATTTTGGGGACTTAAAAAAGATCGTCAATAAAGAAATTGTAGATGTGTTTGATCACGCCACAGTTTTTAATAAAAACACGCCCCATGTAGAGCTTGCAAAAGAGCTATCAGATAGGGGGCATAATGTATTGCTAGTAGATTATCAACCTACGAGTGAGATGATGGTGATTGATTTTGCTCAAAAAATTCAATCGCTACTTCCAGAACATATTCAACTTCATTCACTAAGACTTCAAGAAACGCGTACCAGTTACGCAGAGTGGTTTGCAAGCGATAATTAGCCTATGAATATCCCAAAAGGAAAGAAAATTTATTTTTCTAGTGATAATCACCTAGGTGCTCCAACACACAATGAGAGTAGGCCTAGAGAGCAAAAATTCTTGCGTTGGTTAGATGAGATACGACCTGATGCGCATGCTATTTTTTTGCTAGGAGATCTTTTTGACTTTTGGTTTGAGTACCGCACAGTCGTTCCTAAAGGGTTTGTACGTACATTAGGCAAGCTAGCCGAGTTTAGGGATAGTGGTATAGAAATTCATTTTTTTGTAGGGAATCACGATTTATGGATGAATGGCTATTTTGAAGATGAGCTAGGAATTCCTGTGTATCATGAGCCTAAAGTCTTTACCATAAATGACAAGAAATTTTTCTTAGGTCATGGCGATGGTTTAGGCCCTGGAGACAAAGGATACAAGCGAATGAAAAAAGTATTTAAAGGACGCTTTTTTCAATGGGTATTTAGATGGGGACACCCCGATATTGGAATGCGCATTGCCCAGTATTTTTCAGTTAAAAATAAATTAATCTCAGGCAATGACGATCATATTTTTTTAGGAGAAGAAAACGAATGGCTCGCCACCTATGCTAAACGTAAGCTTGAGACCGCACATTACGACTACTTTGTTTTTGGACATCGTCATTTGCCTATGACCATCAACGTAGGAGAACAATCTACATACTTCAATATAGGTGACTGGATTCATCATTATACCTATGGGGTTTTTGATGGAGAGACCTTTCAACTCAAAGAGTTCGAAGTTTCAAAAGAAGAAAAGTAATTGTATTAAAAAACAAAAAAACTATGCGTACGTATCTTACGATTGTATCTATCCTTCTTTTTTTAACGGCATGTAAGCCTTATGAATCTGTTACGATGAGACCAGAACAAATCACCTACGATAGTTTTAGAAGTCAGCAAAAATCCTTTGCTTCAAAAGACGGTGTTATCAAATACATAGACAAAGGGCAAGGCCCTGTGATTGTATTACTACACGGGGTACCTACTTCAGGGTGGTTGTATCGTAAAATGATAGATCCGCTCGTAGATCGTGGGTATCGTGTGATTGCACCAGATATGCTCGGTTTTGGAAATAGTGATTCTCCAGAAGGATACGAGATCTATTCTGAAGAGATGCATGCACAACGATTATTAGAATTAATGAATGCGCTAGGCATAGATTCCTGGTCACACGTAATGCATGACGCAGGCGGTCTATGGACATGGGAACTCTTAGAGTTAGCGCCCAACAAAGTCAACCGTTTGGTTATCTTAAATACGATTATTTATGAAGAAGGTTTTGATCCTCCTATACGATTTAAACCTGGACTTTGGGCACGCACTGCGATGTGGAGCTACCGCAACGGAATCACAACAAACATGATGCTTAAGGGTCTTTTTAAAGAAGGACTGACAGATAACACCTTAAATAAAACAGATGTAGAAGGGTATAAACGCCCCCTTAAAGAAGGGAAGACCAAAGCGATGTATTACTTTTTTACACAAACTTGTAATGCACTTCCAGCGTATCAACCAATGATCCAAAAAATGGAGATGCCCGCTATGATTATTTGGGGTAAAAACGATACCTTCTTAAAATTAGAACCACAGCAGGAAGCCCTTCAAAAAGATTTAGGTATCAAAGATACTGATGTACATATCTTAGAGGCGAAGCATTTTATACAAGAAGAAAAACCACAAGAAATTGTCGAGCTGGTGTTAGCGTTTATGAAGTAGTGCTTTATTTATTTAGAAAGTCCTTAAAACTTTGTATAGTGAAGACTTTCCAAATAGCAGTTAAGGCAGCAATTACTTTTAATATTGTTGAAAATGTAATCAACTCATCCCCATAAGTCCAATGCATTATTTTTAATAATGCACCTATAGTCATAATGATGTAAGCGATCAAGAATAATACAAGTATGTGTTTTACTTTCATATGATATACTACTTAATATCTTTTATACGCAGTTGTAAATGTACCTCGCCATTCCATGCATTTTCATCTAAAACATAAGCGGCACTAAATGGTTTTTTGTTACTAATAAGATCATAGGTATCCCCTATTCCAAAACCGATCCCTCCTATTTTTTTTCCTTTGTTATTTTGAGTAACCGTGACTTTAAGATGTGTTTCATCGGCGCCTATTTTTTTACCATAGCCTGTGTCTACAAGGTTTTCTGTCATAAAGGTAGGTTTCATATTACCAGGGCCAAAAGGAGCAAACTGTTTGAGGATGCGATAAAACTTTTCAGTGATATCATCAAGGTCAATTTTGGCATCTATGGTGATTTCAGGAATCAATAAACGTTCTTCACAAGTAGCATTTACTACCTCTTCAAAACGTTGTTTAAAAGCCTCATAGTTTTCTTCTTTTAAGGTAAGACCTGCCGCATATTTATGTCCTCCAAATTGCTCTATCAAGTCTTCACATTCATGCAAGGCATTATAGACATCAAATCCTTTTACAGATCTTGCAGAGGCGGCAAGCTTATCACCACTTTTGGTAAAAACCAAGGTGGGTCTATAGTAGGTTTCTATAAGTCGAGAAGCCACAATACCAATCACACCTTTATGCCAATCTTCTTGGTACACAACAGATGTTTTTCTGTTAGTTTCGTTGTTTTTTAAGATTTGTTCGAGGGCTTCTTCTGTGATGGATTTGTCGGCATCTTTTCGGTCTGCGTTGTATTGTTCTATTTCGGTTGCGTACTGATGCGCGGCGTCAGGATCATTTTCTACAAGCAAGGTCACGGCATGATTTCCGTGTTTCATACGCCCAGCTGCATTGATACGGGGAGCGATAATAAAAACAACATCGGTGATGGTAAGAGTATCTTTTTTGAGTTGCTGTATGATCGCTTTAAACCCGGGTCTTGGGGCGGTATTGATGACCTCAAGACCATAGTAGGCAAGGATTCTATTTTCTCCGGTCATAGGCACAATATCGGCTCCTATGGCAGTGGCAACAAGATCTAAATAGGGATGAAGCTCTGAAAAGGGTTGGTTACGCTTTCGCGAAAGCGCACTTATTAATTTAAACCCTACACCACACCCGCATAACTCATCATAAGGGTATTCACAATCGTCACGTTTGGGGTCTAATACAGCCGCGGCATCGGGGAGTTGAGGGCCAGGGCGGTGGTGGTCACAAATAATAAAATCGACCCCTTTTTCCTTGGCATACGCCACTTTTTCTATGGCTTTAATACCACAATCTAATGCAATGATAAGGGTCATGTCGTTATCTGATGCATAATCTATCCCCATATAAGAAACGCCATATCCCTCTGCATATCGATCTGGGATATAGGTAGCAACCATAGGATGGAGGGTCTTTAAATAGGAAGATACCAGCGCAACGCTCGTCGTACCATCTACGTCATAATCGCCAAAGACAAGTATATTTTCTCCTTGTGCAATAGCTTGTTCAATACGGGCAACGGCTTTGTCCATATCCTTCATCAGAAATGGATCATGAAGCTCGTCTAGAGAGGGGCGAAAAAATTGTTTTGCTTTGTCAAAACTATCAATACCTCTTGCTAGTAGAAGTTGTGCAATCGTAGGATCAACATGTAAAGATTGAGAAAGCGTATGGACGTTTTCTAAGTTTTGTATAGGTTTTACATTCCACCGCATGAATTACTTTGAATTTATTTTGAATACCCAGGCATCTTTAAGATCTTGATCCTGCCTCATTTTGTTCAATTCCTCACGTACTACTGTAAGGCTTTCATTATTTCCAATAGAGACATAATAAAGATTGTTTTTTGGGCCTTTAAAAGTGATAGATGAGATGTTTTTAGCCTCTAATTTTTTTACCCATTTTTCAGCATTTTCTTCAGAAGAAAAAACATTGGAGATAATGTAATATCCTTTTAGTACATCAGGAGTCTTTGTAGGTTTTTTATCACTGATAGTGGCGACTGTATTGCCTACGATTTCCGTTTCTTTTTTTGGAGTTACTTTGACTTCTGGCTGCTTTTCTTGGATAACGACGTCTTCTTCTTCGACAACAGTTGTTTTTGTGTCTTCAAGAGCTGCTGTAGAGGTCGTTTCTGTGACAGTTTCAGCAACTATTTCTTCGTCGGCTTCTTGTTCTTCAATTTTTGCGTCTACATCTGCGGTGGTGGTTACATCCTGATAAAAGGTTTCGTTAAGTGTTGTTTGAAAAGCAGCGAAGTAGATATAATATCTGTCTTGTCTTGTTTTGAACTGTAATTTAAAACCATTGGTACTGGTTGCGATACTTTCGTTTATGGCGTTTGGAATTGTGATTTTAGCAATGTCAAATCCTAGGGTATTTTTGCTATTGGGGGTTCTGTCTGTAAAGTAGAAGTTGTCTATAGTAATACTGCTATTAAAAAAATTATTAGAGGCTCTCACATCATTGTCTAGCGTTACAAATTTTTCCTCCTTAGGATAATAAATAGCAATTTGATCTTTTTTTAGGGTAAGATCTCCTTCAAGCGCACTTATGGTAATGGCTGTTTTGGTTTCTGCTTTTTCAGGAGCCTTAAAGTTTCCAAAATCAATAGCGACTCCTTTTTTATCAATGTGGTTAAAACCTTGGTAGGTGGTGATGTATTGAAGTGGATCTTGTGCTCGTTCATAAATAACATAGAGCATCCAACCAGCAGCACTCCCTCCAGAAATGTATCCTTGCGTAACAGGGATATTTGCAACCGTATAGGTGCCATTCACCGTTTGATTGTTCTTAATAATATCTGTAATATCTTTATAGCAAGTGTAAGGCCTACTAGCGGTAATCCCTTTTACCGTTCCTTGTTTTCCATCGTACACTAACTCTCCTCTCAAAGGCATGTAAGCACCGCCTGGAACTTTGAACTGTATTTCTTGAATATCTTTTGTAGGATCTCCATTTGCTTTATACACATAACGTCTTCCTTTTGCTACTTTGGTTCCTTTTTCTGTAGGGTAGGTAGCGGTCCAATAGAGGGCAGCATACTTTAATGTGGTATCTTCAGGAATGGTCAGGTTGGCACTGCTAGAATTGAATGTAGATGAATTTTTGTCTATATCTACATATTTCATTTTGGTCCCGTCATTAACACCGCTTTTGTCACCTGTAGCTTTATTTTGGTGTTTACTTACATTATTATTCCCAATGACTTGGGTGTTTCCGTGGATGTAAAATTCATTAATTCTTGTAAACTCTTTACTGTTTTGAGCAGACAGTGCTATGGTGTATACTAAGCATATAGGGATAAGAAAAAGACGCATGAGATTTGGGGATTATAATGGGTTAGGCGTTGGTTTTATGAAAGTGGACACCTACTTCTAATGTTGCAAATTGTCTAAACATTTCCATAACACCGCAGTAGGTGCTTTCAGAGAGATCGACTGCTTTTTGGATTTTTGCTTCATCTAGATCACTTCCATAAAAGTGATAATCTAGCCATACCTTGTGGTAGTATTTTGGGTGTTCTTCTGTAAGTTCTCCTTTTACTTCCATTTTAAACTCAGGAACAGCTACCCGCATTTTATTTAATACAAAAACAATATCAAGACCGGTGCAACCCGCAAGCGATGATAACATCAATGCTTTTGGGCCCATTCCTTCATTGGTTCCCCCATTTTCTGGAGATGTATCTATGAGTGTTTTATATCCAGTAGGGTTATCAGTTTCAAATTGCATTTTTTTTATGTAGGTAGTCGTAACTGTATGTGATGCCATTATTTTATGGTTTTTTTTGGATATTTGAAGGTACAAAAATGATAGGGAAATGCCTATCTTGCTTTCGCGAAAAAAATAGTCGCACGTCTTAAAGCGGTATAAAAATACTGTTTTTGTAATAGATAAAAATTTTTGTAATTGTGGGTTTTTATTGATATGCTTTCGCGAAAGCGAAATACCACAAAAAGTATAACACATGTGAGGGTTTATAACAGACTACAAACATCACAACTAATAAAAGAAAACGATGCCATTAGTAACACCATTAGATGCAGCGCACGACGAAACAACAAAAGAGCTTGCTGAATTTTTTAACGAGACATTAGGGTTTTGTCCCAACTCTGTATTGACCATGCAGCGTCGCCCTGAGATTTCTCGTGCATTTATAAACCTCAATAAAGCGGTTATGGAAAATCACGGAAGAGTCACCTCTTCCTTAAAACGTATGATTGCTTGGGTGTCAAGTAATGCTACAGGATGTAGGTATTGCCAAGCACATGCCATACGAGCAGCAGAGCGTTATGGGGCGGAGCAAGAGCAATTAGATAATATTTGGGAATATAGAACACATGCCGCTTTTTCTGATGCAGAACGAGCTGCACTAGATTTTTCACTAGCAGCTAGTCAAGTACCTAATGCAGTAGACGCGAGTATTAAATCAGCGTTGTACGAGCATTGGGATGAAGGAGAGATTGTAGAAATGCTTGGCGTTATCTCATTATTTGGATATCTTAATCGCTGGAATGATTCTATGGGAACTACCTTGGAAGAAGACGCTATTGATAGTGGAAATCAATACTTAGGAAAACATGGTTTTGAAGTAGGAAAGCATGTGTAAAAGCGTCATATAAATTTTAAAATGACATATATTTTGTGCCATAAAGAGGAATGTAAAACGGACTCTTTGTGGCACTTTTTTGTTTTAAAATACGACCAAAAAATGAAGACTGTTTTATGGCTAATTGTTAGTTTCTAGAAGATTAAACCATTACAATATGAAAAAAAACCTCACATATAGTGTGGTAAAAACGTAATTTATCCTTATGTTTGATGCATAATTCTTACTTAATATAGCTATAAAAGTCCGCAAAAAGCATATTTATCGGACAAAATACACACTAGTGTTAAAAGCCTAAAGGTTGTTCTTTTTGAATACGTAAAAGGCCTATTAGTTCTATATTTACGGAAGATTTTTTTTTGAAATAAACAATATGAAAACAATGAAAAAACAATTACTAATTTTTAGTGTTCTTGCTTCTGCCCTTTTTGCTTCTTGTAGTGATGAAGAAACAATTACTAGCAATAGCACTAGTACAGACTTAGAAGTAGCTATTGAGCAAATAGACTTCAATCCTGAAACTGTAGTGCCAAACAGTAGATTTAATGATACAAACGAAGGTATCTATCACGGGGTTTTTGTGACATTAGATACTGAGATTCATGCAAAAATTTGGATAAACATCAATAATGACGGCTTCTATAATGCCACTGTTGTTTCTAATCAAGGTGATCGATTCCGCTTTCAAGGAACGCCGACAAGCAGAGAAGGTTTTAGGTTTTCTTTTGTTGGAGAAAGAGGTTCTTTTGATTTTGACGTGAATGATATTGAAAACCCTTTGGCAACGAATGTGATTGTAGATAATAAGGAAGCACATATAGCTACTGTTAAAGACAGAGCAGGACAACGTGCTGCCGCTATATTAGGAACCTATCAAGATTTTGAAGATCCAGACTTTAATGGGACTTGGGATTTACTAACAGACGGAACTCCTAATCCAGATGTTTTTGGATTTCCACTGTTAACAGAGGTTGTTTTTACTCACAATAATGGACTTGTATATTCAGATTCGGAGTTTGAAAACTTTGAGTATCCATGCTTTTTTTATGGATTGGATGATGATGGTAACCTAATTACAGAAATAGCTCCTGTATTTTTACATGAAGATCCAATGACAACACCTAATGGGCGTAATGAATTTTGGATTCAAAGCCAGATGGTTGATTTAGGAGGACAACCTTTAACCTATTGGATAGGTCAAAGTAGTGCTTTGATTGATGTAAATGGACTTGAATATGCAAACTTTGGATTTTTCAATAATGATTTTGAAGATGTTCCTACAGAAATATGTACTGCTTTTGACGGACAAAAAGGACTTTGGTTTTGGAATGGACGTGCAGGATTCTCTAGTTTTGATGATCCTTTTGATGTTCCTATGGCGGCTCCAGAAAATATAGATTATGAAGGTTTCAGAGCAATGATATCTACTGCTACGATTCATGAAGGAGATTCTTCTGTATTTAGGAAATAATAATACCTACTAAAATTTTAAAATCCCATAACATGCTTGTTATGGGATTTTTTATGCAAAACAATAGTATATTTACTAACTAACTAATATGACTATTATGAAAAAAATGATTATTGGAGTCTTTACTTTAATGATATGTCTTTCTTGTAGTAATGACGAAGTAAGCAATGAGAACATCGTTGCAAATTTTGACGTTACTATGGAGACGCTAGTCACTGAGCAGGCATCTACAAATATAAATGGAGAATTTAAAGGAGCGATCAACCCTATTACAACAATACCTCAAGAAAGATTTAATACTAATTCCAAAGGAATGTATCATGGGATTGTAGTCTCTTCAGATACAAAGTTTCACGGTAGAATTTGGATCAATCTAGAAAATGATGGTAAATACAATGCTACTATTGTTACAGATACAGGAGATAAACTATCTTTTTTTGCCAATATGGGAAGAGACGTTTCTATAACGTCACTTGCAACTATCGAATTTGTTGGAGAAAGAGGATCATTTACGTATGATGTGTCTGATTATAATCATCCAGTAGCGACTGCTGTTATTATGGACAACAAAGAAAGTTATATCCAAACAGTTAAAGATCATAGTGATCAAAGAGCAGATGTTGCTCTAGGCACCTATGTAGATACTAATGACGCTACATTTGCTGGGACGTGGGATTTAATTACTGATGGTAGTTTAGATCCCATTATTGGATTGCCTGTCCTGACACAAACGTGTACAGTAGGAGCTACGGGGTTTATGTTTACAGATACAACCATAGAGCCTTTTGATTGGAGTTGTTTTGTAGGTTCTGTTCAGACATTTACGCCCATTTTTGCCAGATTTGGAGATCCTAATAATCCGCTCTCTGGAAATGAGTTTTGGGCTCAAAATCAAATACTTCCTATTGGGGATACAAATGCTTCTTACTCCATAGGTGTAAGTACCATGGTAAGTGATGCTAACGGGGAAACAGTAGGTCTTTTTAATACTGACCTTACAGGTGTAAACCCAGCTATTGGTTGTTACGTTTCTTTTGGAGTACAAGGCGTCTGGGAATGGGAAGGTCGTTCAGGAACTATTTCTTTTGAAGATGATGCATTTACACCACCCACAAGATCAATAGCGGCAATGCAAGATTTTAAAAACGCTTTACAGGCTAAGAAATAAAAATCCTCACATTGTTTACTATAAAATAATATGGATTTGGGGTGCTTTTAAAGTACCTTTTATCTGCTAGAAATCCCCTTTGAATTTAAATTCAAAGGGGATTTCTTTAATCCAGATTTTGCCGTAGTTTCAGACCGTAATAGGTTTTCTATTGCATCATCTGGATTTAATGAATACACCTAGTAGATGTGGTTATATTGCTTAACATAATAAGGTGTATTATTTCTCCTTCAAATTCCGTAATTTCGCACCCTTATTAAAAAGAAAATACCATGAGCGCTAAGTTCACTGAATATAAAGGATTAAACCTTCCACAAGTAGCCGATGAGGTTCTTGCATTTTGGAAGGAAAATAAGGTGTTTGAAAAGAGCGTCACAACAAGAGAAGGAGCGACTCCTTATGTCTTTTTTGAAGGGCCTCCATCTGCCAACGGCTTGCCCGGAGTACATCACGTCCTAGCCCGAGCGATCAAGGATATCTTCCCTCGTTACAAAACCATGAAAGGTTTTCAAGTAAAACGGAAAGCAGGATGGGACACCCATGGACTTCCCGTAGAGTTAGGTGTTGAGAAAGAGCTCGGAATTACCAAAGAAGACATCGGCAAAAAAATCACGGTAGAGGAGTACAACGAAGCGTGTAAAAAAGCCGTGATGCGTTATACCGATATTTGGAATGACCTCACCGAAAAGATGGGCTATTGGGTAGATATGACAGACCCGTATATAACTTATAAGTCCAAATACATGGAGACGGTTTGGTGGTTACTTAAACAAGTGTATGATAAAGATTTATTATACAAAGGCTACTCTATTCAACCCTATTCGCCAAAAGCGGGTACCGGATTAAGTCAAAACGAGCTTAATCAACCTGGTTGCTATCGCGATGTGACAGATACTACCGTGGTTGCCCAGTTTAAAATCACAGCAGAAGGCGCAAACCCACTTGCAAAAGAATTGGCAGATGGGCAAACCTACTTCTTGGCATGGACAACTACGCCTTGGACGCTTCCGTCTAACACAGCACTGACTGTAGGAAAGAAGATTGATTATGTGCTTGTAGAAACCTATAATCAATACACGTTTGAGCCTGTTAAAGTGATTCTAGCTAAAAATTTAGTTTCAAAACAATTTGATAAAAAGTTTGTACATGCTTTCGCGAAAGCGGACTTAGAAGCTTACAAAGAGGGGGATAAAAAGATTCCATTCCTAGTGGCACGTGAATTTAAAGGAGCTGACCTCCTTGAATTGCGCTATGAGCAATTATTTGATTTTGTACAACCACATGACAACCCTCAAGACGCTTTTCGTGTCATTGCAGGAGATTTTGTCACTACAGAAGATGGGACAGGAATCGTTCACACGGCGCCTACCTTTGGTGCCGATGATGCTTTGGTCGCAAAACAAGCGTCTCCAGAAATACCACCATTACTAGTAAAAGACGAAAATGACAACTTAGTTCCACTGGTAGACCTGCAAGGGAAATTTCGCCCTGAGCTTAAAGAATTTGGAAATAAGTACATTAAAAACGAATATTATACAGACGGAGAAGCCCCAGAAAGATCGATGGATGTAGAGCTTGCGATCCGTTTGAAGGAAGAAAATAAAGCGTTTAAAGTTGAGAAGTATGTGCACAGTTATCCACACTGCTGGCGTACAGATAAACCTGTTCTGTATTACCCGCTAGATTCTTGGTTCATTAAAGTCACTGATTTTAAAGAACGTATGCACGAACTCAACCTTGGGATCAATTGGAAACCAAAAGCAACGGGAGAAGGACGTTTTGGAAATTGGCTTGCCAATGCCAATGATTGGAATCTGTCTCGTAGTCGCTTCTGGGGAATTCCTTTACCTATCTGGCGTACCGAAGATGGTAAAGAAGAAATTATTATTGGATCTATTGCCGAACTAAAATCAGAAATGGCAAAAGCGGTAGCTGCTGGCGTACTTGACAAAGATATTTTTGAAGCATTCAAAGTGGGTGACATGAGTGAAGCCAACTATGAGCTTGTAGATTTACACAAAAATGTCGTAGATCGCATTACTTTAGTTTCAGCATCAGGGCAACCTATGATGCGCGAGAGTGATCTAATTGATGTATGGTTTGACTCTGGATCCATGCCGTATGCACAGTGGCATTACCCTTTTGAAAATAAAGAACTCGTAGAAGATACTTGGCGTAAAGCAGATTTTATTGCCGAAGGGGTAGATCAGACCAGAGGATGGTTTTATACGTTACTTGCTATATCTACCATGGTTTTTGATGATGTTGCCTATAAAAATGTAGTGTCTAATGGATTGGTACTTGATAAGAATGGACAGAAAATGTCTAAACGCCTTGGTAATGCCGTAGATCCTTTTGAAACGCTAGAAGCATATGGCCCAGATGCCACACGCTGGTACATGATAAG